>DASTYE010000055.1:0-4202 GCA_035765135.1 Gemmatimonadaceae bacterium | reverse complement strand
GGCCGCTCGCAGGCGCTCGCGGAGGGCGTTGTGCCCGTAGAGAGGGACGAGGGACATGACCAGTTAATGATGGAGCGGATCGGCGGCGAGGGGGAGATGCACCGCGGACGACGCCTCGACACGGAGCTCCTTCCGTGCACGCCGGATCAGCCGGCGCAGGTACGACTCGTATGTCTCGAACTGAGCATAGTTGGCGTGCCTCGGCGAGGCGACATAGCGCACGCCGCCGCCGAGCTCGGGGCGCCGTTGGGACGTGAGCTCCCCGATCCACCGACGCGCCGCGACGGGATCGGCGGCATCGGCGCGCGCCAACAACGCGACCAGCTCGGCCTGCTTGCTGACGCGGGGGTCCGCACCGCCGTCGGATTCGAAATGACCGAGGACGAACAGGTTCTGCGCTGTCGTTGGAAGGAGAGCGGCGAAAAGCTCCGGTCCCAGCGCACCGCGGTGCGGCACCGCCGACGCGAGAAACGGGATCGTCGGCCGGTAGCCGGTGGCCCACACGATCAGGTCGACGTCTTCGGCCGTCCCATCGGCGAAATGGACACGAGCGCCGTCGAGCCTAACGACATCCGGCCTGGCGCTCACATCGCCGTGCGCGAGGTAGTGCAGGATCTGCGTGTTCATGATCGGGTGCGTCTCGAGCACGCGATGATCGGGTGCGGGAAGTCCGTACCGTCGCAGATCGCCGACCAGCAGGCGAAGTAACCCCGTCAGCAGGGGCTGCGCGATCAGGGGATGCAGCTGGGGGCCACTGCGGAAGAACGCGTCGGTGGGCTTGCCGAAGACGTGCTTCGGCAGAAAGTGATATCCTCTTCGCAGGGAGATGAACGTACGGCGCGCGCGCGTGGCCGCGTCACAGGCGATGTCACATCCCGAATTTCCTCCGCCGACGATGAGCACGCGCTTTCCCTCGAATTCGGTCGGCGAGCGGTACTTCACGGAGTGATACGCCTCGCCGTCGAAGCGACCCGGGTACGTGGGGAGAATCGGATCCCAGTTGTGGCCCACGGCGGCGATCACCCCGCGGTAGCTCCGCGTCTCGCCCGTACCGAGCTCGACGTCCCATCCGCTATCGCCGACCGGTGTCGCGCGAACGACCTCGACGCCATGCTCGATGTGCGGACGAAGCTGAAACGCATCGGCGAACGCGCGGATGTAATCGAGGATGAGCGGCTGCGACGGATAATCGGGATACGACGCAGGCATCGGGAAGCCGTCGAACGCCGAGCATGTCTTCGAGGAGATGAAGTGCGCGCTCTCGTACATCGCGGTGCCGGGATTGTCGAGATCCCAAAGCCCGCCGACATCGCGGTGGCGCTCGACGATGTCGAAGGGAACGCCCGACTCGCGAAGCGCGCGGCCGGCGGCGAGCCCTGACGGCCCGGCGCCGACGATCAACCAACGATTTGGGCGGGACATGTCTCCGAACGAGGAATGAGGATCGAGGGGCAGCGGTTGACGCAGAATGTCCCAGAAACGGCAACGACAACGGCAACAGCTTTATCACGGATGACCACGGAACCTGAACGGCGAAACTCCACCGATCAACTGCAACTGCGAAAAGCCTGTGGAAACCTATCGGGTAAAGGTCGCGGTGGCCTATTGAGTTGACCCATTCCTTCAGTTTGCGGGTGCAGCTGCAAAAGCTCCCGGCAGTCGCCTCCTCCGTGTCGTTTTGCCGTTCAAGATCAGTGAAATCCGTGGTAAAGCTTTAGGCCGGCCGATTGCCGAAACACGTAATCACCAGGTGCGGGCCGGGCGCTCCCTCAAGCTCTTCAGCGTTGTGCGATAGAGCTCGGCGCTCGTCTCATCGAAGAGGCAGGCCGTGATCTTCTCGAACTCGCCTTCGTGCGCGATCATGGACCGGAGCGCGATCTCGGCGGCGGCTCCCTTGGGAAAGCCATAGACGCCAGTCGAGATCGCGGGGAAGGCGATCGTACGGATGGAGCCTTCCTCGCGCGCGATCCGCATCGAGGTCTCGTACGCGCTGGCGAGCAGATCGCGCTCGTTCTGATCGCCGCCGCGCCAGATCGGTCCCACCGCGTGAATCACGAAACGCGCGGGAAGGCGATAGCCGCGTGTGATCACCGCGCTCCCCGTTGGACATCCCAAGTACTTGCGAAGCTCAGCGGCGAGCGCGGGCCCGGCCGCCGCGTGGATGGCGCCGTCCACTCCACCACCGCCGGCGAGCGCGCTGTTCGCCGCGTTGACGATGGCGTCAACCGACAGCTTCGTGATGTCGCCGCGGACGATTTCAATCACAGAGCCCTGCCGCTGTCGCCCTTCGCCCTTGCATCAAGAACCCAGGGGTGCACCACGGATGACACGCATTGGACTGTAACGGCCTGATCGCCCAGGCGCCGTTCACTCTCCACGCGCAGGTCCAAAAACAGCTTTTTGTTGTCGCGCGAGGAAGGCTCAACGCCGCAGGAGCCGAATCCGGCCTCTTCCGCAATCCGTGTCATCCGTGATGCACCCCTCCGTTCTTGATGTCAGCCAGCCCGTCTCACCCGCCGCGAAACATCGTGCCGGCCTCCGTGAGACGCTGCGGCGGACCCAACAGCAGGATAGAATCGCCCTCGTTTAGCACATCGGCGCCCGTCGGGTTCGATCGCACCGTCGAATCGCGATGCTGAATGGCGACGACGGTCACGCCGCGGTCGCGCAGGCCGGAATCGGACAGGGTCTTCCCGGCGACGGCGCTCCTGGGCTCGACGCGATACACCTCGAGCGCAATGTCGGCGAGGATCCGGTCGATGCCGACGGCGGGGGAGTGCGTCTCGGAGATCGTCCGGAGCATCTCGTACGAATCGCTGCGGACTTCGTGGATGAGCCCCTCGACGACATCGCGCGGTACGAGGTAGCGCCGCAGGACGCGCGATGAGATTTCGATCGATGTCTCGAACTCTTCCGGCACGACTTCGTCGGTTCCCACGGCCATCAGCGCTGGAATCTCCTGCACGTAGCGGCTGCGAACGACGATGTGTACCTGTCGGTTCATTCGACGTGCGAGATCGACCGCGCTGCGCGTGGCGCCGGCATCGGAGATGGCGAGCACCAGAACGCGTGCTCGGTCGATACCCGCTAGTCGCAGAATTTCCGGTCGCGTGGCATCCCCGTACATGATCGACCGTCCGCGCCGGCGCTCGGCGCGCACGGCATCGGGGTTCAGCTCCAGCACGATGAATGGGATACCGACGCGGCCAAGCATGCGAGCGAGATTGCGACCGTTCACCCCGTAGCCAACGATGATCACGTGATCGGCGAGCGGCGGCATCTCGCCACGCATCGTGACGGTGACGGCGCGGCCCCGCACATATGTGCCGGGGAGCCACCGCTCGAGGCGCGCGGCCGCGCGCGGCGCGAGGCGATCGAGCAGCGGAGTCAGCATCATCGAGCCGACGGCGACGGCGATGAAGATCTGACCCAGATCTCCCGTGAGCAGGCCGGCCTGCGTGCCGACCTTCGACAGCACGAACGAGAATTCACCGATCTGTGAAAGCAGCACGCCGGTGACCAGCGCGATGCGAAGCGGATGGCCGAGCACCATCACGACGCCCGTCGTGATCATCGTCTTGAGGGCGATGACCGCGAACAGGCCGCCGATGATCAACCCCGGACGCTCGATGAGAAAGCGCGCGTCGAAGAGCATCCCGATCGACACGAAGAACAGCGAGTTGAACACCTCGCGGAGCGGCAGCACTTCGCCGAGCGCCTGATGACTGTACTCGGACTCGGAGAGAATGAGGCCGGCGATGAACGCGCCAAGCGCCATCGAGAGTCCCGCTCGTGCCGACGCGACCGCCATGCCGAGGCAGATGAGGACGATCGTGAGGAGAAAGACCTCCCGCTTCCGCGTGTTCACCACGATATGAAGGAGCCACGGCACGAGCCACCGTGCGGCGGCGATCGCGAGTACGATGAACGCGCCCGCCTTGGCGACGACGAAGAGCATGTCCTTCACGTCGCCGCCAATGCCGCCGAGGAATGGCGTCAGCAGCACCATCGGGACGACGATGAGGTCCTGGAAGATGAGGACGCCGATCGCGGCGCGCCCATGTGGCGCGTCGAGCTCGTTGCGGTCGGCGAGCATGCGGATGACGATCGCCGTGCTGCTGAGCGCGACGAGCATCCCCAGAAAGACCGCGACCGGGAGACGCATACCGAGCGCCGCCGCGGCGGCCGTCGTCACACCGAGC
>DASTYE010000054.1:0-19550 GCA_035765135.1 Gemmatimonadaceae bacterium | reverse complement strand
TCATCGAGCCCGATTCGCTCGATCGCGCCGCCTTCACGAATGTGGCGGAGCTGCTCCAGGCGCGAATCCCCGGGCTGAGCGTAACGCGACGCGGATCGGGTGCGACGCTCGTGTATCTCCGTGGTCCAGCCAGCGTGTACGGTGAGAATGCGCCCCTGGTAATCGTCGACGGCATGCGCATGTCGCTCGCGCGAACCCGGGACGAGATGTTCGAGGGACAAACGAGCCCGCTCGACGACATCGACGTCGAGCAGGTCGAGCGGATCGAAGTGCTGCCAGGCTCCGCGGCGGGAAGCGAATATGGCATGGGCGCTGCCAATGGTGTCATCAAGATCACGACGCGCCAGCCCTATCCGACGTCGAGCCGTTGGCGCGTTTTCGCCGCGACGGGCGCGTTGCAGGATGGCAGAACCTACCCGGCAAACTTCTCACGAGCCGGGACGACATCCGGCGGACAAACGATAACGTGGTGTACGAGGGTCGCCGAAGCGAGGGGCGTGTGTACGCCAACCGGTCCGGTGGCGTCGTTCAACCCCATCGAGTCGGAAGGCATCATTACGCCCGCCTCGCTCATGCGCCTCGGTGGATCGGTGGTGTCCGGGTCCGAGCTGCTCGCCTGGTCCGCCGGCGCCACGCTCGAGCGCGAGGGGAGCGTCACCGACGAGCTGGGGCGGCAGCGCATGTTCGCTCGGGGCGCGGCACGCGCTCGAATCTCGGACGGTGCGTCGCTGTCGCTGCGCGTTCACTGGATGGAAAGCGAGACCCCCCTCACGATTTCCACCTTCGACACGTTCCGCGAACAAGCGCTGATCGAGGGCCGTCCAGCCGCGGAGTGGCCGGGGTTCATCCCCTTCCCCGAACCAGAGCGCGACCTCTCGCGTCGCGGCCTGTCGCTGTTAGCCGACTGGCGCGCCACACCATGGCTGCGGGGGACTGTTTTCACGGGGCTGGATCACTCGGCAGGCACGAGCGGGTACCAATACGTCACGCTCTTCAATGGAGAGCAGCAGACGATCATCGGCTACATGCGGGAGCGTCGCCACGATTTTGTCGCGCAGGCCTCCGTCGCCGCGGAATACGGCATCGGTTCCGCGCTCCGCGCACGAGCCGTTGCACACGTCGATCTCGTCGAGCATCGGCGCAGCGACCGGAGCGAGCAATACTTCAGTTCCGGAGGTGCGTCGGCTGGCGAGATGCGTTTCATGCACATCAGCCAGGACGTCGCGGGCCTTGCGCTCGAGCACCAAGTCGCGGCTGGCGAACGTGCGGTGCTGCGACTGGGAATGCGACTCGAGGATGTGCACGGTGACTTCGGACTCAGGTGGAAGACGCCCTGGTTCCCGCATGCCTCATTCTTCTGGAGCGTGGCCAAGCGCACCGGTCTGGTCGGTGACGTTCGTCTGCGCGCCGCGTACGCCAAGATCGGTGCCCTGCCGTCGACCGATCACCTCGCGTTCGTCGTCCTCCCGCCCTGGGGGACCCCGCTGGAACGAAAGGTCGAGGTGGTGACGGAGAAGGAACTCGGGCTGGACGCGACGTTTTTGAAGCGCCGTGCGGATCTCTCGGTCGCATGGTACTCGAAGCGAACCACCCACATGCTGACCGCTGCCTACAACGTCCCGGACTTTGGCGAGCTGCTCAACCGCGGGATCGAAGTCTCGATTCGCGCCGGGATTGTGAGGACAACTCCGGTGCGCTGGGATGTCCGGGCGACGTACGTGCACAACCATAACGAGATGATGGACCAGCCCTTTCCAACCACGCTGGCCCAGACGCGCCAGTGGCTCGTCCAGGGCGCGCCGGTGGGAGCATACGCGCGACTTCCCGTCGCTTCCGCCGACGACCTGGATGGCGACGGTGTGCTCGAGAGCAGCTGCGAGGCGACGTCGACGGAGCCGTGCGAGGTGCGATTCGGCGAGACGCCTCAGTATCTACCCGCGTTTCCGCCCACGCAGGTCAGCGTGGAGAACACGCTTCGCGTCGGCTCGTTCACGCTGAGCATTCTCGCGGATCACCGGCGGGGTCACTATCTCCACAACCTGACGGAGCTGTTTCGGTGCGGGCTCGACCATTGTGCTGCGGCGTACGCGACCTCGCCCTCCCGGGAGGATGCAATCCGGCAAGCAAGCATTGCCGACGGGAGCGTCTATTTCGCTGGTGCATTCGTCGAGCCGGCGACGTTCACGAAGTTGCGCGAGGTCTCTGTTCGAGCCGATGCACCACCGGCGTGGGCTCGCGCGCTTGGCGGACGTCGGCTCGAGGTGACGGTGGCCGGGAGGAATCTCGCGACGTGGACCGACTACGACGGTCTTGATCCCGAGGCGAGCTCCTATGACGACACCGGCATTCGCGTCGCCGATGCAGCCGGTGCGCCGCTGGTGCGCTCTATCTCGCTGCGCCTAACACTCGTGCGCTGACGTGGGGGTGACGGCGGAGTGACGAATGCGGAATGCGGAATTCGGATGCCTGTGAGCAATCCGAATTCCGCATTCCGTATTCGTCACTTTGCCGTCAACCGCGATGCCTAACGCTCCAGCCTGTACCCCACCTTCGACACCATGCGAATGTGACGCGGCCGCCGCTGATCCTCCTCCAGCTTCCGGCGCAGCGCGCACACGTGCGTATCGATCGTCCGCCCCGACGCCGCCTGCTCGCTTCCCCACACATCCCGCGCCAGCTCCGCTCGTGATGCGGCGGCGCCCTCACGACGAATCAGCGCCACGAGCAGATCGAATTCCTTCGGCGCGAGATGCACGTCGATCCCGTCCCGGCGAACGGTGCGCGCGGCGAAGTTGACCTCGATGGCGCCGAACCGCACCGACGTCGTATTGTCGGTGGGCGCCGGCACGCTCGGGTCGCTCTCATCGCGCAGCTCTTCCACGCTGGCACGCGACAGATCGACACCTCCGCGCTGCAACAGCTGGACGACGCGATGCAGCTCCAGCTCATTCAGCTGCATCGAGAACTTGACGAGCGGGGCCTGCGCGGCCCGCTCGAGGGTTGGCGTGTAGGTCGTCAAGGCGCCGCGGCGCCCGTTGCCTGACAACTCATCATTTGCTCGGCGCAGTACAATGTCGGTGAATGCGATGGCCATAACGTCACTCGGTGGTCGAATCGGGGAGAGGCCCGGTGCCTCTACACGCTACGACACTACGAGAGTAACAAATGGTTTGCTTCAAAAGTGCCAGGGAACATCGGGCACGCGCGCGGACGTCGGGAGCGCCGCGCCGTCACCGGCACCACGCGGTTCACACCACGCGCGTGCGGCTCGTCCCCCTAGGCCTCGAGACGGTAGCCCGCCTTCCACACGGTGAGAATGTGGCGCGGCTCGGCGGGGTTGTCCTCGAGCTTGCGACGCAGCTCCCGAATGTGGATATCGACTGTGCGCGTCATCACAGCCGTACGATGCCCCCAGACCTCCTTCAGCAGCTCGAACCGCGACGCAACGGCGCCGCGGCGACGCACCAGCGCAAGGAGGAGGTCGAACTCCTTGGGCGTCAGCGCGACCTGCGCGCCGTTCCGCAGCACGGTGCGCGAGGAGGGAATGATCTCGACGTTCCCGAACTTCTCGTTCGCCGCTTCCTTCTTCTCCGGAGCGCGCACTCTGCGCAGCAGCGCGTTGACGCGCGCGAGCAGCTCCAGCACGCCGACGGGCTTCGTCACATAGTCGTCTGCGCCCAGCCGGAAGCCTAACACCTTGTCGGCTTCTTCCCCGCGGGCGGTGAGGATGAGCACCGGCATTTGTCGCCCTTCCTCACGCAGCGTTCGCAGGACGCGATAGCCATCGAGTCCCGGAAGCATGAGATCGAGGATGATGACGTCGGGATTTCGCTCCCGCGCCGCCGTCAGCCCCGCCGGGCCATCGTTCGCGACCGCGACCTCGTACCCCTCGACCTCGAGACTGGTGCTGAGTCCGAACGCCAGATCGGCGTTGTCTTCGACGATGAGTATCTGCGTCATGGTCAGATGGACACGGGTTCGGCGGGCTCGGACACGCGCGGCTGCGTCGCCACGGCGCCCGCGAGGGGAAGCGCAACGACGAAGCGCGCGCCGCGGGGGCGGGCGTCCTCGACCCATGCGCGTCCTCCGTGCAGCTCGATGAGCTCTCGCGCGACGGCCAGCCCGATGCCGCTGCCGGCCACGGAGCGCGCGTCACGCTCGAGTCGATGGTACGGCTCCCAGATACGGTCCCGCTCCTCCGCGGGAATGCCGGCGCCCTCGTCGATCACCTCGATCAGCAAGCGGTCGGCGGCGGCGCGCGCACGCACCGTGATCGTCTGACCGGCGGGCCCGTACTTCACCGCGTTGTCGAGGAGATTGAGCAGGATCTGATGCAGCGCGGCGCGATCGACACTGGCGATCAGGCCGTCAGTGAGCTCGGCGTGCAGAGTCACATCCTTGGCGCGCGTGAGCGGTGCGAACGTGTCGAGGACGTTCCGGATTTCGCGCGCGATCTCCGTTTCCTCCAGCCGCAGCCGGTTCGCGCGGCGCTCTGATCGCGCGAAGTTCAGCACGTTCTCGACGAGATACGTGAGCCGCCTCGCCTCCTGGTCGATGATTCGCGCGGAGCGACGGCGCTCGTCATCCGACCGGAGCTTGCCCATGCTCAGCAGCTCGGCGAACAGGCGGATTTGCGCGAGGGGCGTGCGCAGCTCGTGCGAGACGCTCGACACGAAATTCGTCCGGAGCCGGGCGAGCTCCTGTTGACGACGCAGGTTGAGGAGCGCCATCAGCAAAAGGCCGGACGTAAGGGTGAAGAGCGCGATCAGCATTGGCATGCGTGACCGCGGCAATCCGCCCACGACGAGCTGGCCGGCGATTTCGGGACGGATCGCGACCCGCGCGTGCAGGTTGCCGAACCGGCCGCCGAGCGTGTCTTCTCCCGCATAACGAGGCGCGAAGCGGGCCGACGAGCGGTAGATCTCTTCGCCGGCCGGATCGTGGACGGCGATCGACAGAATCGAGTCGCCACGCATGCCGCGCAGCAGCGAGGGAGGCAGCAGCACCTGCCGCGCGACGATCTCGCTGAACAGTGGCTTGGTGAAATGCGACGGATCGCTCTCGAACCCGTACGCGGTCACGGGCCGCCCCGCCAGATCGCGCGTCAGCACGTAGCCGAGCATGCGCAAGGCACCGGCGGCTCGCGCGACGATGGTGATGTAGGCGTCGTTCGTCAGGACGATCGACATCTCGGTCTGCCCGTCGACCGAGCCGTACACCGTTCGCACAGGCTCCCCGGCAATCTCGGTGGCGCTGAAGTGGCCGCTGATCGTGTCGCGCACCCACGCCGCGAGCTCGTCCGACACGGGGAAGCCGCTCGTGGTCAGCGTCGAATCGCGGAAGTCGAAGCGGAAGAAGAACCGGGCGGAGTCGAGGCAGCCGCAGAACTGCGTGCGGCTGATGGCCGACTCGCCAAGCCGCTCGGGCATGAGCTTGCCTTTCGTCGGATCCCCGCCGGGGAGGCTGAGGAGCGAGGGAACGAACGCCGACATGAGGGTGGCCTGAACGTCGGAGCGGGCGTGGCGCGTGAACTCCCACGCCGCGAACGACGCATAGTCCTCGAGCGCCCGCTCAGCGGCCCGTCGATGCGATGTGGCCGCGATCTGCGCCTGGCGCGCGAGCGCCGCCGTCAACACGAGCGCGAGCAGCAGCAGCGCGAGCGTGATGGCCGAGCGGGGGCCCGCTAACGAGCGACGGAACTTGAAGATGGACACTTGTAAAGGGTCGGCGTCGGACGCCTGGTGGGCAATAGTCCTAACCTAATTCGTACAGCCTTGAGAGCGGGCCAAGGGCCAAGGGCCAGGGGCCAGGGGCCAGGGGGAGGGTCAGGGATAATGGTAGCTCCGTGAACCCTTCACCCTCCCCTTGGCCCCTGGCCCTTGGCCCTTGGCCCGCTTTCAAAGGCCGCTACAAACGAAATAGATAAGACGCCTTCACGAACAGCCCGTCGCTCCCACGCTCGAGACCCTCGAACCGGAACGCCCTCGGCTCGTCCATCACACTGCCGTAGCCCAGGAATACGACCGTGCCGGGCAGAGGCTGGTAGGAGAAGAGGAAGTCCCCGCGGAACACGTTCCTCGACGTCGCCGAGCTGCGGTGCAGGACGCCCTGCTCATCGGGAATGAGCAGTGCGCCGTTCGTACGCGAATCATCTCGTAAGGCGTCCACCTTCTCCGAGTCGTATTCGCCAACCAGGCGCACGAACAGCGGGCGCGCGATCTGGTATTCCAGCTTCAACCGCGGAATCCGGCGGATGCGCACCGTGCTGCCATCGGTGCGGCGATTGTACCTCTGCATGTTGTAGGTGGCGTTGACGCGCACCTTCTCCGTCGGACGCCAGTCACCCGACAGCGTGCCGATGAGAATGTCGGCGGACGACCACTCATCGAAGTTCTCGTCCTTTCCCCACACGACGAAGACGCCGGCCGATCCGCGCTTCCACTCCGGCGTGGCGAGATCGAGGACGTAGTCGACATTCGTCAGGTCGGGGGTGCCGGTGAAGGGAATCGTGTCGAGCCCGCCCGGGACGGGGACCTCGACGAGAACTCCGCGGTAGAGGTCCGGATCGTATCCGAACGTCTCGACGAGGAGCGAGGCGACGAGCGTCCACCCGCCGCGGAACGATGTCGTCGTGTTGAGGTGCGCCTTCTTGTCCTGCGCGTCGCCACGGCGCGTGAAGACGTCGTACTTCCAGGTGCCTAGCAGGTTGAGCTCGGTACTGAACGACTCGACCGCCGCGCCGCGCGCCCCGAACGTCGTCAGGCGGTGCGAGAGGCCCCCGTTCGTGATCCCGCGACGCGACGTGAATCCGCTGCGAGTGAGGAAGTCCGGATCGATTCCGGTAATGCTGTAGCGCATCCCGAATCGCCGCCCGTTGCGCGCGAAGCGTGCGTCCCACAGTGGGGCATTCCACCGTCGGCCAAGCTCATCGGTGAAGCTGTGCGCCCACTGCAGGCGGGCGTCGTAGATCTTTCCAAAAACGAAGCGGGCATCGGCATTGGCGACGCGATTCCAGTAATCACCCAGCACCCGGTCGGTGTACGCGAGCCCGAGGCGCGACTGGGCACCGACATCGCGTTGCACGCGCGCGATCGTGATCCGCGGATGGTCGCCGAGGCTCAGGCGGTCGACATCGTCATCGACCGCCGTCAGGAAGGCGACATCGGTCCCCGACACCTTGCCGGCCAGCTTCACCGCGCCTAACGGCTGCACGATGCGTCGCGTATAGATGATGTTGTTGGGCGTGCGAAACTGCTCGCTGCCGTCGAGAAAGAATGGCCGCTTCTCGGCGAAGAAGAGCGTGGAGCGCGGATCGAACGAGAGCTGCCCGGCATCGGCTTCCACCTGCGAAAAGTCGGGATTGACGGTGCCGTTGAGCGTGAGGTTGTTGGTGATGCCCCAGCGCACATTCCCGCCGACCTCGGGATCCCTCGTTGCCGACTGCCACGTTCCGTCCGGCGCGCGGACGCCGACCGTTCGCGCGGTGACCTCGGGGTTCACGTCGAGCACGAGTCCGCGCCGAAGGCCGGTGAGCCCCTCGATGTGCCCCGACTGCGAGAGAAACGACGCCGCGTCGCGCTTCGCCGGCACCCAGGAATCCTCGTAGCCGGAATGCTGAACGCGCCGCAGGATGTGCAGTCCCCACCGCTGCTCCGGGCGCGACTGGAATCGCAGGGTCTTGAACGGAATGCGGACCTCCACCTCGTAGCCGAGGTCCGTCACGCGTCCTTTCGATTGAAAGACGAAATCCGGGTTGAGGTCGGCGCTTTCGCGCGCCACCTGCGCGGCGCTGAAGGAGCCCGCCCGCTGTCCGCCCTGCTCCACCAGCGTGCCGTCCCCTTGCACTCCCAGGGGATTCACCGCGAAGACCGTCGCCTGTCGCCCGTCGTCGAACGTGCCGAGCAGGATCTGCACGTGATCATCCGCGAACATCCTGTCGCGATCGGCGAGCGTGGCGTGCACGGTCCCGTGCGCCTCGAACGCGCGAATCCCGAAGTGGATCGCGGTCGGAGAATACCAGACGAGCACGACCGTGGAGTCGTGCGCCGGCACGCCATCCACCGGGGAGAACTGTGAGAAGCCGGAGAGCACCGCGGCTTGTGACCACACCGCCTCGTCGAGCAGGCCATCGATCGTCACGGACGTTTCGGCGCGCGGCGGCCGGACGGCGGTGCGATCGTCGCGGCCGGAGTGAATAGCGGGAGAAGCGATGGGCGCGGTCTGGAGCTGCGCGAACAGCAGGAGGAGGAGCATCCGACGAAGGTGAGGATTTCTCGCGAAACCTGCCAGCCGCGTAGCGCAAACTCACGAAATCCCAACACTCGATCGCGGCCACTACGGGTCCCTTGCCCCTCCCTGACCCGCGGGATAGCATAGCGCCATCAACCTCTCACTCAGTGTCGGTGTGCGACTCTCCCGACTGGGCCTGAGCAGGCGTACGCACTTACGCCCAGGCCCCACCATTTCACCCCGTAGGAGGCAAGTGATGCGGCTCCCGAGTCTGGATTGGTACACATCCCCTCGCAGTCTGCTGCGCACGCTCGTGGGGATGACGAGTTTCGTCGCGGGCCCTGCGCTCGCGCAGGGGACGATTGCCGGCACCGTCGTCACCGAAGGCTCGAACGCGCCGGTCGCGTCCGCGCAGGTGACGGTCGTCGGTGCGAACATTGGAGCGGTCGCCGACGCATCCGGGCGGTTCCGCCTGGTTCTGCCGCAACAGCAGAGCGGCGACGTCGAGCTCGACGTTCGAAGAATCGGTTACCGGCAGACCCGCGTACGCGCGCAGGTCGGCGATGAGAACGTCCGCGTCGTCCTCGCCGAGCGGAGCATCGACCTCGAAGCGGTCGTGACGACGGGGACCGTCGGCGCGACGGCGAGAAAGGAGCTCGGCAACGCCGTCAGCTCCATCGACGCCGCTGGCGCCACGCAAGGCGGCACCGTGAAGTCGCTCCAGGATCTGCTGAACGGCCGAGCCGCCGGCGTCGTGATTCAGCCGGCGACGGGCGCGGTGGGCACGGGATCGAGGATTCGCGTGCGCGGAACGGGGAGCTTCGCGCTGCGCAACGAGCCGCTCATCTACATCGATGGCGTCCGCACGAACAACGACCCGGCGAGCGGCCCGAGCAACCAGGCGTTCGGCTCCGCGTCGATTTCTCGTCTGAACGACATCAATCCCGACGACATCGAGTCGATCGAGATCATCAAGGGCCCGGCGGCGGCGACGCTGTACGGAACCGAGGCATCGGCCGGCGTCATTCAGATCATCACCAAGAAAGGCCTCACGGGTCCGGCGCGGTGGAATCTGAACATGAAGGCGGGCGTCAACTACCTCGATGACCCCGAGGGCCGCTTCTGGACGAACTACCAGTGCTCGATCACCCCGCCGGCCGGCACCATCTGTCCGGCCGCGAACGTGATCACGCTCGACATTGTCGAGAAGGAGAAGACCGCCGGTCGCAACATTTGGCAGACCGGTCAGATGCACGACATCGACGTCAACGTCCGCGGCGGCTCTCCGGTCTTCAACTACTTCCTCGGCGGCGGCATCGAGAACAGCGAGGGCGCCGAACCTAACAACGCCGTGCGTCGCCACTCCGGCCGCGCGAACCTCACGCTGCTGCCGAGCGACAAGGTCAGCATCAGCACGAACATCGGCTACATGAACGGCTTGACCAAGCTCAGCCCCGAAGCGGGCTATGGCGGCCGTGTCTGGACGGTGGTGCTCGCCGATCCGCGCGCACTGAGCGACCCGGTGCGCCGCGGCTTTCACAGCGGCACACCCGAGCAATACGATGCCCTCTACCACCTCGAGCAGCGGGTGGATCGCGTGACGGGAGGACTTCAGTTCTCGCACACGCCGCTGACCTGGTTCCGCCACCGGCTCAATCTCGGCCTTGATCGGACGGCCGAGGAGAACCGCGATTGGGCGCCGCGCATCGACGCGCTGCGCAGCACGACGTTCGGAGGCGAAGCGCTCGGTTACATCACCGTCACCGACCGCCGCGTCGTGTACACCACGGTCGACTATGCGGCCACTGGTCAGTGGACGCTGACGCCGTCGCTCGCCACGACGACCTCGGTGGGCGCGCAGTACTATCGGAACTCCACCGAGTTTCTCTTCGGCTCGGGCAGCGTCTTCCCGGCGCCAGGGCTGAGAGCGCTGTCGGCGACGACGACCGGCCGCTCGACCGGGCAGGACAGGCTCGAGGACGCGACCCTTGGCTTCTTCGCGCAACAGCAGCTGAGCTGGAGAGATCGACTCTTTCTCACCGCGGCCATTCGCGCCGATGACAACAGCGCGTTCGGGCAGAACTTCGATCGCGTGTACTACCCGAAGTTCAGCGCGAGCTGGGTCGTGAGCGAGGAGCCGTTCTTCACGCTCCCCTACCTCACGACATTCCGCTTGCGTGCCGCGTATGGCGAGAGTGGAAAGCAGCCCGCGACCTACTCCGCCATTCGCACGTACACGCCAGCGACCGGCCCGAACGACGTCGCGGCGGTCACCGCGCAGTTCATTGGCAACCCCGACCTCGGTCCCGAGCGCGGCAAGGAGGTCGAGGCCGGCTTCGAGGCTGGACTGTTCAACGATCGACTCGGTTTCGAATTCACGTACTACAACAAGCGCACAGTTTCGGCGATTCTCGATCGCGAAGTGCCGCCCTCGCTCGGAATTCCCGGCACGCAGCCATTCAACGCCGGTGAGATCCGCAACTCCGGCATCGAGCTGGTCGCGCGCGCGCGTCCGCTCTCGCTCGGATCGCTCGACTGGGATGTCACCTTCAGCATGGCGACGAACGACAACGAGGTCGTCAGTCTCGGGCCGTCGTTCGACACGCTGGAGCTGAGTCGCCAGTGGGTGACAGCCGGGACGTATCTGCGGCATCAGGTGGGATACCCCGTTGGCTCGTGGTTCGAGAAGCGCGTGATGAGCGCACAGCTCAACGCGAACGGGATCGCCACCAACGTCATGTGCGACAACGGCGCTGGAACCGCCGTCCCGTGCTCGGCGGCACCGCAGGTCTTTCTTGGGCGCACGTCACCCGATCTCGAGGGTTCGCTGAGCAACACCTTCACGCTCTGGAATAGTCTCCGGCTGTTCGCGCTCGTGGACTTCAAGCGCGGCTATCACAAGCTCGACGGGAACACTCGCGTGCGGTGTGCGTTCTTCGGCGGCCGTTGCCGCGAGAACGTCTTCCCGACGGAGTTCGATCCGCGGCGCATCGCGGCGATTCAGTCGAGCGGCACGCTCGTGGACTACCTGATCGATGACGCGAGCTTCACCAAGCTGCGCGAGGTCAGCGCGACGTATACGCTGCCCCAGGCGTGGGCCGCGTACGCGCGGGCGAGCACCGCGTCGATCTCACTCGCCGGACGCAATCTCCACACATGGACGGACTACGGCGGGCTGGAACCGGAGGCGTTCTTCCTCGGCGGAAGCCGGGGCGGAAGCCACAGCATCTGGGAGCAGACGACGCTCCCTCAGCTCGCGCAGTGGGTGGTGTCCGTCAACCTGGGCTTCTGACATGACGCGCGACGTATACGCCGCGCCTTCACATTTGGAGAATTCGAGACTCGTTATGATCAACCGACATACCCACGGACGGACGCGGACATCGTCTCCCCGGAGGATGGCCGCGCGCGCCGGTGTTCTGCTCACGCTCGCCGCGATGGCCGGATCCCTTTCGGCGTGCGACCCGGACGAGCTGCTCAACGTCGACTCACCGAGCCGGATCCCGGCGGAAAACCTGGAGTCCCCAGCGAACGCCGAGCTGATGGTCAACTCGGCGATCGCCGACTTCGAGTGCGCGGCAGGAGCCTATTTCGTGGTCAGCGGGCTCATTGGTGAGGAGCTGCTCGATGGACTGCAGACCGCCGATCGCTACCCGTACGACCAGCGCAGCCTCACACCCGCCGATCGCCGCTACCAGGCGTTCGACTGCACGGCCATCGGTACGTATCTCCCTCTGCAGACGGCCCGCGCATCGGCGGACCGGGTGCAGCGGTACCTCGAGCAGTGGACGGATGCGGAGGTCGCTCCCGTCAACCGCACGAGCGGCATCGCCACGATGGCGCTCTACGGCGGTTACGCCCGGATCTATCTCGGCGAAGGCTTCTGCTCGATGGCGATCTCGTCGGTGTTCGGGACGGAGGTCAACTACGGCGGCGAAATCTCGCCGGATTCCGTGTTCAGACAGGCGGAGACGAAGTTCACCGAGGCGATCGCCGCCGCGACGGCGCCAGCCGACAGCCTCCGGCGACGTGCGGCGTATCTCGGCCGCGCGCGCGCGCGCCTGAATCTCGGCGACTTTGCCGGCGCCAAGGCGGATGCCTCGCAGATCCCGGCCGGATTCGCATTCAACGCCAGCGCCTCGACCACGAACTCGCGCCGTGAGAACCGGATGTGGGCGCAGAACAATCCGAATACGGATGCGACGATGGTGGACACACTGTACGTGCAGCGCAACGACCCGCGCATCCCCGTGCAGAATCCACCGACGAACGGTTCGACCACGGTCACGGGCGTGCTCCGCTATCGTCAACTGAAGTACCCGACCGCGTCGACGGCCTTCCCGATCGCGACGTACGAGGAGGCGCAGCTGATTCTCGCCGAGGCCGAGCGGGAGGTGGGGACGATCGCCCAGGCGCTGATCCACCTCAACAACGTTCGCGCGCGCGGGAACCGGGGCGCGCTCGTCACCCTCGACCGAGATGTCCTGCTCGCCGAGATCATCGAGGAGCGTCGTCGCGAGCTGTTCCTCGAGGGCCACCACCTTGGGGATGTCATCAGATACAACATTGCGCTGCAGCCGCCGGCTGGCTCGCCATACCATGGCAGCGGCACCTACGGGACGCGCAGCGGGACGAACGCGTGCATGCCGCTGCCTAACAACGAGCGGCTGAACAACCCGAACGTGCCGGATAACCCCTGAGGTTGTCAAGGTTGTCGAGGATGTCGAGGGGCAACGGCCGCGCACCTGCGCGGCCGTTTGCTTGCCTCACCTCGTCAGTAGAGGAGATACGGTTCTCGGGTTTCCTCGAACTGCTGTGCGTCGCGCACCCATTCCGTGAGGAGATCGGTCAGGCTTCCCGACTCGATCGACTTCCGGAGCTTGTCCGTGCCTGCGAGGCGGTCGAGGCCCGCGCCGCGCTCCGTCCAGCGGAACGCATTGGGGTGCATGCGCCTGACGAGATCGAGAAACAGCAACGCTGAACGCACGGGCCGATAGGACTCGCGATCGGTGAGAACGAATCGGACGGCCGGCACGGTGCGCCCGGGGTATTTCGCGGCTCCGCGGGCAGGGGTGAATCGCACCGACTCGAATCGCACGCCGGGCAAGCCCATCGCGTTCATTGAGTCGGCGACTGCGCGCGCGCGGAGCCAGGGTGCGCCCGCCTGCTCCAGCGGATGATCGGTTCCGCGCCCCTCCGACAGGTTCGTGGCTTCGATGAACACCGTACCCGGATAGTGAATGGCGGTCTCGAGCCGGCGGATGTTCGGCGACGGGCTCACCCATGGCAGATCGGTTTCGTCGAACCACATCGCCCGTCGCCACCCACGCATTGGCACGACGATGAGCTGCGCGTTGATCCCGAAGCGCTCGTTGAACATTCGCGCCAGCTCGCCGATCGTCATCCCATGCCGCAGCGCGATCGGATGAATCCCGGTGAACGACCGGAAGGCGGTGTCGAGCACCGCGCCCTCCACGATGTGGCCGCCGATGGGGTTGGGACGATCGAGCACGACGAAGGGAATGCCCTTCTGCTTCGCGGCACGCATCGCCAGCGCCATCGTCGAGATGTAGGTGTAGGGACGGGCGCCTACATCCTGCATGTCGAACAGCAGCGCGTCGACATTGGCGAGCATTCGCGCGGTGGGCGCACGTGTCGCCCCGTACAGCGAGTGCACGGGCAGACCGGTCTTTCGATCGACGCCTGACGAGATCTTCACGCCGTCCGGCACCGTTCCGCGCAGGCCGTGCTCGGGGCCGAAGAGCGCGACGAGCTTCACGTCGCGCGACGCCGCCAGACGATCGATGATGCTTGTACCACGGGCATCGACGCCCGTATGGTTGGTGATCAGGCCGACGCGCTTGCCTCGAACGCTCGCGGGAACATCGGCGAGGAACTGCTCCACGCCCGGGAGAACCGGAGGACTGGTTTCCTGGGCATCGACCGCGAGGGGCGATGCTGCGAGCAGCAGGACGAGGGCTGAGAACAAGGGTGTCAAGGGTGTCGAGGGGAAAGGTCGTCGAGGTCGTCAAGGTCGTCGAGGGTGTCGAGGTTATCGCATCACGAGGGAGAGCCTGTCGGTGGATTCACCTTGGTTACCTGGACGACCTGGACGACCTCGACTACCTGGCCCCTCGACACCCTCGACACCCTTGACCCCTCGACACCCTATTCTTACCGCCTCTACTCCTCTATGACGAAGACATTCGACACTCGCTGCTCCAGGGGCAGGAGCTCACCGGGTCCCTCGTTAGGAATCCACGTCCGGTACGCCTGCGCGTAGACCACCCGATAGCGACCGGGGATCGGCAACCCCTCCTCGAAGCGCGGCGCCGAGTTCGGGGCCAGCATGGCGCGCACGCGCGCGGTGTCGGTGCGGGATTCTCCCGGCGCCACCTTTGGCGGGTCCAGCATGAGCATCATCGTGCACACCTGGCGGAACGCCGGCTTCCAGGCGCCATCGACGGACTTCTCCAGAGCGAACGACGGCTGACTGGTGCCGCACGGGTGCAGCCGCACGGTGTCGCTCGTGCGGTTCGTGAACGTGGTCACGATGTCGAGCTCCAGTGCATCGGCAGTCCGTCGTATGCGATAGGAGTTCCGATCGGTCGTGATGAGCGTCGTCTCCGGCGATGGCGCCTCGTTGGAAGTCAAATCGCCCCCCGATTCCTCGCGTGATGGTGCGCAGGCGGTGAGGACAAGGATGACCGTCGCGAAGCGCAACCATTGCGTGTATTGCGTGAACCGCATGAAGTTCTCCTGAGCTGGTTTTCGAGCGTCCGACATTCAAACCCGCGCCGCCTCGCCGCTGTCACATCCGCAACCTCAACGGAGCTGCCGATGCGCCCCACGTTCGCCCTGCTGGCCACTGCACTCGCCATGCCTGTTGTCGCGCTGGCGCAGGAGCGCGGTCGCGACTTTTCGTTCGACGATCGCGTGCCCCGCGGGGCCTGGCTCCGAGTGCATACCCTCGGTGGTGACATTCGGGTCACAGCGGCATCGGGGGATCGTGTCGAGGTGATCGGACGCAAGGAAGGCGAGGACGCCGCGGAGCTTCGGATCACGTCGGTGCGCCGCGGCGACGATGTGACCATCTGTGCCACATTCGAGGAAAGCGAGTGCGATGCCGAGGGGATTCACAGGTCGCGCGGGCGTCGCCGACACGATGAGGCCAGCGCGGACTTCGAAATCCGGCTCCCGCGTGGCGTGAAGATCGGGGTCGCCTCGGGGAATGGCGACGTGTCGGTGACCGGAGCGACCGTCGAGGTGGTTGCGACGACGGGCAATGGCATCGTGCGCGTGGCGTCAACCGGCGGACCGGTGCGCGCCTCGTCGGGAAACGGCGACATCCACGTGAGCGAAGCAGGCGGTGAGGTCACCGCCAGAAGCGGGAACGGGGATGTGAACATCGTGACGGGCGAAGGCCCGGTTTCGGCCTACACGGGGAACGGACGGATCGATGCGCGGATGTCGTCGTTGAGCGGGACGGAGGACATGGCGTTTCGCACGGGGAATGGCGACGTCACCCTCGTCTTGCCGTCCGATTTCGAGGGGGAGATCGACGTCCAGATCCCGAATGGCAGGCTCGAGACCGACTTTCCGCTTCGCGTCCAGGGGCGGATCGACCCTCACCGCGTACGTGCGACGATCGGTCGCGGCGGGCGGAGGATCACGATCACGTCGGGGAGCGGTGGAGCGGAGATTCGAAAGGCCGGCGAATGAGCCGACTGAGGAACGATGACTGAGGACCGAGGAAGTCGATTATGGCGGCTTCCTCGAGCTCGAGTTCCTCATTTCTCGTTCTTCGTTCCTCGTTTGACCCTATCTCACCCCCACGAGCGAGACCGTGATCAGCGCTGCCCACTGGGGGCCGAGCCAGCCGCGTTCGCCATCGCGGTACTGCTCCGTCAGCGAGTGAGAGCCGCGGCCTTCTCCACCGCCATCGATGGTGATCGCGGGGACGCCGAGGCTCATGGGAAGGTTGGCGTCGGTGCTGCCGGCGCCGAGCTCGGTGGTGAAGCCAAGCGCTCGCGCGGCATCGACGCCGGCGCGGACGATGCGCGCCGTGTCGGGTTGCGAGCCGGCGGGGCGAATGCCGATGGTGTCGATCTTCACCTGCAGGCTCACCGGCGACTCCGGCCATCGCGCACGTTCGGCCTCGAGCGCGCGCTGTAGCGCCGCACGGAACCCCGCATCGAGCGAATCGAGAGCGTTGGGCGATACCGACCGCAGGTCGACGTCCATCACCGCCGCCGCCGGAATTGAATTCACAGAAGTGCCACCATCGATGACGCCGACGTTGAACGTCGTCTTCGGCTCACGGGGCACGCGCAGCTCCGCAATCCCGGCAATGGCGCGACCGAGCGCGTGCGCGGGATTCGGCATGCCGAACGCCCCATAGCTGTGGCCGCCCGGTCCCTCGTACGTGACGCGATACCGATGACTGCCCACCGCCGTATTCGTTAGGCCGAGCCCCGTGCCATCGACGGAGATGAAATAGTCGACCGAGTCCTTGAGCTCCCTGGTGAAGAGGTGCCGCACGCCGCGCAGATTGCCGGCACCCTCCTCGCCCACCGTGCCGACGAAGAACACGTCTCCGCGCGTCTGCACTCCCGCGGCCGCAAAGGCGCGGGCGACGGCGAGCACGATCGCGAGGCCGCGGCAGTCATCGCCAATACCCGGCCCCTTGTAGACGTCGCCCTCCTTCTTCACGGTGACGTCGGTGCTCTCTGGGAAAACGGTGTCGAGATGCCCGGAGAGGATGACGGCGGGACGACGGGCGAGTCCGCGACGTCGCGCGATGACGTTTCCCTCAGCATCGATCCGCGCATCGGTGAGCCCGAGCGCGACCAGCCGGCGACGAAACTCCTCCGCACGCTTCGCTTCCCCGAATGGAGGCGCGGGGACTTCGCACATGGAGACCTGCTGCTCCAGCGTCCACGCGTTGTCGGCGCGAAGCTTTTCGAGCGCCGCGCGGACGGTCGGGCGCGTCGCGACGACTGACGGCGCCGGCGTGGTGGGCGTTTGCGCGCCGGCACAGGCAGCGACCGTGGGCGCGAGCAGCGTCATCAGCAGCGCCAGCGCGCGCGCGGCGGTGCGATACATCCTGCCAGCGAGTGCTTCGTACAGCGACAGCGTCACTGAACCCGGCCGTCCATCCGCAACCGGGCGACCATCGACCTGCACTACCGGAAGGATATCGGCCGTCGTGCCGGTGAGGAAAACCTCGTCGGCCGTCTCCAGCTCGTCCTGCCGCACAGCGTTCTCACGAATCCGATGTCCGGCCTCGGCCGCGAGCTCGAGGACGACATCGCGAGTCACACCCTGGAGGATTCGGGTGCCGAGCGGATGGGTGCGCAGCTCGCCGCCGATCACGGCGAAGACGTTGTTGTGCGACCCTTCGGTGACGATCCCATCGCGAACGAAGACGCCGTCGAACGCTCCGGAAGTGACGGCGCGCTGCTTGGCCATGGCGTTGGGAATGAGGCTCGTCGTCTTGAGGTCGCAGCGCATCCAGCGTTCGTCAGGCACCGTGACGATGCCGACGCCCCGAGCGCGCAGGTCGTGGAATGGAGTGAACGGCGTGGCCACGATGTACACCGTCGGCGGCGTGCCCGCCGGTGGAAACACGTGCGACCGTGGGAACGACACGCCGCGCGTGACCTGTAGATAGACGGTCGCCTCGCCCTCGGCGAGCCCGTTGTCGCGCACCAGCCGCTCCGAGACGGCGAACAATTCGTCGAGCTCGAGGGCATCGGGATCGATTCCCAGACCGCGAAGCGTCCGGTCGAGGCGGGCGATGTGCCGCTCCGGCTCGAACAGCGAGCCATGGATCGCGCGAGTGACCTCGTACGCGCCTTCGCCAAAAAGAAAGCCGCGATCGTCGAGCGAGAGATGCGCGTTCGATTTCTCGATGAGCGTGCCGTTCAGGTAGACGATCATTTCTGCCCTCGTCTCAGCACGCGACCTGCGCGTGCGTCAGTGAAGCGACCGCCATCGACGGCGAGTGTGCCGTTGACGATCACGTAGGGAATGCCTGCCGGATACTGGTGCGGATCGGTAAACGTCCCGCGATCCGCAACCGAGTCGGCGCTGAAAATGGTGATGTCGGCATATGCGCCCGCGACGATCCGACCGCGATCGCCGAGCCGCAGCGTTGCCGCCGGCATCCCGGTCATCTTGTGAACGGCCTGCTCGAGCGTCAACACGTTTCGCTCGCGTACGTATCGGCCAAGGACGCGCGGGAACGTGCCGTACCCGCGAGGATGAGGATTGCCCTGCCCTGGCCGCGAGAGACGTCCATCGGAAGCGATCATCGTCTGCGGATGCCGCATGATGCGCTCGACGTCGCCCTCGTCGAGCACGTGGTAGATCGCGGACGCGCCGCCCTTGCGCAGCGCCTCGATCACCAGCTCCGCACCCGCCTGCGGCGTCGATGGCATGCCCCGCTCGAGCGCCCAATCGTGCAGCGTTCGTCCTTCGAGCGACGGCTGCCAGGAGACGCGAGCGAACTGCACGCGCGCGAGGTCACCGCCACCTCGGTCGGTGAGCAGGAGCTCCACGATCCCGCGCACGATGCTGTCGCGAAGGGCAGGATCGGCAAGCCGTCGCTCGAAGGCGCTGTCGCCACCGGCGAGCGCCCACGTGGGAACGAGCACCGCAATGCCGGTCGACGTTGCCGTGTACGGATACTGGTCGATGCGGACGTCTACTCCCGCCTTTCGTGCGCTGTCGACCATCGCCAGCGTGCGCACGCTCTGCCCCCACATCGGCTTTCCGATGACCTTGTGGTGCGTGAGGACCACGGTGATCCCCGTGCGGCGGCCGATCTCGATCGCCTCACGCACTCCCTCGATCACTCCGAGTCCTTCCTCGCGCAGATGCGAGGTGTAGATGCCGCCCGAGTCGGCCGCGACCTTGGACAGCGCGACCACCTCATCGGTGTTCGAGAACGTACCCGGGAGGTAGCGCAACCCGGTGGACAGCCCGAACGCGCCTTCGTGCATCGCCTGCGCGACCATCCCCCGCATTCGATCCAGCTCGGCGGGCGTCGGTGCGCGGTTCTCGAGCTCCATCACCTCGCGCCGGATCGTGTTGTGGCCGGCGAGGAACGCGACGTTCATCCCCATGCCTAACGACTGCGCGGAGTCGAGGTACGCGGCGAAGGGCCACGGGCCGCCGCCGTCGGGGCCGCCCACCGCCAAGGTCACGCCCTGTCGCACATGACTCTCGGCGTCCGGCATGCGGAGGAGAGGATCGAGGTGCGCGTGGAGGTCGATGAAGCCGGGGGCGACGATCAGCCCCGTCGCGTCGATCGTTCG
>DASTYE010000053.1:0-4658 GCA_035765135.1 Gemmatimonadaceae bacterium | reverse complement strand
GGCCTCAAGCAGTGGGACATCAAGAAAGTCCTCGCCTATTCGACGGTCTCTCAGCTCGGATACATGTTCGTCGGCGTCGGCGTCGGCGCATACGCCGCCGGGATCTTCCACCTGGTAACGCACGCCTTCTTCAAGGCGCTGCTGTTCCTCGGCTCGGGATCGGTCATCTTCGCCATGCACCGGGCGTATCACGCCACCCATTCGCACGCCGATGCGCAGGACATGCGCAACATGGGCGGGTTACGCCGATACCTGCCGTGGACGTTCGCGCTCATGTGGATCGCGACGCTCGCGATCGCCGGCATCCCACCGCTTTCGGGGTTTTTCTCGAAGGATGAGATCCTCGCCGGCGTGTTCGCGCGCGCGGGCCATTCGGCGCTCGCCGATGCCAGCTGGTTAGGCATTCCCGGTGGGGCCCTTCTGTACGCGGCGTATGCGATCGGGCTCTTCACCGCGCTGCTGACCGCGATCTACATGACGCGGATGATGGTCTACACCTTCCACGGCCCCAACCGCACCGGAGATGCGGAGCAGAAGCATCTCGCCGAGGCGCCGTGGGTCATGACGTTGCCGCTGATCGTCCTCGGCGTGCTGAGCGCGATCGGCGGCTGGCTCAACATCCCCGAGCTGCTCGGGTTCCTCGGTCCGCCACAGTGGCTGCACCACTGGCTGGATCCCGTCGTCGGCGACCCCACGCTCGCCATCACGGGCGGTGAGCCGGCGCACCTCGAGCACCGCACCGAGTACTTCCTCATCGGTGGAGCGGTCGCGATCGCGATCGTCGGTATCGCGTTTGCCGTGGTGCGGCTGCGGCCCGCGCGCCTCGTCCCGAAGGAGCAGGCGGTGCCCGAGCGTGGCTTCGGGCGCGTGCTCGCCAACAAGTGGTATGTGGACGAGCTGTACGATCGCACCATCGTGCGTCCGGTCGTCGGCGTCTCGCGACGTTTGCTGTGGACGGTGACCGACACCTGGCTCATCGATGGGTTGATCGTGAACGGCAGCGCGAAGCTCATGACCGTGTTCGGTCGCCTCGGCTCGTTCCTTCAGACCGGAAGCGTCAGCACGTATGCGTGGGCGATCGTCCTCGGAGTTCTGGTGGTCCTCGGCGCCTTTACTCTTCGTTAGGCCATGCGCGATTTTCTTGCCGGGGTCGGGTACGGCGACTGGGTACTGCCTGCGCTGCTGATCATCCCGATCGCCGGAGCGATCCTCATTTACGTTGCGCGGATCGGCCGGGATCGCGGGGACGACATCGCGACGGGAGGAAGCGCGCGCGTGATCGCGCTCGTGACGCTCGTTGCCGAGTTTCTCGTCTCGGTCGGGCTGTGGTGGACGTTCGATACCTCGATCAGCACATGGCAGAACGTGGTGATGAAGCCGTGGATCCCCGAGTGGGGCGCGAACTTCATCATCGGTATCGACGGGATCTCGCTGATGATGATCCTGTTGACGACGTTCATCATGCCACTCGCCGTGCTGGGAAGCTGGACCAGCGTGCGCGAGAAGCTTCCCGCCTACTACGCATTGCTGCTGATCCTCACCACAGGGATGATCGGCGTCTTCGTCGCGCTCGACCTCCTCCTGTTCTACGTGATGTGGGAGGTCATGCTGATCCCGATGTACTTCATCATCGGGATCTGGGGTGGCGAGCGGCGGCTGTACGCCAGCATCAAGTTCTTCCTGTACACCATGGTCGGCTCGCTGCTGATGCTGGTGGCGATCCTCTACCTGTGGATGCAGACCTGGCAGGCCGGCGCGCCCACCTTCAGCTACGACACGTACCTCCGCACGATCGACGTGAGCCGCACCGTGGGGCTGCTGCTCTTCGGCGCCTTCTTCCTCGCGTTCGCGGTGAAGGTGCCGATGTTCCCGTTCCATACGTGGCTCCCCGACGCACACGTCGAGGCGCCGACCGCGGGCTCGGTCATCCTGGCCGGCATCATGCTCAAGATGGGGACGTACGGCTTCTTGCGGTTCGCGATGCCGTTGTTCCCCGATGCCGTGCTCACGCCAGTCGTGCGCACGACAATGCTTGCGCTCGCCGTCATCGGCATCATCTACGGCGCGCTGGTGGCGATGGTCCAGCCCGACTTCAAGAAGCTCGTCGCCTACTCATCGGTGAGCCACCTCGGCTTCGTCATGCTGGGCATTCTCGCCTTGACGCTCGAGAGCGTGCAGGGCGCGCTGATGGTCATGATCAACCACGGCATCTCGACGGGGGCCCTCTTCTTCCTGATCGGCATGATCTACGAGCGACGCCACAGCCGCCTGATCGATGCCTACGGCGGGATCGCGCGCGTCGTGCCGCTCTTCGCGGCGATGCTGACCATCGTCTCACTCAGCTCGATCGGCCTTCCAGCGACGAACGGGTTCGTCGGCGAATTTCTCGTGCTGGTGGGGAGCTTCCGGACCCAGCCCATCTGGACCGTCATCGCGACGACCGGTGTCATCTTCGCGGCGGCGTATCTGCTCTGGGCCATTCAGCGGATTCTCTTCCAGAAGGTCACCCACCCCGACAACGAACGGCTCACCGACCTGAATCTGCGCGAAGGGATCATCATGGCGGCGCTCGTCATTCCGATCTTCTGGATCGGCTTCTATCCCAAACCGATTCTCGATCGGATGGAGCGGTCGGCGGCGGCCTTCCTGACGCTCGTGACCGAAAGCCGGCCCGCGGCGGGAGCGCCGTCGGGTGAATAGCATGCGCTTCGATCTTTCCCGCCCGTTCGATCTCACCTTCGCGCTTGCGCCCGATCTCCTGCTGATGGCGGGGTCGATGATCCTGCTGCTGGCGACGGCGTGGGGCGCCGAAACGCCGCAGCGACAGCGCGCGGTCGGACGGTGGAGCATCGCGCTCTGCGTCCTCACGCTCGCCGGCGTCATCTACATGTGGGTCGCGGGTCACACCGCCGCGCGCGGTGTCATCGCGGTCGACGCGTTCCGGTGGGCGACGGACGTGCTCGTCCTGCTCGGAGCGATCCTGGCGATCGCGATGTCGATGGACTACCTCGAGCGCGAGCGCATCGATATCGCCGAGGCGCACGTTCTGATCCTGTTCGCGACGGCGGGCATGATGCTGCTGGCGGCGGCGCGGGACCTCATGATCGTGTTCCTCGGCATCGAGCTCATGTCGATCGCCGTGTATGTGCTCGCGGGACTGAATCGGCGGAATCTTCGCTCGGCGGAAGCTGCGCTGAAGTACTTCTTGCTGGGCGCGTTCTCCACCGGATTCCTGCTCTACGGGATCGCGCTCGTCTTCGGCGCGACGGGAAGCACCAACATCGCCGACATCGGAGCGGCGGTGCTCGAGCGAGACCTCGCGACGAACGCGATGCTTCTCGCCGGAGTGGGGCTGCTGATCGTCGGACTGGGGTTCAAGGTCGCGGCCGCCCCGTTCCACATGTGGACGCCCGACGTCTACGAGGGGGCCCCGACGCCAATGACCGCGTTCATGGCCGCCGCGGTCAAGGCAGCGGCGTTCGCCACGTTTCTCCGGATGTGGATGGAGGCGTTCCCCTACCTGAACCTCGCCTGGCACAAGCCGCTCTGGTATCTGGCGGTGGTGACGATGGTCGTCGGGAACGTCGTGGCGCTCATGCAGAAGAACGTCAAACGCATGCTCGCGTATTCCAGCATCGCCCACGCCGGCTATCTACTCGTCGCGGTCGTGGTCAGCAACTTCGAGGGCGCGTCGGCGTTTCTCTTCTATGTGTTTGCGTACACGCTGGCGACGATGGGAGCATTCGCCGTAGTGATGGCGCTGGCGCAAACGGGCGAGCGCGGGCAGCAAATCGAAGATTACGCGGGGCTGTGGCGCGTGAGACCCGGGCTGGCCATCGCGATGGCCGTGTTCATGCTCGCTCTCCTCGGGTTCCCGATCTTCGGCGGCATGGGCTTCTTCGCGAAGTGGTACGTGATCCAGGCGGCGCTCCGTCCCCCTTCACAGCCGAAGCTCGCGGTCTGGCTTGTGCTGACGAGTGTGGTGTCGGCGGGGTATTACCTGTACGTGGTAATGGTGATGTTCATGAAGGCGCGGCCGGCGGACGCACCACCACCCTCGAGGGTGCCGGGGATGACGCGGTTCGTGATCGCGACGTGCGCGATCGTGTTGCTGGTCGTCGGGGTCTGGCCGCAGCCGGTTCTGAGCGTCGCGCGGAGGAGCCTCCCGCAGCTCGTGCACCTCACCGAGGACGTGCCCCGCGCGCCGACGACTCAGCAGTGACGAGTGGCCGCGCCCCGCGGCCGCTGGAGATCCTGCCTCACGAGCGCACACGATGACCAGCATCGCCAAGGAAATCTTCCGGCAATACGACATCCGCGGTATCGTGGGGCGGGATCTGCATCCGGAGACCGCCCGGGCCATCGGGCGCGGTTACGCGGCATACCTGGAGCGACACGGTATTCGCGGCGCCATCGCCGTCGGCCGGGACAACAGGCCGAGCGGGAAGGAGCTGCGTGATTCGCTCGTTCGCGGCCTCACGGAATCGGGCCTCGATGTCGTTGACGTCGGCATCGTTCCGACGCCGCTCCTCTACTGGGCGCTGCACAATGTCGCGGTCGTTGGCGGCATCCAGATCACCGGCTCGCACAATCCGTCGGAGTACAACGGATTCAAGCTGAGCGTCGGGAAGGGCAGCCTCCATGGCGAAGAAATCCAG
>DASTYE010000052.1:0-18622 GCA_035765135.1 Gemmatimonadaceae bacterium | reverse complement strand
GCGCTCGAGCGCGCGGGGATCCCGATCGTCGCTCAGGAAGTCGGCGGCGACTATGGGCGCAGCGTCTACTTCGACGTGCGCGACGGCAGCCTCATCGTGAAATCGCTCAGGGCCGGGCATGTCGTCCTCTAAGCTGCCGACCGTTCTGGTCGTCGATGACAGCGCCTTCATGCGCAAGCTCGTCACCGAGATGGTGGATGGGTCAGGGGAGTTCCGTGTCGTGGGGACGGCACGGAACGGGCTCGAGGCGGTGAAGAAAGTGCATTCACTCGATCCCGACCTCGTCACCCTCGACATCGAGATGCCGGAGCTCGATGGCATCGGTGCGCTCGGCTACATCATGAGCGAGGCGCCGCGGCCGGTCGTTATGCTCAGCGGCGCGGCGTCGGGACCGGGGCGGGATCTGACCCTTCGCGCGCTCGAGCTGGGCGCCGTGGACTTCGTGAAAAAGCCCGGCGGACCGATCTCGCTCGATCTCGGACGCGTCCGCGACCGGTTGCTCGACGCATTGCGGGCGACGCGAGAAGCGAACCTCCGCGGCGTGCCGGCGCTCGCCCGACAAAACGGGACGGCCGCCGTCGGCCGATCGGAGGCTGGCGACGACAGCTGGGCCACACGGGCCATCGCGATCGCGGCATCCACCGGGGGACCACGCGCGCTCGCCGAGCTCATCCCGGCGCTGCGGCACGATCTCGATGCGGCGGTGCTCATCGTTCAACACATGCCCGAGGGGTTCACGAAGAGCCTGGCGGACCGCCTCGACGTGCACTCGCGACTCGGCGTGGCTGAAGCGCGCGACGGCGAGCGCGTGATGAAGAATCGCGTGTACCTGGCTCCCGGCGGGCAGCATATGCGGGTGCGGGTGCTGGCCGGCGTCCCGGTCATTGCGCTCGATTCGTCACCACCGGTGTGGGGCGTTCGCCCCTCCGCCGACCCGCTCTTCAAGTCGGTCGCGAGTGTCTTCGGGGCGGCGTCCGTCGGTGTCGTGCTCACCGGGATGGGGCGGGACGGCGCAGAGGGGTTGCGGGCCATCCACGAGGCGGGAGGCACCGGGGTCGCCCAGGACCGCGCGACATCGATCATATACGGAATGCCTCACGCCGCCGCTCAGGCGGGCGGGGTCGATCAGATTCTGCCTCTCCAGGCGATCGCGGGTGCATTGAACGAGCTGCTGGCCCTCAAGAGCCATGGGGTTATGTGACGGAGCATCCGCGTGGATTGTCAGCTTCATCGAGGGGAACCCCGCTCCGGCGGGGCGCGCGTCGTTGCGTTCCGTTTCATCGAGTGAGACACGAGCCATGACCAGGAAGCAGCCGGACAAATCGGCCAGGTCGCGTAAGGCGCCCAAACGGCGTCCGTCGAAGACGGGCGTCGTCGAGGCGTTGCCGTCCGAGCCGGTGGTCGCTCCGACGGTGGAGACGCCGAGCGCGGAGGTCGTTGCGCAGCCGCCCGAGCCCGTATTCGATGCGCCCGATGCCCCCGCGCGTCGGCCGCTTCGCGAAGCCATCGCGGCGCGGGAGGGGCATTCGGACACCCTGCTGTTTCGAATTGGCGCCGAGCGGTTCGCGATCGATCTCGCCGCCGTGGAGGAGGCGATCGAGCTTCCGGCCGTGCACCACCTGCCGGAGATGCCGGAGCACTTGTTAGGCGTCTTCGAGCTACGGGGTCGCCTGGTGCCGATCTACTCGCCGCAGCGTGTGCTGGGAGTTCGGCTCGCCGCCCGCGAGGCGGCAGCGGTGCTGGTCCTGCGCGCGGGGGAGAAGCGCCTCGGCCTCGCCGTGGACGATGTCGATGACGTGCTGACCATCGACGGACGCTCGGTCCGCCGCGCCCCGATTCCCGACAACGAAGACAGTGTGCTGCTGGGCGTCGTCCGGCGCGGCGCGGACCTGATCGCGCTCGTCGATGGTGAATCACTGGCGCTCGCCTGTCTCGCCGATTCTCTCACGGAGGCAGCATGACCACCGTCAGACAGCAGCTCGTCACGTTCCGGCTCGGCGATGACCTGTTCGCGGCCGACATCTACTCCGTGGAGCGTGTGCTGCGATATCAACCGCCGACGCCGATCCCGAACGTTCCCGAATGGGTCGACGGAGTGATCGAGTACCGGGGCCGCATCATTCCGGTGATCGACCTGCGGCTGCGATTTGGCCTGGAGCGCACGCCGCCCCGTCCGGAATCGCGCATTCTCGTCTTCACCGTCGGCAACGAGTGGATCGGCGCCATCGTCGACGCGGTTCTGGAGGTGTCGTCGCCGACGTCGGACCAGCTGTCCCCACCGCCCCCGCTCTTTCGTGGGCTCTCCGCCGAGTTCCTTCGGGGCGTCGTCAGGCGGAACGATCGGCTGGTCGTCTTTCTCGAGGTCACGAGGCTGCTGACGACCGATGAGCGTCTCGTCCTGGAGCGCGTGACGGAAGAGGCTGCCCCGAATGCCTGACCGCGGCAACGGCGATCTCCGCGCTCTCTACGCGGCAATCGACACCCGTCTCGAGTCGGCCGGCACGCAGGCTGAGCGAGACGCGTTGAAGATCGAGATCGTGTCGCTCTTCAAGCAGGTCGAGGCGCAGATCTCCGACCTCACGACGCTGAAGGATGAGGTGAAGAGCCTCGTGGAGAAGTGGAAATCGCTCCAGACCGCGGCAGCCCCGATCAGCGCGACGTCCACGTCCCCCGGCGCGGCGCCACAGTTCGCTCCCGAGCGGCCGAAGCCCCTCGCTGACCATTTGGGAGCATCCACCTTCATCGAGAAAGGGTGGAGCCTCATCTCGCTCGGGGAGTACGAAGGCGCCGAGAAGGCGCTCACGCGCGCGCTGCAGCTTGCTCCCAACGATCCACAGTCCGAGTCGCTGCTCGGGTGGGCGCAGATGCTTCAGGAGAAGTACGACGATGCGCTCCTGAACTTCCAGAAGGTGCTCATGCGCGAGCCGGCGAACGCGCTCGCGCGCATCAACGTCGGGTACATCTGTCTGAAGAAGCGCATCTTCGGCGAGGCGATCGAGCACCTGTCGAAGGCGATCCGTCTCGACAACGACCGAAAGGCCACGCTCTACGCGCACTTTTATCTGGGTCTCGTGTATCTCGAACGCGAGATGTACGAGGACGCGGTGACGTTCTTCCGCAAGACGCTGCAGATCGGTCCCAACCTCATCGAGGCTCACTTCGAGCTGGGGCGTGCGCTCTGGTTCGATGGCCAGCAGGAGGCGGCGATGGATGCGTGGCGCCTCGGGCATCGGACGAACAAGTTCAACCCATGGGGCAAGCGCTGCGCGGAAACGCTCAAGCACGTCGAAGAGGGAGGCTCGCTCTCGCGGTCGCGCGCTACGGCCTGATCGCGGGGCTGATCGCCGTTCCTCTCGGTGCGCAACCAAGCGCGCCTCTTCGCCTCGATCGCGATCGCTTCACGGTCCTCGGGTTTCCCGGGGATGAGCAGCTCATGCGGTCGCTGCTGGAGGCCTCCGCCCGGCGCGACACGTTCCCGTGGCTGCCCCGACCCCGAGCGCGCGTGGTGATCGCGGTTGCGCCGGACGAGCGGCGCTTTCGCGCCTGGATCGGTCCCGCCGCGCCGGAGTGGGGGGCCGCGATCGCGATCCCCGAGCTCCGCACGATCATCATGCAGGGACGGACCGCGGGATCGGACGCGGGTGATCCGCTGGTCGTGCTGCGCCACGAGCTCGCGCACCTCGCTCTCGATGAGGCGTTAGGCGATCTGCCGCCACGGTGGTTTCACGAAGGGTACGCCAGCGTCGCCGCCGGGGAGTGGGGGAGGCAGGAAGTCCTCGCGACGAGCCTTGCACTGCTGGTCCGCGGCATGCCCTCGCTGGATTCGCTGAACGCGAGCTTCGAGGCGGGGTCGAGCCGCGCCGATGCGGCGTACGCACTCGCGCACCGCGCGGTCGTCGAGCTGGCCGCGCTCGACCGCGAGCGCGGGCTGACACTGTTCTTCACCTACTGGCGCGAGACCCACTCGCTCGAGATTTCCATCCGTCGCGCGTTCGGCCTAACGCAAGCGCAGTTCGAGGAGCGCTGGCGCCAGCGAACGCGGCGTCAGTACGGCGCGCTCGCGATCGCCGCCGACCTCTCGCTCGCCGCCGCGCTGCTGATGACGATCGTGGTGCCGCTCTACCTGGCCCGCCGCCGCCGCGATCGCCGCCGCCTGGAGTTCATGCGCGCGGCCGATGCGGCCGCCGAGCGTGCCGCGCGCGAGAGTGCATTGGCGGCGCTTTTGGGAGGTGATCAAGGTAGTCAAGGTAGTCGAGGTGATCGAGGTGAACCCGACGTGTCGGATATCAGTCGCGAGCCGCCACGGTGAAAGCACCTCGACAGCCTCGACGACCTCGACCACCTCGACCACCTCCGCACCTCGACGACCTCGACTCGCCTCGACACCCTCTCATTTCTTGACACCATTTGGGGGCGCGGGTACACTAAACGCCTATGTCCAACACAGGAACGCGCTCGCGGCGGACCGTGGCACTCTGGTGGGGTGCGGCGGTCCTCTCCCTCGGCATTGGGTATGCCGATCTTGCACGGGGCGGCATCACGCTGGCACCCGTGATGCTCGTGCTTGGGTACTGCGTACTCGTTCCCTTGGCGATTCTGAAATAGCGGATCGCGCGCCGGGACCCGAAGGGCACCCGCGCGTGGCACGCGCTCAGGGCGAATAGCTCAGTTGGTTAGAGCGCCTGCCTTACACGCAGGATGTCGGGGGTTCGAGTCCCTCTTCGCCCATGGCCGCGGCCGAACCGCGGACCCTCGTGCGGCAGATCGGGTATCAGGAGCTTAACGTCTTGGAGGTTATGACTGTGAAGCCATTGGTTCGTGGGGCGACGACTGCGCTGGGCTTGCTCGCCGCGCTCGGCGCGACCGAAATGTCGACGCTCGAGGCGCAGCGCCGTCCTGTCGCGCCTCCTGCCGATGCACCGCGCTTTCCCGTGCTGCCGTTCAGATCGGCGGACAAGATGGCCGCGCTCGACGCGGCCGACGCGATCCGCACGCGGCTGTCGTCCGTCTATCGCATTCGCGATATGTACGTCATTCCGCGCACGGATGTCGAAGCGATCCTCAAGGGGTCGGGCTTCGATCCGCATGAGGCCCCGGACCCGATTACCGCGCGCCTGCTCGCGGCACAGCTGCGCGGCGATGAGTACCTCGAAGGATCGCTGACGAAAACAGCGAGCGGGTACCGGCTCGACACGCGCATGGTGCTGACGCGGGACAACACGATGGTCCAGCCGCTCCCGCCGGCCGAGTCGGACAATGTGGGCGCGGCTGCACGGGCCGTCGTCGCATCGATCCAGGAAGCGCGCAAGCAGCTCGACGAGGTTCGGACGTGCGAGAACGCCCTTCGCGAAGGGAACCACGCCGCCGCGATTGCCGCGGCACGCGCCGGCATCACCGAGTTTCCTCAGGCGACGATGGCGCGGGTGTGCCTGGCTCGCACCTTCATCGCGCAGAAGGCCCCGGCCGACTCCGTGATTCCCGTGCTCGAGGGAGTGCTCGCCGTCGACTCGACCAACCGCCCCGCGCTGGAGCTGCTTGGCGTGGCGTACAAGTCGGCGAACCAGATCGATAAGGCCGTCGCCACCTGGGGCCGCCTGATTCGCTATTACTCGACCGATCCGAAGCTGGTGCAGGAGGTCGTCAACGAGATCGCGGCCAGCGGACGCCCCGAGATCGCGAAGCCGATCATCGAGCAGGCCGTCGAGCAGAATCCCGGCGATCCGTCGCTGACCCAACTGCTCTTCCTCATTCAGCTCGCGTCGAAGGACTGGAAGGGCGCGACGAAGACCGGTGAGGATCTCGCTCGCGTGGACACCGCGAGGGCCGATACGACTTTCTTCCTCCGGCTCGCCGTCGCGTACGACTCCGACAGTCAGCCGAAGAAGGCGGCGGAAACGCTGCAGCGTGGCGTGCAGAAGTTCCCGAGCAACGCCGCGCTCTGGGCCACGTACGCCCAAATGCTCCGCAGTGCGGGAGACGTTCAGCAGTCGCTGACCGCGATCGACCGTGCGCTGAGCATCGATCCCAAGGTGGAGCACGGGTGGTTCCGCCGCGCTCAGACCCAGGTCGAGCTCGGACAGCTCGACAGCGCATTCGCCTCGGCGAAGCGCGCCGTCCAGAATGGAGAAGACCGGAACCTCGTCGGACAGCTGATGCTCGTCGAGGCGAACAAGAAGTTCCGCGCTGCCCGGCAGACGCAGACTCGCGCCGACTATCAGGAGGCGGTGCGCCTGCTGTCGCAGGCCGATTCAATCGCGCCGAACCCGACGATCAGCTTCCTTCTTGGAGCGTCCGCCTTCAGTGTGGGCGACCAGGCGGCGCGTGAGAACCAGAAAGCGAAGAGCTGCGAGCTGGCTCAGCTGGCTGAGGACTCCTTCACGACGGCGATGATTCACCTGCCCAAGGGTGCTGTTGTTCAGCAGGAGGCGGCGACCCAGCTGCTTCAGGCGATTCCGCAGTACTCGCGCGCCGTGGAAGGGCAAAAGAAGAACTACTGCAAGAGCGGCCGGCGCAGCGGCTGACGCGAAAACGTGTCGCTCGAAGCGGCCCGTCACCTCGGTGACGGGCCGCTTCGCGTTAGGCTTCGTCCGGTTCCTCCGGAAGGTGAGGCAGGTGGATGCTCAGATCGCCGGGCCGCGCCCGATACGACAAGGTCGTCGCCTCGGACGACTCGCCATCGACGTTCACCGTGACCGGTCCCTCGGCGGCGATGGTGAGCGACGGAACCTGGGCGTAACGCACATGCTCCTCGCCGACGTGATCACCTTTCTTGATGCGAAGGAGCAATTTCGCGAAGTCGCCGCGCGGCATCGTTTCGATCAGGCACAGGTCGAGGAGACCATCGGTCACCAGCGCACGTGGCGTGATGCGAGCGCCACCGCCGGTGGCGCGCGCGTTACCGACGGCGAAGAGCAGGAACTCGCAGTCGACCTCGAGCCCCGGCGCCGTGATGTGAGCGCGCCGCGACCCGAGATCGGCGAGCTTTCGCACTCCGGTGATGGCGTAGGCGAGGGGACCGAGCTGCTCTTTCGCCTCATTTGGTGTCTCCGCGGTGGCCTCGGCGCCCACGCCGCCGCTCGAGACGTTGAGAAACCGACGGCCATTCAGCTCGGCGGTGTCGATCGTGCGTGGCGGTCGCTGAAGGACGACGTCCATCGCGTGATCGGGATCGTCGGGAATGCCGACCTGACGCGCGAAATCGTTGGCGGTGCCGAACGGGATGATCCCGAGTGGGACATCGCTACCATCGAGCCCGTTGAGCACCTCGTTCACGGTTCCGTCGCCGCCGATCGCGATCACGGCATCCACGCCGCGCGCCGCACCTTCACGCGCGAAGCGGATGGCGTCACCTTTTTCCCATGTCACGCGGGGATCGACCGCATGACCCTTGTCGCGAACCCAGGACACGAGATGGCGGAGCGCGTCGTGATCGGCGCGCTGGCCATGCATGATGAGCATGAGGTCTTTTCGAGCCCGAGCCGGCATTCTGGTCGCGAGTCCAAGCAAGCACCAAGCCGCAGCGATTTCCGCGATGGCAATTGTGATGTGCATAGCTTGACCTGTCACTCCATGCGCCGCTAGAATGACCGCGTTGCGAACGCACGAGTCGCGGTGGGCGAGCGCATACCACGCGCCGGTTCTCGCCACGGAGGTCGCTGACCTCCTGCGTGGATGTGCGCACGTACTCGACGGAACGTTGGGCGGAGGTGGGCATGCCCTGCTGTTGCTGGAGCAGGGCGTGCGCGTGACCGCTCTCGACCGCGATCCCGAGGCCGTCGCCGCGGCCCGTGCACGATTGCAGGACTACGAACGTTCCTCCCGTTTTCGCGCTCTCCTGGGAAACTACGCCGACGTCGAGGCGATTCCGGAGCTGACCTCCTCTCGCTTCGACGGGATCCTCCTCGACCTTGGAGTGTCATCGCATCAGCTCGACGATCCGCGTCGCGGCTTCTCGTTTCGAGAAGGCGCACCACTGGACATGCGCATGGGGGAGGACGCGCCCCTTACCGCGGCTGCCTGGCTCAACGAGACCCCGGAGCTGGAGCTTCTCAGGGTCTTCCGGGAATACGGCGATGAGCCACGGGCGCCGCGCCTGGCGCGAGAGGTCGTGCGACGCCGCGCCAACCGCCCGTTCGAGATCAGCGATGACTTCGTCGGCGCCATCCGCGGCGCCCTTGGCCCGCGTTCAGGTCCCCCGGACTTCGCGCGTCTCTTCCAGGCGATCCGCATCGAGATCAACGACGAGCTCAGAGGGCTGGCGCAGGCGCTTCCGAGGTTGCGAGACCATCTCGAGCCGGGCGGCACGATGGTCGTCATCTCCTACCACTCGGGCGAGGACCGCATCGTGAAGACGATGTTCCGCGAGTGGAGCACCGACTGCATTTGTCCGCCCCGGCAGCCCGTGTGCACCTGCCGGGGTCGCGCACTTGGCGAGCTGGTCACCCGCCGATCGATCACCGCATCGCCGGCAGAGGTCGTTGGAAACCCACGGGCGAGATCCGCGAGGCTGCGCGCATGGCGAAGCGCCGAGTAGCCCTCCGCGGCCGGTCCCTCGTCGCCCTGGGACTGCTTGGTTTCGTTCTGATCGCTACAGGCGTCATCTGGCGGAGGACCACGGGAATCTCACGGGCAGCCGACCTGCGTGCGCTGGAGCAGCAGGTAGTACAGCTCGAGGCGCAGCAGGCTCGACTCGAGAGTGAGATCCGCGAGGCCTCCAGTCGCTCGACGCTCGCCCCAATCGCCGAGCGGCGACTTGGAATGCGAGTTCCGAGTGACACACAGGTCGTGATCCTACCGCGCTCCCCCCGGCCCGGCACCTAGATGGCTCGCCTCACTCGATCGCAGATCGTTCACGGCGCTCTCGGCGCCTTCGCCGCGCTGCTCGTCATCCGCGCCGCGCAGGTGCAACTGTGGGAGGGTCGTGACTGGGCTGCGCGAGCGCGAAAGCAGCACTACGGAGCGAAGGAGATTCCCGCCCCGCGTGGAACGCTGCTCGATACCCGAGGGGTACCCCTCGCTCAAAGCCGCGAGCTGGTGAAGTTGTCGGTCGCACCCCGTGAAGTGCGCGATCGTCGCGCGCTCGCCAAAGCGCTGCGCAAGCTCGGTGTGCCGCCGGCCTGGGCCGCCCGGGCGAGCGATGCCAGGCGGAAATGGGTCGTGCTCCCGGGTCGGTACCTTCCCGTCGACGCCTCACCGGTCACCGCGATGCGCGGCGTATACTCCGAGATCGCGATCGACCGGGTGTACGCGCACGGTGAGGCAATGCGGCGGGTAGTCGGACGCGTCGATGGGGATGACTCGCCGATCGATGGGCTGGAGCTGGCCCTGGACTCACTCCTGCGTGGTCGCAACGGCACGCTGCTCATGGCGCGTGACGCGCGCGGCCGCCGCGCGGCATCGCGCGAGGAGGCGGGACGCGCGCCGATTCGCGGACACGATGTGGTGCTGACACTGAGTCGTGATCTGCAGGACATCGCCGAGCGCGCGTTGCACGATGCCGTCCGTCGCATGGGGGCCGTTGGAGGAGACGTCGTCATCCTCGACCCGTACACCGGAGAGCTGCGTGCGCTGGCCAGTCATCGCACCGACGGATCGTTCTCCGGTGTGCCCGCGCTGAGCGAGCCGTTCGAGCCGGGGTCGACGCTCAAGCCGTTCTTCGCGGCGGCGCTCCTCGCCGCGGGACGCGCCAAACCGGACGAGCGCATCGACACCGAGAACGGCGTGTATGCACTCGCCGGGCGCACGATCACGGACGTCCACGCCGAGCGCTCGATGACGCTCAGCGAGGTGATCCGATACTCCAGCAACATCGGTATCGTGAAGTTCACGTCGCGGCTCACCGCCCGAGAGCAATACGAGGTGCTGCGCGACCTCGGGTTCGGAACACCGTCCGGCGTGCCGTTCCCCTCGGAGGCGGCGGGGCGACTCACGCCGCCTGACGAGTGGACACGCGTGTCGCCCGCGTCGCTGGCGATGGGCTACGAGATCGCGGTCACGCCGGTGCAGCTCGCCGCCGCGTACGGGGCGATTGCGAATGGCGGTGAGCTGCTCGAGCCGGCGCTGATCCGCGAGATCCGCGATCCCGACGGGAATGTTCGGTTTCAGCACGAGCGGCGCGTCGTCCGCCGGGTGATGGACGAGACCATCGCCGCCACGCTGCGTGGAATGCTCGTCGGCGCGGTCGAGGACGGGACGGCCGGACGCGCCGGCCTGGGGCACTTCTCAGTGGCCGGAAAGACGGGCACGGCGCGCGTCGCGCGCGGTGGGCGGTATCGGGCGAGTGAGTACACGGCGTCGTTCGTCGGTTTCTTCCCGGCGGAGGATCCGCAGTACGTGGTGCTGGTGAAGATCGATCGGCCCAGCGGCGCATACTATGGCGGAGAGACCGCGGCCCCGGTAACACGCGCCGTTCTCGAGGCCGCCATCGCGGCTCGCGACGCAACCCTCGACCGCCGCGCACTCGCTTCCCGTGAATCACTCGAGGCCCTCGCGAAGGCGGGGCCGCACGCTGAAGATCTCGGCGAGGCCGAGCGCGTGGTCGCGGAGTATGCTTCACCGGATGTCATCGAGCTTCCCCTGGCGCGGACGGGCGGGCCGATCGGGTGGGCGCCCCGAGCTGTGCCTAACGTGCGCGGAATGCAGCTTCGCCAGGCCGTTCGCACGCTGCACCAGGCCGGATTCCGTGTGCAGGTCGCCTCGGCGACCGGCGCGGCGGCGGAGACGTGGCCGCGCGCCGGCGTCGTGTTGCGCGAAGGATCCCTCGTCAGGCTCGTGGGCGATAGGTGATGGAGGTCGCCAGCGCGGAGAACGCCGCGTTGTCGGCCCTCGCGCCCATCGTCGAGGCCCTTCGCACTGCCGACCTGCTGATCGGCATTGCCGGCGACTTGCCATCGGCGGTCAGCGACATTGCCGATGACTCGCGAGCCATTCGACCGGGCGCGTTGTTCGTCGCCGTGAAGGGGACAGAGCGCGACGGTCACGAATTTCTTCCGGATGCCCAGCGCCGTGGGGCGGCGGCCGCCATCGTCGAGGATCCGGCGCGCACCGCGCTGCCCAGCATTCTCGTGCGCGACGGACGCGCCGCCGCCGCGATCGCCGCCGCGGCATTCTTCCACGAGCCCGCGAGCGCCATCCGCACCGTTGCCGTCACCGGAACCAACGGGAAGACCACGACCGTCGGGATGCTGCGACATCTGCTCGATGAGCCGCCCGGTGCGAGCGCCTCCATCGGGACGATCGGTGTCGTCGTTGGGAGCAGGGGAACGCCGCTGGGTGTTGGAGCGGGCCTGACGACGCCCGGTCCGATCGAGCTGCAGCGAGTTCTTCGCGCGTTGAGCGAGCGCGGCGTCACGACCGTCGCGATGGAGGTTTCATCGCACTCGCTCGAGCAGCGGCGCATCGAGGGAATGCGGTTCCGAACGGCGGTCTTCACCAACCTGACTCGCGATCATCTCGATTACCACGGGACGATGGAGCTGTACTTCGAGGCCAAGGCACGCCTGATCTCGCATCTGACCCCCGACGGAGTCGCGGTGGTAAACGCCGACGACGTCGCCTGGAGTGCACTCCCTCCAGCGCCGCGGCGGCTGAAGTTCGGTTCGCGCGGGCAGGGTGCCGAGGTGTGGGCCGACGACGTTCGGTTCATGCCGCGCGGCAGCACGTGGACGCTCGTCGCCGAGCCTTCGCCGGTCACGGGACGCGCGGCGCAGCGCGCGCCCGTCACGCTCCCGCTGATCGGCGACTTCAACGTCGTCAACGCGCTCGGCGCCTCCGCGGCGGCGATCGCGATGGGGATGTCGGCCGCGGACGTCGCCGAGCGACTTGCCACGCTGCCGCAGGTTCCCGGTCGCCTCGAGATCGTGCTCGAGCGCCCCACGGTACTTCGGGATTATGCGCACACGCCCGACGCGCTCGAGCGTGCGCTGCATGCCGTGCGTCCGTTCGTTCGGGGGCGCCTAACGGTCGTCTTCGGGTGCGGCGGCGATCGTGATCGCGGGAAGCGGCCGGTGATGGGCGAGCTGGCCGAGCGTTTGGCCGACCAGGTCATTCTCACGAGCGACAATCCGCGGACCGAGGATCCCGAGCACATCCTCGATGAGATCGAGGCAGGCATGAAGGGCAGGCACGAGCGCATCGAGGATCGGCGCGAAGCCATTGCCCACGCGTTGGCGATCTCATCCCCGGATGACGTGATACTGCTGGCCGGCAAGGGACACGAAACCTACCAGATTCGCGGGACGACGCGGCTTCCCTTCGACGAGCGGGAAATCGTGCGGGTGCTGGCGGGGGAGCGGACGTGACCACGCCCTTCTGGACCCTCGATCGGGTCGCGGCGGCGATGGCGGACACGTTCCCCGCCGCGCGTGGGGTGCACTGGCCGCGTGGCTCCGGGACGTTTCCGAGCGTCTCGACCGACACGCGACGCATCGACCCGGGCGCCCTGTTCGTCGCGCTGATTGGAGATCGCTTCGACGCGCACGACTTCCTCCGCGACGCGGTCGCCAAAGGAGCGGGAGCGCTCATCGTCTCGAAACCCGAGCGTACTGCCGGCCTTGGCGTTCCGATTTTTGGTGTCCCCGACACGACGGTGGCGCTCGGCGGGCTCGCGCGGTTTCGCCGGCGAGCCTGGGGAAAGCCGCTCGTCGCCATCACCGGCACCAATGGGAAGACGAGCACCAAGGACCTGACGCGGGCCGCGCTCGGCGCCGCGCTCGACGTGCATGCGACCACCGGCAACCTCAACAACCGTATCGGCGTGCCGCTCACGCTTCTGGAGCTGCGCGATGAGGCTGACATCGCCGTGTGCGAGATGGGGATGAGCATCCCCGGTGAGATCGCGACGTTGCGCGCGATCGCCGAACCGGATATTGCGGTCGTGACCTCGGTGGCGGAGGGGCATCTCGAGGGACTGGGCAACGTCGCCGGTGTAATGCGCGAGAAGGTCTCGATCTTCGAAGGCGTCGGGATCGGCATCGTCCCGGCGGCCCAACCCGAGATCGCCGAAGCGGCGAAGGGGAAGCCGCGCCGCCTGGTGGTGGCAGGGCTCGAATCGGGCGATCTGCACGCCGACGAATGGACGGTCGAGGAGGATGGTCTCGGGCGGCTCGTTGTGAGAGGCGTCACAGTGCGTCCGCCGCTGCGCGGGTTTCACAACCTCCGCAACACGATGCTCGCGCTCGCGGTCGCCCAGGAGTGCGGCGTGTCGATCGAGGTCGCCGCGCAGGGCATCGCCGCGATGCCGGTGCCGTCGATGCGTCTCGCCTGGGAACCGCTCGGTGCCGCGACGTTGATCAACGATGCCTACAACGCCAACCCCGGCTCGATGCGAGCGGCCATCGAGCTGCTCGATGCGGTCGGCCGTGGGCGGCAACGGGTGGCCGTGCTCGGCGGGATGCGTGAGCTCGGCGCACACGCGGAGCGCCTGCATGCGGAGATTGCGGATCGCGCCCTTCGCTCGTCAATCGAAGTCGTGGCCGGCGTTGGGGAAATGGGCGACGCGTTGCGTCGCGCGGGGGAGGGCGATGCGCGGGTCGTGGCCGCGCCGGACATCGACGAGCTGTGGCAGGCGCTGGCGCCGCGGCTTGCTCGCGATGCGGTCATTCTACTGAAGGCATCACGAGGCGTTCGCCTGGAGCGACTCGTCCCTCATCTCACGGCCTGGGCCAACGGTTAGTGCTCTACCACCTCCTCACGCCACTCACCGAGTACTGGGGCGCACTGCGCCTGTTCAACTACATCACGTTCCGCGCGGCCGGCGCGGTGGTGACGGCGATCGTACTCGCCTTTCTCGTTGGCCCGCCGATCATCCGGCGTCTGCGCGGGATGCAGATTCACCAGGTCGTGCGCGAGGGGACGCCTGACTCGCACCAGGAGAAGGGCACGACGCCGACGATGGGCGGACTGATCATCCTTCTCGCCGCGATCATCCCGACGCTGCTCTGGGCGCGCCTGACGAACCGCTACGTGTGGCTCGCGCTCTTCGTCACCGCGTGGATGGGCGGGATCGGGTTTCTCGACGACTATCTGAAACTGAAGCAGAGGCGGGAGGGGAAGAAGAACGAAGGGCTCGTCGAACGCTACAAGCTCATCGGCCAGCTGACGCTCGGCACCATCCTCGGCGTGTACCTCTGGCTCTTCCCGCTCTCGACGTTGCCCGGGGCTTCGACGACACTGCCGTTCTACAAGTACATCCTGATCGTGCCGTGGTTCGCATGGATGTACGTCCCCTTCGTCGCGTTCATCCTCACCGGAACGAGCAACGCGGTGAATCTCACCGATGGTCTCGACGGTCTGGCGGCCGGCCTCGTCGCCATCGCGGCCGCCACATTCGGGCTCTTCGCGTATCTCATCGGCCGCATCGACGCCAGTCAGTATCTGGGGATCTATTACCTGCGCGGCGCCGGCGAGCTGACCGTGTTCTGCGTGGCGATCTTCGGCGCGTGCGTCGGGTTCCTCTGGTACAACGCGAAGCCGGCCGAGGTCTTCATGGGGGACACCGGCGCCCTCGCGCTCGGCGGGGCGTTAGGCGCGGTCGCCATTCTTCTCAAGTCCGAGTTCCTCCTGCTCCTCATCGGCGGCGTGTTCGTCGCCGAGACGTTGTCGGTGATTCTCCAGCGGACGGTGTTCAAGTATCGGAAGCGCCGCTACGGGCTCGATTACGCACGCCAGCATCGCGTCTTTCGACGAGCGCCATTGCACCATCACTTCGAGATGATAGGCTGGCCGGAGTCACAGGTGGTCGTACGGTTCTGGATCATTGGCATCTTCTGCGCGTTCGTCGCCCTGAGCACACTCAAGCTGCGATGATGACCTTGCCGGAGAAGTGGCGCAGCGGCGAGATCGCCGTCATCGGCCTCGGCAAGAGTGGGGTCGCCGCCTCCCGGCTGTTGCGGCGAGAAGGCGTTGCGGTGTATGCCTCGGACTCGGGATCGTCGGACACGGTTCGTGAGGGCGCGGCGGGTATTCGCGCCGAGGGGGCCGACGCCGACATTGGGTCGCACGACCTCGAGCGCATCGCCCGGGCGTCGCTCGTCGTGGCGAGTCCCGGGGTTCCTCCCGAAGCCGCCCCACTCGTGCGCGCACGCGAGGCTCATGTCCCCGTGGTGAGCGAGATCGAGATCGCGCTGCGCGCGCTTCCCGAAGCGAAGGTCATCGCGGTCACCGGTACCAACGGGAAGACGACGACGACGGCGCTCGTCGGCCATCTGTTGCGCGCGATCGGCCTCGACGCGATCGACGCCGGGAACATTGGGACGCCGCTGGCCGCCATCGCCATGGAGCGACGCCCACCGCGGTGGATCGCCCTCGAGCTGTCGTCGTTTCAGCTGCACGACACGCCCGGCATTGCGCCGGCGGTGGGCGTGCTCACGAATCTCGCGCCCGATCACCTCGACCGGTATGCGACCGTCGAGGAGTACTACGCCGACAAGAAGCTGATCTTTCGCAACGGACGCACGATCTCCAAGTGGGTCATCAACGGCGACGATCGCGCCGCCGTCGATCTCTCGCGCGATGCGGTCGGCACGCACAAGTTCTTCTCGCTCGAGCGCGCTGATGCCGACGCGACGTACGATCGCGCGAACGACACACTGGTCGTGAGCGGACTTCCGCTGCTCCCGCGACGCGAGCTCAACCTGTTCGGGGATCACAACGTGGCGAACGCGCTGGCGGCGTCGCTCGCGGTGATGATCGCGGACAAGGCGAACGCGACACCCGAGGCGCGCGCGCGGATCGCTGATGGCTTGCGCACGTTTCATGCGCTCAAGCACCGCCTCGAGGTTGCGGGTGAAGCGAATGGCGTCATGTGGATCAACGATTCCAAGGCGACGAACGTGAGCTCCACGCTCGTGGCCATCCAGGGGATGACACGGCCGACCATTTTGCTACTCGGTGGAAGGCACAAGGGCGAGCCCTATCGTGCGCTCGCGGCGCCGCTGAAGAAGGTCGGGAAAGCCGTCATTGCCTATGGGGAGGCGGCGCCGCTCGTCGAGCAGGATTTGCGCGGTGTCGTCCCGATCGAGCGGATGGGGTCTGACTTCGAGGCGGTGATCGCACGCGCCCGCGCGCTGGCCGAACCCGGTGACGTGGTTCTGCTCTCACCGGCGTGCTCGAGCTACGACATGTTCAAGAACTACGAGGAACGGGGCGCAACGTTCAAACGCCTGGCGGTGGGAGGGCGGCAGTAATGGCGACGGCGGTGATGCCTCACGAGCGTACGCGTTGGCGCATGAGCGTCGAAGCGCGCGCGCTCGTCCTCGTGACGGCGGTACTGCTCGCGTTCGGGCTCGTCGTGCTGTACAGCTCGAGCGCCGTTCTCGCGCTGCAGGAGGGCCATTCGAGCGCTCACTACCTGTTTCGCCAGCTGACCGGCGTGCTCGCCGGGTGCGTGGTATTCGCGATCGCGGCGAAGCTCGACGCCGAGAAGTGGCGGACGTGGGCGTGGCCCCTCATGGGCCTCAGCGCGCTGCTCCTCATCGTCCTCATCCTTCCGTTCACAGGCGCCATCGCCCCGCGCATCAACGGATCGCGTCGCTGGTTGATGCTGGGCATTACCGTGCAGCCCTCGGAGCTCGCGAAGCTGGCGGTGGTCGCGTGGACGGCGATGCTGGTGGTGAAGAAGGGCGACAAGATGCGCCGGCTCACCAAGGGACTGTTGCCATTTCTGCTCGTCGTGGGCGTGCTCGACCTGCTCGTGATCCTCGAGCCCGACCTCTCCATGGCGATGATGTTCACCATGCTGATGGGGGTCGTTCTGTTCGCGGGCGGCGTCCGGATCGGACACTTCGTCGTGCTCGGCGTGCTCGCGATTCCGGTGTTGTGGCGGGAAATGGAGCGCGTGCAGTACGCGCTGCTCCGCCTGACGAGCTTTCTCGATCCAGGGGCGGCGCCGCTGGAATCGCATTATCAGCTGCGGCAGTCGCTCATCGCGGTCGGATCGGGCCGGCTCTTCGGCGTTGGATACGGGGAAGGGCGGCAGCAAACCGGCTTTCTGCCGTATCCGTTCAACGACTTCATCGCGAGCAACGTCGGTGAAGAGTGGGGATTCCTCGGGATCCTCTTTCTCATCGCCGCCTTCACGCTGTACGGAGTGCTCGGCTTCCGAATCGCGAGCATGGCGCGCACGAAGTTCCAGGAGCTGCTCGCGCTTGGCCTCACGGCGACGACGGTGATCACGGCGTATCTCCACATCGGAGTGGTGATCGGGTTGCTACCGACGACGGGGCTCACGCTGCCGTTCTTCAGCTACGGTCGCTCCAACCTGATTCTCTCGATGCTCATCACGGGCATTCTCGTCAACATCGCCAGTCGCCACCAACGCGTGGTTGGTGCCGGCGCGACCGATCCGGTGACATTGGCGCACGCGCACGGATGAGAATCCTGTTCGCGGGCGGCGGGACCGGCGGCCATCTCTATCCGGGACTCGCCATCGCTCGCGCGGTGCAGCAGCTCGACCCTGACGCGCGCCCGTTCTTCATCGGCGCGCGTCGTGGCATCGAGCGAGACGTTCTGCCGGCGTCAGGCTTCCCGCACCGACTGCTCGACCTTCACCCGCTCTACCGCTCGCGCCCGTGGGAGAACTGGCGCACCATCCTCGGCTTCGCGCGCGCCTGGCGGGAGATCGGCGCGCTCGCGCGCGAGGAGCGCCCGGCGGTGGTCGTCGGCACCGGGGGCTACGCGGCCGCCGCGACGTGCGCGTGGGCCGCCGCGCACGGCGTGCCGGTCGCGCTCCAGGAGCAGAACTCGTTCGCGGGCATCACCGCTCGCCTCATCGCGCGCGTCGCATCCGAGATCTATCTCGGCTACGCCGAGGCGGCGCGATCGCTTCACCCGAGACGTGGCGCGTGGATGGAGGAGACCGGCAATCCGATCGCGCCGCCGCCATCGCCACGGCCATCGCGCGACATCGCCCGACAAGCGTGGAGAGTTCCCGCGAACGCGCGCGTGCTCCTGATCACCGGCGGAAGTCAGGGCGCGCGAGTGCTCAACGAGGTCGTCGCCGCCTGGATCGAGCAGGGTGTGCCCGAGGGGCTTCACGTAATCTGGGCGACGGGGAAGGGAACGTTCGACACCTTCGCTCGCTACGAATCCTCACACATTCGCGTTCGTGCGTACCTCTCGCCGATCGCCGATGCGTACGCGGCGGCTGACCTCGCGCTCACGCGCGCAGGAGCGCTGACGCTCGCCGAGCTGTGTGCGTGGGGGATTCCGTCGATCCTCGTGCCTTTGCCAACGGCGGCGGCCGATCATCAGACCGCCAACGCGCGCGCGCTCGCCAGCTCCGGAGCGGCCATCGTGGTGCCGCAGCGCGAGCTCGACATCGATCGGCTCGATCGCGAAGTGCGCGCGTTGGTCGGCGATCCGGGCCGGCTGGTGGCGATGGCGCGTGCGGCAATGGCACGCGGACGCCCCGAGGCGGCGGAAACGATCGCGCGGCGCGTGCTCGCGTTGGCGCGCAGAACAGATCGTCGCGCTTGAGCGGCGCTCGCGGATACGGGTATCTTGCGACCTCGTGTTCGGCTACCTCGATCCGATGGGCCGCAGATGCACGCAGCTGACGCAGATCACTGATCAACACACAGCCGACCACGGCGGACTTCGTTACTCACGATGATTGAATCTGCGT
>DASTYE010000051.1:0-7639 GCA_035765135.1 Gemmatimonadaceae bacterium | reverse complement strand
TGCTCACTGGCGCGCATTGAGAAGAATGCGGGAGGCGGAATGCGGAAGGTTGTAAGACCCAATGCGGCAGAGAGCTCCGAGTACTTCATCGGAGCTCTCTCTCGCTTACGGTCTTACAACCGTCCGCTTTCCGCATCCCCGCTTCATTTTCGCCTTTCTGACCGATCCTGAACGAGGATCGACACCACCATGTACAGTCCGATCAGTGCCGCCATGATGAAGCCCGTCGTGCCGAGCACACGACGGTGGGGGAGGAGCATGGCGCTGGCGACGACGATGCCCGCGAGGACGACGCCCGAGAAGACGCGGTTGGCGATCTTCTGCATCCCTCGCAGCAGCACGTGCACCTGCGGCGCCTCGAGCTGAATCGCGAACTCGTTGGCCGCCAGCTTCTGGGTGAGAAGGTCGAGCCGGTGCGGGAGCGCGGTGATGAGGTCCGACGTCTGTGTCGCCATCTGGAACACGCGGCTGAGCGACAGCTCGCGCTTCGCGCGGTCGTTGGCGATGCGCGCCGAGAACTCGCGGATCGTCTCGATCGGCGAAAAGGTCGGGTCGAGCGCGCGCGTCACGGCGTCGAGGTTGAACAGCGCTTTCGCGAGTAGCGTCAGCTCCGCCGGCAGCTTGAGGCCGTGCGCGAACGAGAGATTGAGCATCTCGTAGAGCAGCGTGCCGGCCTCGATCTCCCCAATGGAGAGATCGTAGTTGCGCCCCACCATCGACGCGACCGCGGCGACGAACTCCTGTCGCACGAACCGCTCGCCCACCTGCCCGATCTCGATCAACGTCTCGGCAGCGTCATCGCCCTTGTTCTCGGCGATGTCGAGCAGGAGGCGAACGATCTGATCGCGCATCGTCGTGGACAGGCGCGCCGTCATGCCGAAGTCGATCATCGCGAGCTTCGGCTCGTCAGGCGACGGCAGCGTCCCCACCTCCTGCGCCGCCTCCTTGCGCGCGTCCAGCTCGACCTTGGAGAGCGGGGTGAGTGCGGGACGCTCGTCGGCGCGGCGGTCGCCGGCGACGACTTCCGCGGGCGTCCACGGATTCGTCGTGCCGGGCATCACCACGAAGACGTTCCCCGGGTGGGGATCGGCGTGAAAGTGTCCGTCGATCGTGATCTGCTTCAGGTACGCCTTGGCGAACTCCTCGGCGAGCGCGGCGAAGTCGTGCTCGACGCGCGAGACCTTGGGAATGTCATCGATCTTGATGCCGCGAATGCGCTCGGTGGTGAGCACCTTCTCCGACGAGTACGCCTCGATCACACGCGGAATGAGGAGTCGTGGAAAGCCGGCGAGCGCACGGCGGAAGGCCGCGGCGTTCCGTGCCTCCACGCGATAGTCCAGCTCATCGAGCAGCGCCATCTCCAGCTGCTGGATGATGCCGACGAGATCGATGCGCTGCCCGGCGCGCGTGTGATCGGCGAGAAAGCGCGCGAACTCGCGGAAGAACTCGATGTCGTCGGCCAGCGTCTCACGAATGCCGGGGCGCTGCGCTTTCACGACGACGGCGCGTCCGTCTCGCAGCGTCGCTTCGTGAACCTGGCCGAGGCTGGCGCTGCCCAGGGGCTCCGGATTGAAGTCCTTGAACAGCTTGCTGATTCGAGCGCCCAGCTCGGCCTCGATGGTCTCCTCGACGACGGAGTACGGAAGCGGGCTGACATCGTCCTGCAGGTGCTCCAGCTCGCGAATGTATGCCTCGGGAACGAGGTCGGGGCGGGTCGAGAGAATCTGGCCGAGCTTGATGTAGGCGGGACCGAGCTCGACGAGGCGCTTCCTGAAACCGCGCGCGCGCTCGATGACGCCGTCGCCGTTTCCCGATGACAGCTCCTCGGCCTCCTCGGCGGCGAGCCCTTCGATTCCCTGGCGTGTCGCGAAGTCCTTCAGGCCATAGCGCGTGAACAGGCCGACGGTCGCGGACAGGCGCGGCAGATAGCGTGGTGACAGGAGCATGGCCAACGCGAAGGCATATTTCGTTCCGATTGCGAAGCCATTGCGGGGGCGAGATATTTCGTTTCCCAGAACGGCAAAGATGACAGAGGTCAGAATACAGAATTCAGATTTCAGATTGTCCGTCTGAATTCTGAAATGTGTATTCTGTAATCTGTCATCTTTGCCGTTCGTACCCTGGCCGAGGATCCCCGAACTCCATGAGCGGAAGAGTCGCGGTCAAACACGTCGCCAAGCCGTGGGGGTACGAGCTCATCTGGGCCCACACCGACCGGTACGTCGGCAAGGTCCTGCACATCAACGCGGGGCACGCGCTCTCGGTGCAGTATCACAATCGGAAGGACGAAACGGTGTACCTGCTCAGCGGCGAAATGAAGTACTGGGTCAAGCTCGGCGACGAGCTCGAGGATGTGCCGCTCAAGCAGGGGGACGCGTTCCGCATCACACCCGGAACCGTTCATTACATGGAAGCGATCACCGACTGCGACATTCTCGAGGCGTCGACGCCCGAGCTGGATGATGTCGTCAGGCTCGAGGACCGTTACGGACGCGAGGGGACATCGGCGCCATGAAGGTCATCATTCCGCTGGCGGGGAAGGGCACGCGTCTTCGCCCGCACACGCACGTCACGCCGAAGCCGATGCTCAAGGTCGCGGGCAAGGCAGTGATGGCATACATCCTCGACGATCTCGAGAAGCTCGGGAACGTCGAGCAGATCATCTACATCACCGGCCATCTCAAGGAGAAGGTCGAGGAGTACGTGCGGGCCGAGTTCGACTTTCCCGCGGTGTTCATCGAGCAGAAGGTGCAGGATGGCACGGCCGGCGCCGTCGCTCTGGCGCGCGAGCACGTCGATCAGCCCGTTCTGATCATCTTCGTCGACACGATCTTCGATGCCGACCTGTCGGTCATCAAATCGACGGATGCCGATGGGATCATCTGGGTAAAGGAAGTCGAGGACTACCAGCGCTTCGGCGTAGTCGTGTCCGATGCGCAGGGCAACATGACGAAGATCGTCGAGAAGCCATCCACGCCGATCTCGAAGCGCGCCAACATCGGCCTGTACTACATCAAGAACTGGAAGCTGCTGTACGAGGGCATCGACTGGGTGCTCCGCCAGCCGAAGAACAAGGGCGAGTACTATCTCACCGATGCCTTCCAGTACATGATCGAGAAGGGCGCGAAGATCAAAGTCATCGACGTGGAGGGATGGTACGACGCCGGCAAGATCGACACGCTGCTCGAGACCAACCGCGCGATGCTGGAGCGGGGGCGCGCCAAACGACCCAAGGCGACAGACGGCTGCACGATCGTCGATCCGGTGCTGATCGAGGAGGGCGTGACGCTGCGCCGCTCGACGATCGGCCCGAACGTGACGTTAGGCGCCGGCTCCGTCGTCGAGGATTCCCACTTGCGCGATACGATCGTCGGCGAGAAGTCGAGGATCGCCCGGTCGCGGCTTCACGATTCGCTGGTGGGGGACGAGACGGTGGTCGAAGGCGTGAGTGGCGAGCTGACGATCGGGGACCACTCGGAAGTGCGGAACGGCTGAGGTGTCAAGGGTTTCAAGGGTGTCAAGGGGTTTTCACCTTGACACCCTTCACACCTTCACACCTTCACACCTTTAGCCCCGCCACGCTCACCACCAGCCCCAGCGCCCGGCTCAGTCCCAGCGTCCCGTCGGTATTCTCGAACCATTCCCCCGATGTGTGCGCGTCGCCCCCTCGGCCGCCGGCGCCCATCGCTACCGCGGGGATGGCGAGGCTGATCGGGATGTTCGCGTCGGTCGAGGCGATCGCCAGCTCGGGGCTTCGTCCAATGAGACGGGTGGCTTCCAGCGCGGCGAGCACCAGTGGATGATCGACCGGCGTCTCGCCTCCCGGACGCTCGCCGATGACTTCGACGGTGTGGGCGAGCGGCACGGTCGCGACGGCCCTCCGCGCATTCTCCTCGACCGCCGCTGACGCCGCGGCATCCCGCACGCTGTGATCGAGGCGGGCAATCATCGCCGCGGACGCCGACCGAACGTCGACCTCGAGCCACGCGTGATCCGGGATCGAGTTCACCGAGATCCCGCCACCGATGCGGCCGACGGAAACCGTGGTGCGCGGACTCTGTGGGAGCTGAAGGCGCGCGAGGCGCGCCGTCGCCGCCGCGGCTGCATGGACCGCGTTAGGCACGCCGAACGCCGTCCAGCTGTGACCGCCAGGACCGTGGAAGGTGAGACGATACCGACGGGACGCGAGCGCGCGGTGCACGATGCGCTCATCTCCCGCCCCGTCGAGGATGATCGCGGCTGTCGCCTCACGCCGGTCGCCGGTGAACGCGTGCTTGGCGCCGCGCAGGTCGCCCGTGCCTTCCTCGCCGGTGGTGCCGATGAAATCGACCGGGCGCTCAGTCACCAGCGTCTCCCCATCCACGGCCGCCGCCAGGGCGAGCATGGCCGCCACGCCGCGCCCGTTGTCGCCAATGCCGGGGCCTGAGAGCCGGCGCCCCTGGCGCGTGACCCTGACTCGAGTCTGACGTGGAAAGACGGTGTCGAGATGTGCGCAGACGACGACGGGAGGCGCGTCGGTCTTCCCCGGACGCCGGCCAATCACGTTTCCGGCGTCATCGATGTGCACGTCCCTGAGCCGCAGGGATTCGAATCGCCGCGCCACCCACTGCGCGCGCTCTCCCTCCTCGCCGGTGGGGGCGGCGATCTCCGACACCGCGATCTGCTCCCCCACGATCTCGTGGTCGCGCCGCACGAGCTCGAGGCGCGCGTGACGGAGGGCAGAGTGGTGCCAGAGCTGGCGGAGCATGGATGAAATTGAAGCGGGCCAAGGGCCAAGGGCCAGGGGCCACGGGGAGGGTCGAGGGTGCACGGAGCTATGCAGCCCTTGACCCTCCCCTTGGCCCCTGGCCCTTGGCCCGTTGTCATTGGCCCATGGCCCGTTTCAATTTCATCCATGCGCGAACAGGACCTCATCCACGACTGGAACCAGCGAGGCGCCGCCTTCGACTGGGCGTCCTGTCACGTCGAGCTCAACGACGAGACGCTGCGCGACGGGCTCCAGTGCCCCTCGGTCACCGATCCCGTCATCGACGACAAGAAGCGGCTCCTCCACCTCATGGTGGACCTCGGGATCGCGTCGGCCGATATCGGACTCCCTGGCGCCGGGCCGCGCGCGCGTGCCGACACGCTCGCGCTCGCCAGGGAAATCGCGTCGGCTCGCCTCGAGCTCGAGGCGAACTGCGCGGCGCGCACGGTCATCTCCGACGTCGAGCCGGTGGCGCGCATCTCCCAGGAAGCGGGCATCCCGATCGAGGCCGCGACCTTCATCGGCTCCTCGCCCATCCGGCAGTACGCCGAAGACTGGACGCTCGACAAGATGCTCCGCGTGAGCGAGGAAGCGGTGACGTTCGCCGTGCGCGAGGGCTTGCCGGTCATGTTCGTCACCGAGGACACGACGCGCGCGGCGCCCGACACGTTGAAGGCGCTGTATGGTAACGCGATCCGCTGGGGCGCACGGCGGCTGTGCCTCGCCGACACCGTCGGCCACGCGACCCCGGACGGCGTCCGGCGGCTCGCCCGCTTCGTGCGCGACGAGATCATCGCGCCGAGTGGGGAGGATGTGAAGCTCGACTGGCACGGGCACCGCGATCGCGGGCTGGGGCTCGCGAACTGTCTCGCCGCCATCGAGGAAGGGGTCGATCGCGTTCACGGTACGGCGTTAGGCATTGGCGAGCGCGTCGGCAACGCCGAGATGGACCTCCTGCTGATCAACCTGAAGCTGCTCGGCGCGCACAAGCACGATCTGAGCAAGCTCCCGGAGTATTCGCGCCTCGCGTCGCGCGCGTGCGGCGTGCCGATCCCGCCCAGCTATCCGGTCCTGGGTGACGACGCCTTCCGCACCGGGACCGGAGTGCACGCGGCCGCCATCATCAAGGCACGGAAGAAGGGGCACGACTGGCTGGCCGATCGCATCTACTCGGGCGTGCCGGCGGGTGACTTCGGTCTCGCGCAGCGCATCGAGATCTCGCCGGTGTCCGGGCTGTCGAACGTAAAGTGCTGGCTCGAGGAGCACGGCTACGATCCCGCTGACGACGTGCTCTGTCAGCTGCTCTTCGACGCCGCCAAGCGCATGAATCGCGTGCTTCGTGACGACGAGCTGCATGCCATGATCGCCGAGCGCAACCGGCAGCCCGCGCGCGCGTGAGCGAGCGACTCGCCGACGTACTCGAGGGATACCTCGATCTTCGTTGGCGGATCAACCCGGTCGAAGGGACGTACGTCGGCCGGCACGAGTTCGACGCCGAGCTTCCCCGCCTGGATCCCGCATCACTCCGGGACTACGTCGCCGCGTTGCGGGCGTACACGTTGAGCCTCGAGGAGGCCGACGCGGCGTCGCTGGACGATGAAATCGATCGCACCGCAGCCTTGCACGCGGCGCGGCATGACCTGCTCGTGCTCGAGCGCGAGAAGCCGTTCGCGCGCGATCCATCCAACGCGCTTCTCGGCGCGCTCAGCGGCATCCACCTCCTGCTCGCGCGCGAGCCTCGCGATCCCGAGCATCGCTCGGCCGCCGTCCTCGGGCGGGTGCAGGCACTCCCCCGGTTTTTCGAGGAGGCGGCCGCCGCCCTGAGAGAGCCACGCGCCGTCTTCTTCGACACGGCCCGCGCGATGATCGCCGGCGGCGTTTCCTTGCTGCGCGACGGCCTCGGCAGCGCGACGCTGCCCGGCGTGGATCCAATCGCGTTGGCGAACGCACGAGACGAAGGCGTCGATGCGCTCCATCGTTATGGTGATGCGCTCGCCCTCATGGAGCCGGAGGCGGAAGCGACGGCCGGTATCGGTCGCGAGCTCTTCGACCTGAAGCTCCATACGGCGCACATGATTCGCGAGAACGCGGATGAGCTGCTGCGGTTCGGCGAGCGGCTGCGTGCCGACGCGATGTCCGAGCTGGAGCGGTTGGCGCCGGAGGTCCGCCCGAATACGCCCTGGCGCGACCTCGTCCGCCAGCTGCGCCAGGACACACCGACGCGCGAAACCGCGCTCGCCGAGTATCGCGACGCGATGCGCGCCGCGCATGACTTCACGATCGAGCGATCGCTCGTCTCCGTGCCGGACGGGGAGCTTGCCGTGATGCCGACGCCGGATTTCCTTCGCGCGCTCATCCCGTTCGCCGCGTATCAGGGACCGGCAGCGTTCGACGGAGATTCGCGAGGTACGTTCTTCGTGACGCTCCCGCGACCGGGCGAGCCATCGCGGCTGCACTGCCGCTCGGAGCTGAAGAGCACCGCGCTCCATGAAGGAGTACCGGGTCATCACCTCCAGATCGTCACCGCGAGCCGGCTCGCGCGCAATGTTCGCCGCGTGCTCGCGAGCCCGGCGGCGCAGGAGGGCTGGGCGCTGTACTGCGAGCACCTCATGGCCGAAGAGGGATTCATCCGCGATCCCGCTTCGCGCTTCTTCCAGGTGCATCACCTGTTGTGGCGGGCGCTCCGCGTCATCCTCGATGTCTCACTCCACACGAAGGGGATGACGGTGGACACGGCCGCGCACATTCTGCGCGATGAGCTGTCGCTCGAGGAGGGGGCGGCGCGCGCCGAGGCCGTGCGCTACTGCGCGTTCCCGACCTATCAGTTGTGTTACGCGCTCGGTCGTCGCGACATCATGACGCTCCGCGACGACGCGCGCGCGGCGCGCGGGG
>DASTYE010000050.1:0-37580 GCA_035765135.1 Gemmatimonadaceae bacterium | reverse complement strand
CGGGGGGTGCGCCCGGTGCAACCTTCCGAACGTGCCCGGAGTGCAATGGGCGTGGCAACGTCACGTTCGGTCAGGGCGGGTTTGCCGTTAGCCGTCCATGCCCCATGTGTCTCGGCCGAAAGCAGGTCCCCTCGGAGCGATGCCCGGAGTGCAACGGCGCCGGCGACAAGAGGGTTCGCAAGACCGTGATGATCAGCGTGCCGCCGGGCGTGGACACCGGAACGCGGCTGCGGCTCTCGGGGCAGGGGGGAAAGGGGCCGAACGGCGGACCGCCGGGCGACCTCTTCATCACCTTCCAGGTCGAGCCCGATCGGTTCTTTCAGCGCGAGGGTAATGACCTGGTGGCGAAGGTCCCGCTCAACATCGCGCAGGCCACGTTAGGCTCGCGCATTGCCGTACGGACACTCGATGGGAAGAAGGTCACGATCAAGATCCCTCCGGGGACGCCGCCGGGGAAACGCTTCCGCGTACGTGGACAGGGAATCGAGCGGGCAGGTCAGCGCGGCGATCTCATCGTCGAGGTGGACGTGACCGTGCCGCCCACGCTCTCCGAGGAGCAGGAACGGCTGATGAAGGAGTTCGCCGAGGCCGGGGGCCTGAAGTACTGACGTCGCGCGTCAGTAGTTAGGCGGCGAGCACCGGGAGGGTGGGGCGCTGCCCGTGAGCGCGCTCGATGAATCCACCACCGAGAACCCTGGCGCTATCGTAGATCACCAGCGACTGCCCGGGCGTGATCGCCGCAACCGGCACATCGAGCGCGAGCTCGATTTCGTCGCCGGCACACCGAATGATCTCGGCGGGCGCCGCGGCTGCACGATGACGCACCTGCACAGCCACCTGGGCGCCCACCGTCGGCGGCTCGTCGACGAGCCAGTTCACGCCGCGGGCAACTACGCCGCGACCGAGCAGCGCGTCGCGCGGCCCGATGACGACCGCGCGGTCGGTTGGCCGAATCGCGACGACGTACATCGGGACGGGAAACCCGCCGGGAAGTCCGCGACGCTGCCCGATCGTGTATCGCGCAAAGCCCTCATGGCGCCCGACGACGCGGCCGTCGAGGGTGAAGATCGGCCCGGATGCGAGGGCCGGGGCGCCGGCTCCCAGGCGCCGCTCCAGCACGCGCACATGATCCCCGTCGGGACCGAAGCAGATGTCCTGGCTCTCGGGCTTCCCGGCGACCACGTCGAGACCGAGCGCCCGCGCGCGGGCGCGCGTTTCCGCCTTCGTCAGCTCGCCGACCGGGAGCAGCATTCGCCGCACGACGTCGCGGTCGATCCCCCAGAGAAAATAGGTCTGATCCTTGTCCGCATCCTGCGCGCGCAGGAGCACGCCGTCGACGACCCGCGCGTAGTGGCCGGTCGCGATGAAGTCGGCGTCGATCGCGTCTGCCTTGCGAAGGAGATCTCGAAACTTCGTGAAGGTGTTGCACCGCACGCAGGGGATGGGAGTGCGTCCCCGGGCGTACTCGCTCACGAAATCGTCGATCACGTCGTGCCCGAACGCGCTCTCGAGATTGAGCACGTAATGGGGAACGCCAAGTCGCTCGCACACGCGTCGCGCGTCATCGATCGAGTCGAGCGAGCAGCACGGGCGATCGGGGACATCGTCGCCGTAACAAAACAGCTTCATCGTCGCGCCGACGACGTCGTAACCGCGCTCCACGAGGAGCGCCGCGGCCACGGATGAATCGACGCCGCCCGACATCGCGACCAGCACCCGCGGAGCCATCGTCAGCTCATGACGCCGGCGAGCCGGCGTGCCTTGGTGATGAGCGCGGGGAACAGCTCCGCGACACGCGTGACGGACTCGTCGGTCGTCAGAGCGCCCAGGCTCATGCGGATCGCCGCGCTCGCGAGATCACGGGGAACGCCCATCGCCGTGAGGACGTGCGATGGATTGACGTTTCCGCTCTGACAGGCCGAGCCTGACGAGCAGGCGACGCCGGCGAGGTCGAGCGCCATCAGCAGAGACTCGCTATCGGTTCCGGGAACGGAGACGTTGAGGATGTGCGCGGCTCGCGGTGCTCCACGGCCGTGCACCATCACATCGGGAATCCGCTCGACCAACGCCGCCTCGAGCCGATCGCGTAGTGCGGCCAACCGGGCCATCTCGCGCTCGCGCTCCTCGATCGCGAGCTCGGCTGCGCGGGCGAGACCGACAGCCGCCGCCACGTTCTCGGTCCCTGGCCGACGCCCGCGATCCTGCGACCCCCCGTGCATCAGCGACTCGATCGCCGTGCCTCGACGAATGAACATCGCCCCGCACCCCTTGGGGGCGCCGATCTTGTGGCCGGACAGGGTGAGCAGGTCGACCGGCGTCTCGCGGACATTGATCGGAATCTTCGCGAACGCCTGCACGGCGTCGGTGTGAAACACGATCCCGTGGGTCTTCGCGCGGCGCACCAGCTCGGGGATGGGCTGGATGGTGCCGATCTCGTTGTTCACCCACATGATCGAGCAGAGCGCGACGTCGCTGCCTAACAACCGGTCGAACGCATCGACGTCGACGACGCCCTGGCTCGTCACCGGGGCGACACGCTCCTCGGCGCCCTCGCGTGCGGCCTGGTGCACGCTCGCGAGCACGGCCTTGTGCTCGATCCCGGTGGTTACGACCGCCGTGCGATGTCGATCGCGAGCGCGCCACGGTCCGAGGATCGCCAGGTTGTCCGCCTCGGTGCCGCCGGAAGTGAAACAGATCTCGTCGGTCTCGCCGCCAAGGCATCGCGCGATGCGCTCGCGCGCCTCATCGAGCGCGGCGCGAGCCTCGCGTCCCCAGCGGTGCGTGCTCGATGGGTTCCCGAAGCGCGGGCCATAGAAGGGCTCCATCGCCTCGAAGACCTCCCGGCGCACCGGGGTCGTGGCGGCGTGGTCGAGATAAATCGGTGCAGGCATAACCCAGGAAATATAAGGCGGTTAGCGCCGCGCCGCACGCGTACGAAGCGCGAAGAGCTCCTACGTTCGGTCCCTGCGCGCGATCGCGGTGAGACTGATCAATCGCGAGACCACGAGGGCGATATACATGATGCCGGCGAAGGACTCGAGCATGATGAGGGAGCGTGCCATTGGTGTCGTTGGCAGGATGTCGCTCAGCCCCACGCTCGAGAGGACCGCCACGCTGAGAAAGAGCAGCTCCACCCACGTACGGGCGTGATCCGCCGGACCGAAGCTTCCGGGAACGATCACCTGACACACCACGTACACATACGCGAACGCCCAGGCGAGGAGCGTGAACGTGGCGCCCGCCGCGAAAAGCTCATCGGTCGTGGCCACCCAGTCCTGCAGCATGTACGCGATCAGGCTGCCCGTCGCGTAGAAGTAGAACGCGGCTTCGAGAAACGCGGTCGCCGCCGTCAACGCGGGATGGGGCACGAGGAGGCCGACAACGGACAGGGCGACGATGAGGAGCGCCAGCACCACGCCGACCCACGTCATCCACGGGCTCCTTCGTACGACGCGGACCGCGACCGCCAGAACCAGCACGCCGAAGGCGCCGAAGAACGCGCGTCCAAAAGGAGACGTTTCCATCAACGCGTACAGCGGCAGGCCGAGAAGCTGCACGACCAAGAGGCCAGCCGATGGATTGCGGCTCAGGAAGGCGATGGCTGCCACGCGTCAGGCGCCCCGGTGCACGGTCATCGCCGGTCTCTGAGCACCGCTCGCACCGGGGCCGCATCGACGTTTTCGACGAGCACCGGATACGCGACGAGCTCGTACTCTCCGTCCGCGATGCTTCGCAGGTCGAGGTTCTCGAGATTGAATGCGCCCCCTCCAAAAAGTGCCTTGTGCACGTCCAGCGTCTTGCTGTGACGTCCATCCACCGAGGGCGTGTCCACGCCTAACAAGGCGAGTCCTCGGCGGAGCAGCTCACGCACGGCATCGATCGACAGGACAGGCCAGCGCTCGGGAAACGTTCCACTGGCGATCGAGCATTGGGTGCGGAGCAGCAGCCGCTCGATGGGGCCGTCGTCGGGAAGCGTCGTGAGATCGCGACGTTCGATCGTTTCGAGCGTGGAGTCCACGGAGCAGACGATCGCGCGCCCCGCGAACGCACGAAGCGGCAGCTGGTGGGATGCGGCCCCTCCGTCACGGACGTGGAGCGGAGCGTCAGCGTGCGTCCCGACGTGCGGGCTGGTCGTGATCGCGGAGAGATTCACGCTGTCGCCGCCGGCGAGCGTCATTGTCCAGCCACACGTGAAAGGCTGGTCGCCCGGCCACTCCGGCGTGTTGGATCCCATGGCGATCGAAATGTCCCTTTCAGTCACCGCGTCGGGGGTTCCGAATCCGAGGTGAAGAAGCGGGCCCGCACGTTCCAGAGCTTCGGGAAGAACCGCTGGGATACGGTGCGCTGGAGGTATTTGGCGCCGAGCGTTCCTCCGGTGCCGCCTGTCGCCGGGCCGATGATGCGCTCGACGAGTTGCACGTGCAAATAGCGCCAGAGCGAAAACGACTGCTCGTACTCGAGCAGACTCTCGGCGAGCAGCAGCAGCGGCGACTGCGCCGGATCCTGATACACGTCCTCCAGCGTCACGCGATGACGATCGAGCAGGGCATCGAACAAGTCCTGGAGGGTGGGCCGTTTCAGCCATCGCATCACCAGCTCGGGGGGTTCGCCATGCTCCTCGAGGGCCGCGAGGAAATGCGGCTCACGAAGGCCGGACGCCGCCTCGAGCGCGCGAAACTGGGCGCTCTGCGATCCACTCGACGAGCCCAGGTACCCGCGGAATTCGGCGAAGCGATGCGGAGGCAGCGTGTCGAGCGCCGACAGCTGCGCCGTCACGATGCGCATCAGCGCGTTGATGCGCTTGAGCGCGAAGACACACGCGAGCACGTCACCCCGCTCGAGCTGGCTGACGAGGGCCTCCAGCTCGTGCAGCAGCACCTTGAACCACAGCTCGCTCGCCTGATGCACCACGATGAACAGCAGCTCGTCGGGATGCTCGGGGCTCGATCGCGGCCGCTGAAGCGCGAGCAGCTCGTCGAGCGCGAGGTACGACGGATACGTGATCTCGCCGCCGGGGGCGGCCGGAGGGAGGTTCGTCAAAACGTGGATACCTCGAGCGTCGCGATGTCGTCGACGCGCATCGTCTCGTGCGTGAGAAATGGCTCGCCGTACCGCGTCCGAATCTGCGAGCCGTAGTGCGCGGCCTGATGCCGCACGATCTCGAGCAGCGGGTCCCCGTTCGGATAGACTTCGCCCGCCTGCGTCACGCCATCGAACTGCGAGGAGTAGCAGCGGATCGCCTCGAGCTTCCGCTCGAAGACATCGCTGATGTCCACGATGAACGTCGGCTTCACGGGATCTTCCCGGTACGTGAGCGTGTGCACGATCTTGAACGGTCGGTGGACCGGCACGTCGGGCGCGACCTTCGCCAGCCCCGCGACGAACGCGGCGTCGCGAATGAGCTCGGCCGCAATGCGATGGTCCGGGTGCCGGCCGTGCGCGGCGGGTGCGATGACGACGCGCGGACGAAACCGGCGAATCGCGACAGCGACCTGGGCACGGGTCTCCGGCGTGTTCGTGAGGGCCGCATCGGGAAGGCCGAGATTCTCGCGCGCGCTGACGCCGAGTACCTCGGCGGCACGCTCGGCCTCGCGCGCGCGCAGCTCCGCCGAACCGCGCGTCCCGGCTTCGCCGGCCGTCAGGTCGAGGATGGCCGTGCGGCGACCGCGCGCCGCCGCCGCCAGCAGCGCTCCGCCACAAGTGAGCTCCACGTCATCCCGATGCGCGGCGATCGCCAGAATGTCGACGGACATGGAGAGAGAAGATAGCTCTGCGAATGCGGACTGCGGAATGCGCAGGGTTGTCGTTGAACGGTTCCCGTCACGATCCAATCACAAACTTCCGCCTTCCGAATTCCGCGTTCCTCTCACTCGTACCGCAGTGCCTCAACTGGCTCCAGCCGTGCCGCTCGGTTGGCCGGCAGCAGTCCGAACACGATCCCGATGGCGATCGACACCGTCGCGGCCACCGCCGCCGACCAGATCGGAACGGTGGCCTCGATGTCCATGGCGCGCGTCACGAGTTGGCCGAAGAGGAGCCCGACGACGATCCCGATCGCGCCGCCGATCCCCGTCAGCGTCGCGGCCTCGATCAGGAACTGCACGAGAATGTCGCGTCGCGTGGCGCCCATCGCCTTCCGAACCCCGATCTCGCGCGTGCGGTCGGTCACCGAAACCATCATGATCGCCATGACGCCGATCCCGCCGACGAGGAGCGCCACGCTCGAGAGCACGATCATCACCAGGAAGAACACGCCCGTCAGCTTGTTGAACGTGTCGAGAATCTGATCCTGGGTGATCATGTCGAACGTGTTGGGCTCGCCGGGTCGCAGGTTGCGCACGTTACGCATGGTGACCGTGACCGCATCCTGCGCCTCGGCGACCGTCACGCCCGGTCGCGGCTTCACCACGATCCAGAGCGCATTGGTCTTGTCGATGGTGTACTGATGTTCCGCCAGTCGGAAGGGGATGATCGCTCCGACCTCCTGTCCCGGCGGCGCGAAGATGTTCTCCGGTGGCACGTAGAGCCCGATGACCTGGGCGGGGCGTCCCGCCACCTGCACGCGCTCGCCTAACGGGTCCACGTGTCCGAAGATGCGCCGGGCCATCCCCTCGTCGAGCACGACCACCGGCGCCCCGCTCGCGAGCTCCGCCGCCGTGAACCATCGTCCGGCGACCAGCTCGCCGCCTTGCAGCTCCTGATAGCGGTCATCGGCGCCGAAGAACGTGATCGTCTGTGTACGCGCGCCGCGATACTCCAGCCGGCCGAACAGCTGCGCCCAGATCGCCGCGTAGTCGACTTCGGTGAGCCTGGCGATGCGCTCGGCTTCCTGCTCGGTCAGATCGGGGCGAACGCGAACCTCCTTCGGCAGCTGGTCGGGGTTGAGCGGTGTCTGCGAGAAATACTTGATCACGTAGAATGTCGTCGGGCCCGCGATCTCGATGGTGTGCACGATTTGCTCGCGGATGCCCTGGACGATGGCGGCCATCGCCATCACCGTGGACACGCCGATCACCACACCCAGCACGGTGAGGCTCGAGCGGAGCTTGTTGGCGCGCAGCGTATCGAGCGCGATGCCGACATTCTCCTGGAGGGTGTCGCCGCGCACCGTGTGCAGCGCTCGCAGGCTCGGTTTCATTCGGCGCGCAGTGCGTTGATCGGGTTGAGCCGGGCTGCCCGCGAGGCAGGGTACACGCCGAACAGGACGCCAACCCCGGCCCCGAGGGTCAACGCGAGGATCACGGACCACCACGTCACGCGCGCGGGGAGGGGAGATGCCACGGCGACGAGCTGGGCGAAGGCCCAGCCCGTCGCGACTCCGACCGCGCCGCCGACCGTCGCCAGCGCGACGGCCTCGGCGAGAAACTGACGACGAATGTCGCGCGCTCGTGCGCCGACGGACTTGCGAATGCCGATCTCCCGCGTGCGCTCGTTCACCGCCATCAGCATGATGTTCATGATCACGATCCCGCCGACGACGATGCCAATGCCCACGACCGCCGGAATGGCGGCGAACAGCACGCGCGTGAGGCGCTTCCAGAATTCGACCAGCGCATCGGCCGTTTCCACCGAGAAATCGTTTTCCTCGCCGGGACGCAACCCGTGCGCGATACGCATGGCCTCCTCGGCTCGCTGCATGCCGTAGGCGACATCGGCCGCCTCGCTCATCTTCACGGAGATCGTCGTGGTCTGGCGTCGCCCGTAGAGACTCTCGAAGGCGGTGAGCGGAAGCAGCACGAAGCCATCGAAGGATTGGCCGAGGACGCGCCCTTTTTGCTCGACGACGCCGACGACCTCGAAGCGTTGCCCGAGGATGCGAACCGGGCGGCCAATCGGATCGGCCCCTTCGAAAAGACGATCGGCGACGTCCCAGCCGAGTACGGCCACAGGGCGCCGTTCGCGGACATCGATTTCGGTGAGCGGACGCCCCATCGCGAATCGATAGTCCTGCACGAGCTGGTACGGTGGGGTGACGCCGAAGATGAGCGCATCCCCAACCGTGCGGTTGCGCCACTCGACATCGGCCATGGGCGTCGGCCAGCCCGAGGTAATGCCGACGGCGACAGCGCCAGGAATCGCCGCCGCGACGTCGTCCGCATCGTCGCTCGTTATGCGCGGACGGCGCTGAATACGCTTCCACTCCTCGTCGTCGAAAAAGCCGACGCGGATGGGAGTGCGTCGCACCTGGAACGCGTTCGCGCCGATGATCGCGCTCGCGATGTTCTCGCGGACGTAGGCGTTCATCCCCTGGATGATCGCCACCACGGCGACGAGAAAGGCGACGGAGACGACGATGCCGAGCGTCGTGAAGAACGACCTCAGGGCATTGGCGCGAAGCTGGGCGAGGGCCACTGTCACGACGTCGGCGAATCGCATCGTCGGCTAACGATTGATGGCGAACGTTCGTGCCACAACCCTCGGGGATCCGGCCCGCCGCCGCGGCGTCCGGGCGGGGCGGCCTACGGCTTGCGCACCGACTTTCGGTTCGAGGAGGTCTTCGAAGGCGTCTTGGCCGCGGTCTTCGTCGAGACGGCTGGCTTCTTCGTGGTTGCCGATCCCCCGGTGGTTGCCGGAAGCGACACGCGCGCCGCGAGGCTGGCGCTCGCGCCGCTGCCGAGCACGCGGGCGATGAGCGACTGCTCGACGCGGCCGCGCCCCAGCGTCCATCGTGTGCGCGCCCGGCCCTTGTCGTCGGTGACGACGCGCGCGGGCGATAGCGTTCCTTCGCTGGCCTTGAACGTGACGGTAGCGCCCTTCAAGGCATTGCCGAACTCGTCGGTCACCAGGGCCTCCACCCCGTCGGCGAGCTGCTTCCCCGGCGTGCCCACGGCCTGTTTTGGCGTGAGCTCGATCGCAGCGGCCGCTCCGGGACGTGCGGTTGCCGTGACGATGAGCGGTCGCGGCACTCCCTCCACTCGCACCGACATCGAATGCGGCCCCGGAGCGCGATCGAGCGTCCAGGCCGCGCGGGCGATGCCACCCGTATCCGCCATCACGGCGGAATCCACCACGGATCCCTGAACTGGCGCGAAGTACACGACCGCGTTTGGCACGGCGTTGCCGGCGCGATCCAGCACCTTGATCGCGACTTTCTTCGCGAGCGGTGCACCCACCTTCCCGGTCTGCGTGTTTCCGCCGACGACCCACGCGCTCGCGGGACCGCCAGCCTTCGCCGTGGCCTTGATCACCACGGGTGGCACCGCCCGCGTGACGCCGACTTGCGCCCGCAGGCGTTGAACACCGGCGCGGTTCGAGAGGGTCCACTCGACACGCGCCTCGCCCAACGAGTCCGTTCGCGCGGCCAGGGGCGTCAGCGCGCCGCCTTCGAGCGCAACCCAGCTCACCGGCAAGTCGCTCAATGGGCGACCGGTCGTGTCGGTGACTCTGATCGCGACGGGGCGAGGCAGCTTCGCACCGATGTCCGCCTGCTGCCCGGTATCCAGAGCGATGATGCGCGTCTCGGCGGCGAGCGGCTCCGCATCGGCGGTAATGGCGACGGCGCTATCCACGCCCTCGGCAAGCACCAGCAGGCGGCGCGTTCCCGGGATGGCGCTAAGCCGCCACATCGCCTTCGCCCGCCCGTCCGCGTCGGTCATCGCTGTCTCGGGCTCAGCGCGCTCCTCGGCGATCTCCGGGCGAAACTGGACTTTCGCTCGTGGAATCGGCAGCCCGTGCCGCGACACGACACGAACGACGACGGGTAGCGGCAGCGTTGCGCGGGCCGGGGCCCGTTGGTTGTCGCCCGAGAGCACGCGCACGGCGAACGCGGTCGGAACGACGGTAACAGGCGCCTGAACGCTCACACCGGCGATCGTCGCCTCGAGCAGCGCGCGGCCGGGGCGCTGCGCCGTGGAGAACCCATTGGAGTCCACGCGAACGACGGCGGTGTCCGTAGCACGCCACTTCGCGAAAAGGCCCGGGATGACGTACCCGCGCCGATCGACGCCGCGGGCGGAGATGGCGCGCTGCTCGCCGTCACGCATCACGATCTCGCTATCCCCCGCGATGCGAACGTTGGCGACGAACGGCCTCACGACGACACGCGACCGCGCGACGAGTCCCCCGACCGTCGCGGTGATCGTCGTCGTTCCCGGTGCGTGGGCCACGACGGCACCCCCCTGCGTCACCGAGGCGATCTCCGGATGATCGCTCGTCCACTTCAGCGATGCGCCTACCAGCGCGCTCCCGCTCTTGTCCTTGATCGTCGCCGTGAGCTGAAGCGTGTCGTTCAGCGCTTCGGCGGTGTCAGCGCTCGGCGAGAGGCCGATCCACACCGCACCGATGTCACCGACGGTGAGGTGCGCGGCGTCATCGCCGATCACGCCGTATGCGCGCGCGAACGAAAGCACGGAGACCAGCGCCGCCAGCGTGGATACCGTCTTGGCGAACGATGAGGTGGCCTGCGTGACGACGCGACCGTTGACGGGGAGCTTGCTGCGGGGGACGTCGCTCATACCGAAAGGACTGAATGAGCGTGCCGGCGGTCACGGTCTGAGGTCGGGATCGAAGGGGCTCGACGGGATCTAAGGCGATCAAGGGGAACTTCAGGTGGCGGAGAGAGTTAGCCGGCGCCTGTTGAAGTTCCCCTTGACCCCGTCGATCCCTTCGACCCCCCGGGCTACTCGTACCTCAGTGCCTCCACCGGGTCGAGACGCGCGGCACGTATCGCCGGCAAGATGCCGAACAGAACCCCGGTGAGCGCGCTGCCGGCGACCGCCACCCCAATCCAGAACGGTGTCATTGTCGCCTCGATCGGGGTGTTCGAGCGCACGAGCCACGTGACGACGGCGCCGAACAAAAGGCCGAATGCCGCGCCGACACCGGTGAGCGTCACCGCCTCGACGAGGAACTGCCACATGATCGTCCATCGCGTCGCGCCGAGCGCCTTGCGAACGCCGATCTCACGCGTGCGCTCGGTGACGCTGATCATCATGATGGCGATCACGCCCACGCCGCCGACGATCAGGCCGATCGCTGACAGCACGAACATCACGATGAAGAATACACCAGTCAGCTTGTTCCAGAACTCGAACAGCTTCTCCTGGGGTGTGACGAAGAACGTGTTCTCCTCCGCCGGCCCAAGGCCGCGGATGGATCGCAGGCGCGCGATGACGTCATCCATCGCGACGTCACGCGGCACACCGTCCACTGGCTTCACCGTCATGTCCGCCCAACGCGTCCACACGGACAGGTGACGGCGCCCCGATTCGAACGGGACGATCGCGCGCGGGCGGTCGCCCCCTTCGCGACCTGGCGTTCCGAGAAAGCTCGCCTTGTAGTGATACAGCCCGATCACGCGGAAATGCTGGCCGTTGATCGTGATGAACTTCCCGATGGGATCCATGTCGCCGAAGAGCCGCTCGGCCATCAGGTCGTTGATGATCACCACGCGGGCGGCGGTTTCGTTCTCGGCGTACGTGAAGCTCCGTCCCGGCGAGATGTCTCCGCCGTCGACGTCGGTCCACCCTGGCGTGTACAGGTCGAGGAGCCCGCTCTTGAGCTGGCGGTCCTTGTACTTGAAGGTCGCCGAGCTCCCCACGTGTGTGGTCACCCCGCGAATGCTCGGGAGACGCGCGATCGCGTCGCCTTCGTCGGTGGTCAGCGCCGGATAGTGAATCCAGGGACAGGTTTCGTCGCTGCCGTCGCAGACGTTGAAGTCGATCGGGAACTTGTAGATGAAGAACGATGTCGGCCCTGCCGCCTCGAAGTCGCGGGCGACGCTGCGATTGATTCCGTAAATCGCCGCCGAAATTCCCACGACGGTGAACACACCGACGGCGACGCCGAGGATCGTCAGCGCCGCGCGCACCTTGTTGGCGCGGATCGAATCGAACGCGATGCCGACCCCTTCCAGCAGGTTGAAGACGCGTGCGGAGAAGCTCATCGTCACTCCTGTCGCAGGGCGACGATGGGATCCAGCCGCGCCGCGCGCGCCGCCGGATACATGCCCGAGACGATGCCTACCCCCGCACCGAGAATCACCGCCGTCACGACCGACCAGGGCGCAACACTGGCTGGCATCGGACTCGCCTTCTCGACGAGGGCCGCGATCCCAACGCCGAGCAGAATGCCGAATATCGCTCCGATCGTGCTGAGCGTGGCAGCCTCGACGAGGAACTGCGAAAGGATGTCGCGACGGCGCGCGCCGAGCGACTTGCGGATGCCGATCTCGCGCGTACGCTGGGCGACCGCCACCAGCATGATGTTCATGATGACGATGGCACCCACGAGCAGGCCGATGGCGGGAAGGACCACGCCGGCCATGACGAGCACGTTCTCGATCTTCGCCCAGAAGGTGAGCGCCGACTCCGTCGTCTCGATCGAGAAGTCGTCCGGCTGGGCGGGGCGCAGGTGGTGACGCCCGCGCATGACCTGGCGCACTCGCTCCATCCCTTCCCGCATGCCCTGCATCGAGCTCGACTTGAGAATGATGCCGTCGATGATGCCGGGGCGACGGTTGAGCAGACGCGCGAGCGGCGATTTCATCGGTCCAACGACGAACTTGTCGACGGAGAGCCCGAACACCGATCCCTGTTCCTCCATCACGCCGATGATGCGGTACGGGACGCCCCCAATCCGCAGCTCGCGGCCCAGCGCATCGGTGGTCGGGAAGAACCGCTTTTTGACGTCCTGCCCGATCACCACCACCTTCGCGCCATTCGCGAACTCGTGAGGCGCGATCAACCGTCCGCTCGCGACGTCGAGGCTCCGGATCTCGAAGAACTGCCCGTCAACGGCGAAGGCATCGACGTCTCGCGGGCGCATGTCCTTCGTGGACACCGGGATGTTGTCGCGACTCTCGACCGCCCACATGACGTCGGGCGGAAGCGCCGCGACCACCGGGTCGACGTCGTGCAGCATGATGCGCTGCCGGCGCGCGTACGACCGCCACTCCTCGTCGGTGGTGTTCATCTCGAAGTACGGCCGGTGACGCAGGGTGAAGGTGTTCACCCCCATCAGCTTTCCGGCGAACTCCTCTTCCATGTAGCGGCCCATGCCGTTGATGACGGCGACGACCGCGATCAGGAACATGACGCCAATGGTCACGCCGAGGAGCGTGAAGAAGCTCTTCAGCTTCTGCGCGCGGATCTGCGAGAGCGCGAGTCGAATGGCCTCGATGAACGGCATCGGCTAGTGCGCGGCCTGGGCGAGGGCCACGCGGGCGGCGAACGACTCGCGCCGTTCGTCGGACGAAATGCGACCGTCGCGGAGCACGACAATGCGCCGCGCATTCGCGGCGATGTCCGCTTCGTGCGTGACCATGATGACCGTCTGGCCCTCGGTCGCCAGTGTCTCGAACACCTTCATGATCTCCGCCGACGTTCCCGAGTCGAGATTCCCCGTCGGCTCGTCCGCGAGCAGGATCGCCGGCCGGTTCACCAGCGCGCGCGCGATGGCGACGCGCTGGCGCTGACCGCCGGAGAGCTCGTTCGGGCGGTGGCTCGCCCGGTCGCTGAGCTGTACGCGCTCGAGTGCTTCATGGGCGCGCCGCTTTCGCTCCTGCGACGGGATGCCCGCATAGACGAGCGGCAGCTCTACGTTATGCAGCGCGGTCGCCCGCGGGAGCAGGTTGAAGGTCTGGAAGACGAACCCGATCTCGCGGTTGCGAACACGGGCCAGCTCGTCGTCGCTCATGTCCGACACGAGCTGGCCGTTGAGCCAGTACTCGCCGGCCGTCGGCGTGTCGAGACACCCGATGATGTTCATGAGCGTCGACTTGCCCGAGCCCGACGGACCCATGATCGCGACGTACTCGTTGCGCCGGACGGCCAGATCCACGCCGCGCAGGGCGTGAACCACCTCTCCTCCCATGTCGTAATCGCGCTGGATGCCACGCGTCACGATGACCCAGTCTTCTTCCGGCGCGCCGCCGTGATCGCGAATGACGGCTTCGCGCTCGGCGGTGCTGCTGATCGCCGTCTCGTATTGCGTGCTCACGCCTTGGCTCCTTGAGCTGGCTTGCCTTCCTGCTTCGCCTCACGAACGGTGGCGCCATCGCGCAGCTCGCGGATTGCCTGATAGCTGCCCGCGACGATCTTCTCGCCGGGTTGGAGTCCGTCGATGACCTCGAAGTATTCTTCCCCGGCGATCCCGACGCGTACCGGGCGGAACGACACCTTGTTCTCCTTGCCGATCACGAACACGCCTTCGACGTCTCGCTGCCCGACCTGTTTCGTCGGTTGGCGTCCAAGCGCGATCGCCGCCGAATCACTCGACTTCGTGGTCTCGTGCTCGCGCACCGTCAGCGCGATGATCGGAACCGCCAGGACGTTCCGGCGCGTGTCGGTGACGATCTTGGCCGTCGCCGAGAAGTCTGGTCGCGTCTCCGACGGGGGATTTACGAGCTGCACGGTGACCTCATAGTCAACCGCCTGATCCTGGCCCGGCTGACCGCCACCGCCGGCCAGCTTGATCGAGCTGTTCGAGATCTCGACCACCCGGCCGACAAACGACGTATCGGGGAACGCGTCGATCTCGACCATCGCCGAATCGCCGAGCGAGATGCGCGCGACGTCGGTTTCATCGACCTTGATCTTGGTCTCGAGCACGCTCATGTCGGCGATCGTCAGCAGCGTGGCGGCGTCCATGTTGAACGTGCCGGGCACGGCCGTCTCACCGAGCTCGACGTTGAGTCGCGTAATGCGTCCCGCCATGGGCGCCAGAATCACCGTCTTCGAGAGGCTCGACCGTGCGTCGCGCAGCGATGCGGCGGACTGCTCGACGTTGTGCCGCGCCGACTGATAGAGCGCCTCGTTCACCTCGAGGGCCGTCTTCAGCTGTTCGAGCTGCTCGGCCGACACGAGCGTCGGGTTGGCCCGACGGATCTCCTCAGAGCGTGCGAGGTTGCTGCGCGCCTGGTCCACGTTGGCCTTCGCCTGCGCCTCCTGCGCGCGCGCCGCGGCAAGCCCCGCCGCGGCACGCTGGACGCCGGCCTGATACTGCACGGGTTCGATCTCGAGGAGGAACTGCCCGCGGGCTACCATCTGGCCTTCCTTCACCGCCAGGCGGACGATACGACCGCTGATGTCGGCGGTCAGGTCAACCTTGGTGCGCGGCTCCACCTGACCGCTTGCGGTCACGGACGCCACGAGATCGCGACGAGCGACCTCCTCGATACGAACATCGACGGCCTTGTTGCCTCGCTTCGCCGCGGTGACGGCGACGCAGGTGCCGAGGCCGAGCACCAGCACCACTCCGATCCCCCATTTGGTCTTCCGGCTCATGTCGTCCTCTGTTTAGCGAAGTGGGCGGCCGACGGCGTTCTCGAGTGCGGCCCACGCCTGATGGTAATCGTAAATTGCCGCGATCCGGTCCTGCTCGGCGCGCTCGAAGCTGGAGCGCGACTCGGCGAGCTCCACGAAGGTGGCAGCGCCAACACGGTAGCGTTCCTCCGTCAAGCGCAGCTCCTCCCGCGCCTTGGCGGCGTTCTGCTCCTGCACTTCGCTCGCGCGCACCGCCGTGACCAGTGTGTAATACGCCGCGCTGACGTCGGCCGTGAGACGAAGCTCGGTCTGCCGCACCTGATATCGTGCATCGTCGCGTGATGCCTGCGCGACCTGCACGCGCTGCTCGCGCGTGAAGCCGTCGAACAGCGGAAGCGACACGCGCGCCTGTACGCTGAATGGCTGTCGGGTGAAATCGAACGGGAACCGGTCGTTCTCGCGGCGGATGGCTTCCTCATCGGCTGGGCCGAAGGTGAAGGCGCTGTTGCAGAACGAGGTAATCGGGCTCAATCCGGCCCCCTGTCGAATCGAGTCGGTGGTGAAGCATTGCGCGCGGTCCCCGAGGACGCGCGAGCGCGCTCCCTCGACGAGGAACCTGTCGTTCGTGTACTGCTGTGTATAGCCGCCCCAGCCGGTGCTGACGCTGAGTGACGGCAAATATTGCGACTGCGCCCGGCGAACGTCGAGCGAGGCGACCTTCTCTCTCGATCGATAGGCACGGAGCGCGGGATTTTCCTCACGAGCGATCCGCAGGACCTCGTCCATTGAGATCGAAGGCGCGGTGACGGCGAACCGCGAGGACAGCCGCACGTTGGCAGGTTGAGCCACTCCCATGCGCTCGAACAGCCGCAGCTTGTCGATTTCGGCCGTGTTGCGCGCGCGGAGGGCGGCCACCTGCTGCGTCCCCAGGGCGACCTCGGCGCGCGTCACGTCGAGCTGGGTTCCGGCGCCGACAGCCGCCCGGGCGCGCGCCAGCTCCAGCTGCACCTCGGCGGTTCGGGTCAGCGTATCCTGCAACGTCGCCTGTGCCTCCGACTTCAGCGCGGTGAGGTAGTCCTGGGTAACGAGCGCTCGCAAGGCGTGGCTCGATCCGGCGATGTCGGCCTCGACTGCGTCGCGGCGCGCCGATTCGAGCTTCGGCGTGATGAACGTCGCCGGGCTGATGTCGTACTGCAAGCCGAGCCAATAGGACGATTGGTAGACGTCGGAGCTCGTGCTGAAGTTGAGGCCCTGAAACGGCTGTGAGCCTTCCTTTCGATACTCACTGCTGAAGGAAACGCTCGCGCTCGGCAGCAATGACCCGTAGGCCGCGCGGACGGACGCGTTCGCGGCGCGCTGGTCGTTGACGAGCTGAAGGTGCTGCGGATTGTTGCGCTGGGCCAGCGCGATCGCCTCCTCGAGCGTGAGCACGGCGCTTCGAGCCGTATCCGGGACCTGAGCGTCCACGGCGGGCGGCAGAAGACCGGCGGCAAGCGCGAGTGCGACGAGCACGGTGAGTCTCATCGGGGGGATACCTCTAGAAGGAAGGTCGTGTGTGCGTACGGGTTGCCCCACGACTCGGTTTCAGGGCACACAGCCTGGGGTGCAAAACGCAAAAACGCCCCGCGAGCGGGGCGTCGTTTGCGTCCAGCCACCCTCAGCGAGGAGGATCGTCCCGCGTGGCGGTGATCCCGCGCCCCTCGAGCGTGACCTTGAGCACGCGCCCCTGCGCGTCAACCCAAATGCGCCGCGTCCCGCCATCGGGATCGCTCATGGCATAACGAGTAGCCGCGACGCGGCTCCCGCCGATCATCACCATGTCGGCGCCCTCGTCATTTACGCGCATCGACAGCTGAACGTTGCGGCGAGGGACGACGACCGGAACGGTGCCGGTGCGGCCGGCGCGCGCCAGAAAATAGTACTGGTGGAAGACGTCGTCATCGAGGATCAGCGCGCCGTCGGCAACGACGTACTCGCGAGAAGACTCCCCCCGCGGCGTGCGCAGCTGCGCGCTGAAGCGCCCGCGCCCAACGCGTCCCTGAAGGCGCTCCTGGATGTCCGCGCCGACGCTCACTTCGACCTGGTAGCGGAGCGGAGCCCCTGCCGCGTCGGTCTGCAACGCGGGAGAGAGCCGGCGGTCGGTGTAGACGACGGTCGCGTTCGCGACGAGGACGTCGCCGCCGGGGCTCGGCGTGCGGCGAATCGCGAACTCCTCACGCCCAATCCGGGTACCGTTTTGGGTGATGGTAAAGCTCCCCTCGTCGACGACCGCAACCTGCGCGGAGGCCGGGAGGGTGGCTCCCAGGAGCGCTATGCCAGCTATGAGATGGCGCATGATCTGGTGATACCCCGCGGGCTGGTCTCGGTTCATGCTTCGGGGGCCGGCGCGAGGAAGACGCGTTCACTGATCCGCTCACGAATCCGCTCGTACAACGCGCGTCCTTTCGCCGGGGAGGCAAGCGACGGCCGCCCGATCGATCCGGGACTCCCTTTCGGGACGCGCAGCGAACCGCGCCGGTAACGTCGCATCGACTCGCGCGACATCATATAATCCTGCGCCAGCTCGAGATGCACGAGCTCGGGTGCCAGAAAGAGCAACAGCGACGTATCGACCTCATCGCCGTGCATGTGCTCCGTTTGCCCTTCGAGCAGATCGGCGATGGGGATCGCGTTCAGATCGACCACGCGAACCCGCGCCACCGAGGTGATCACCGTCGCCAGCGCTTCCTGGTGCGGGTCATGATCGTGGGCGGTCAGCAGGATGAACTCGCGAAAACCCGTGGCCTCCCAGGAAGCCAGGAGATCGTTGAGCATGCGGTGCAGCGTCTTCCTGCGAACCGATGCGTTGCCCGCAAAGGCACGTTCGGTCACGACGTTCACGCCGTACTCGACCGTCGGGGCACGAAGGACTCCGTACTCCGCCGAGAGGTCGTCCGCCAGGCGCTCGGCGATAATGGTGGCGGTTCCGATCGGCAGGTGAGGGCCATGCTGCTCGCACGTCCCGACGGGGACGATGAGCCGCGGGTCCTCGGCGAGAATCGCCGCGACCTGAGCTGGAGTCATCTCTTTGAGCCGGCGCGGCGAGGACGCGGCGGTGGGGAGGGGGACGGTCATTTCCATCGATGAGAAAGTCCGGCTGGCACGGCCCGCGCGCCTGACGAGCGAATCGACGGCGCGCGCGTGGACGGTCATCGTGGCCGTCGCGCTGCTCTTCGCGGCGCTCTGGCTCCGCACGCCCGATGTACGCTACCTGGTCCCGGCGGCTATCGCTACCGTGGCGGCGGCAATACTCCTGCGTTTTGCGCCGCGACCGCGCGCATGGGGGTTGCTGACCGCGGTCGTCCTCGCGGGATCCTGCGTGATCGGCGCGATCGCCCAGGTCGACTTGCGCCGGATCGATCGTGACTGGGAGGACTACCGGCGGCAGAAAATCGCGCGGGGAACCGATCGTCTCGACGACGCGCTCGCGAGCGTCGAAGCCAGCTTGATGCGCCGCGCGCGAACCGCGCTCGAGGTCTCCGCGGACACCGCGGAAGCGTTCGCCGAGCTGGAGCGCGTCGTACCGCTCGAAGGCGCGGAAACCGTCGCGCTGTACGAGTCCGGCCGACCCTTCGCCTGGGCGGGCAGGGCACGCGTGCGGACCGATTCTGTTGCCGGTGCGGGCGGAGTCATCTTCACGCCATTCTACGTGGCGCTGTATGCGTCGGAGGAGCGCGGGGAGAGACGCGCGGTTGCCGCCGCTCTTGTCCACGCGGAGTCACCCGCTGATCGTCTCGCTCACGCCGTGGACGAGCGCCTCGCCGCGCGATCGGGCCTCGAAGCCTATCAATTCGTGCTGCCGACGGTGCGAGAGCTTCCGGAAAGCGCTCCGTACGTCGGGCGCGGTGGCGACACGCTCTTCCGAGTTCGTCCCATCATCCCATCGCAGGGCCAGGCGGCCCTGCTTGCACTCGATCGCGCGCGAGAGCGCGGCGCATTGCTTCTCGCGCTCGCTCTCGCGCTCTTTCTCGCCGCGTCCTGGGCACGCCATCGCACGTTGGCGTGGCGCCTCGCGACGCTCGGTGTCGCCTTCGCGTCGCTCGGTCTGGTACCGTTAGGCACGTTCTCGAGCGACACCCCGCTCTTCGACCCTACGGTGTACTCTGCCCAGCTCGGCGGCCCCTACACGGCGAGCGTGGGAGCGCTCGCGCTCTCCAGCGCGACCGCGCTTCTCGCCCTCCTGACCGTGCTGCGCGCGCGCGCACGAGCGAGCTGGAAGCCAGCGGCGATCGTGATCGTGGTGATCGTGATGTCGCTTGGCCCGTTCCTGTTGCGGGACCTCGCGCGTGGCGTGACGGTGCCCGCATCCGGGATCACGCTCGGGCTCTGGCTCGCGTGGCAGGTCGCCATCTTCCTTGCCGCCGCGGCGCTCCTGCTGGGCGCCGCCGCCGCGGGAGGAGCAATCGTCGGCGCCTCGCGGGGACTCCATCCCGCGATCGCGCCGGCGCTGGCCGGTGTGGCCGCGCTCATTGGACCAGTGGTGTGGGATGCACCCGGACGATGGCCCGGCTGGTATCCCATCCTCTGGATCGGCGCGATCGGCGCGCTGGCGCTCACGCGGCGGCACGTCGCTTTCGTTGTGACGGCTGCGACCGTTGCGGCGTTCGGGGCGGCGACGCTCACGTGGGGTGCCGGCGTCCGTGGACGCGTGGCGCTCGCCAACGATGACGTGGGTGACCTCGCCGCTCCCGATCCGTATCCGGTCGCGTTGCTGGAGCGCCTCGCCGATTCCATCGAGGCCGGCCCGCCACCGCTCACCGAGGCCGAGCTGCTTCGCCGTTTCGTTCGCTCCGATCTTGGTGGCGCCGGCTACCCGGTCGCGTTATCGAGCTGGCTGCCCGACGGCTTCCCCGGTGCCGTGCTGTCGCTGACCCCGGTCGACGTCGATCAGCGCGAGGTCGGCCCCGTGGTCACCGATGCGCGTCGCCGCGGTACCCGCGTGCTTCGCCTCGTCCCCTCCGTGCCGGGGACGAACACGATTCTCGCGGTGCCTCATCCCGGCGGAACCGTCACCGCGGTCGTCGTTCAACCACGGACCCGCCTCATACCCGACGACCCGTTCTTCGTCCTGCTGGGCCTCGAGCCCCGGGAGCGCGGCGAGCCGCCGTACTCGCTCGCGCTCACCGACGTCGATGCGCGATCACCACTTCCGCCGACCGGGCAGACGCGATGGTACCGCGACGTGAACGAGTTTCATGGCGACCGCATCGTCGCCACGCCTAACGGGCCGGCCAGGGCGCACATCGAAGTCGAGCTGCGGTCGCTGGATCTACTCATCCAGCGCGGAACGCTGGTGGTGCTCTTCGACCTCGTCCTCCTCCTCGGGCTATGGGTGCTGAGCGTCGTCCCCGGTGGGGCATTTGGGCGGTGGTTACGCGCTCGGCGTCGGCGGTGGTCGCGATCCTACCGCGCGCGACTCACCGTCGCCCTCTTCCTCTTCTTCGTGATTCCGGCTGGCGTCTTCGCCCTGTGGAGCTACCGTCGGTTGCAGGATGAGGTGAGACAGTCGCGTGAGCTTCTCGTGCGTGAAACCCTGCGCGCCGGTGCCGGCGCCGAGGATCTCGAGCGATTGGAGGCCATCGGCGACAGGCTGCAAACCCCGCTTTTTCTCTATCGCGACGGCGCGCTGCGGCGGGCGAGCGCCGCGCTGCACGAATCGCTGGCGGCCGTCGGCAGGTTCCTGCCGCGCGACGTGCACGTGGAGCTCAGCCTGAGCGGCGAGGTGAACGCCAGCGAGACGCTCGCCATCGGCGGCACACCGACGCTCGTCGGCTATCGGCTCACCGCCGGCCCCGCGGGCGAACGGGATGTGCTCGCCGCGCCGGCGCGGGGAGGCGTGGAGCTGCTCGAACGAAGGAGGCGCGATCTCGGAATCCTGGTGATGTTCTCGACGGTGCTGGGTGCGCTCGCCGCCCTCTGGCTCAGCGGCTTCGCGGCGCGCTCCCTGGCTCAGCCCATTGGATCGCTGCAAAGCGCGGCGCTGGCGATCGCGCGTGGCGATCGGGAGCCGCAGCTCACGGGTGCTCCACCAGAGGAGTTCGCGCCGGTGTTCTCGGCGTTCCGCCGGATGGCGGCCGACCTCGGTGAGAGTCGCGCCGCGCTCGAGGAGGCGCAGCGTCGCATCGCGGCAATTCTCCGCAACGTCGCCAGCGGCGTCATTGCCGTGGACAAATGGCTTGCGGTGACGTTGGCGAATCCCGCCGCCGACGCGCTGCTCGAGCACGCGATTCCTCCCGCGACGCGTCTCGAGGATGTCGCGCCGGAGGCGCTCGTCGCGCGCGTTCGCTCCTTCCTGGAAGGCACCGCCGACGAGGAGGAATTCGACGAAACGCTCGGTCAGCGCCAGCTGCACGTTCGGCTCACACGCCTGACGCGCGGCGTCGGTGGCGCCGTGGTGACGATGGATGACGTCACCGATCTCGCCCGCGCCCAGCGTGTGCTGGCGTGGGGTGAGATGGCACGCCAGGTCGCCCACGAGATCAAGAATCCGCTCACGCCGATACGGCTTGGCGTGCAACACCTGCGTCGCGCGCGAGCCGACGCGCGAGCGGATTTCGACGAGATCCTCGAGCGCAACGTGACGCGCATTCTCGCCGAGATCGACCGACTCGATGAGATCGCTCGCAGCTTCAGCCGTTATGGAACGGCTCCCGCCGAACGGCCGCCCGCGCAGGCGACCGACGTCGCGGCGGTGGTGCGGGATGTCGTGGAGCTCGAGCGGCTGGGCCGCGACGAGATCGAATGGCGCGCCACCGGGGCCAGCTCGCCCGTGATCGCGCTCGCCAGCGAGGACGAGCTCCGTGAGGTGCTGATCAATCTCCTGGAGAATGCCCGGCTCGCCAACGCGCGGCACGTCGAGATGCGGGTGTTGCCGGATGGGGAGCGGGTGTGCGTCGAGGTGGAGGACGATGGCCACGGAATCGCGCCTGACGTGCTACCCCGGATCTTCGAGCCGCACTTCTCGACGCGCACCAGCGGGAGCGGGCTGGGGCTCGCGATCAGCCGACAATTGCTCGAGAATTGGGGGGGAACGATCGAGATCGAGAGCCGCGAGGACCGCGGGGCGATCGTGCGCATCTGGCTGCGCCGGGCGGGGTGAAACGCGCGGCGCATGAACCGCGTACGGAGAGTAGACTTCCCGAGGAGTTGCCGTGTTCGAGCTACTTGCTACCATCGGCGTGGCCGTCGTGTCCGCGCTTGCGTTCGCCCAGTCGCGCCTGTACGTGCGCCGTCGCCTGCAATTCGTCGATGCGGTTCATTCCCCGGCCGCCCCGTTCGTGGCCGGCGGTCTCGCGCTCGCGCTCGCGACGCCGATCGTGTGGATCGTGCCGTTCATCGGGTTTCCATCCGCGCTCCTGTTCGGCGCCGCCGTCGGCTTCGGCGTCGCGCGCGGAGCGAAGGATGTGAGAAAGCGACTGCCGCACGGCTGAACGAAGCTGTCAGAAGGCGAAAAGCGAAATGCGGAATCCGGAAATGGCTATCCGGATTCCGCATTCCGTTTCCGAGGCGGTCTCCCGTGATCGAGTATCTTGTAGGACATGGATCCGATCGAAGTCCTGGCGGTCGCCTTCGGCATTGCGGCCGTCTACCTCAGCGCGCGACAGAACGTCTGGAACTGGCCCCTCGGCATCATCAACGTCGGGCTCTACATCATCGTCTTTCACGGCGCAAAGCTCTATGCCGACATGGGGCTCCAGGTCGTGTACGTTGTCCTCGCGTTCTACGGGTGGTGGCATTGGCTCCACGGCGGAGCGAATCGCGGTGAGTTGCGCGTCTCGCGGATAACGGTCCGCGAAGGTGCTCTCCTCGCGGCGCTCTTCCTCCTGTTTACCGCCCCCCTCTCCGCGCTTCTCTCGCGCTTCACCGATGCGTCGCTGCCGCTGGCCGACTCCGCGCTCACCGCGGCCAGCCTCGTGGCGCAGTACATGATGACGCGCAAATACGTCGAGTGCTGGATCGTGTGGATCGTGGCCGACGTCGCGTACGTGGCGATGTTCCTCTACAAATCGCTCTGGCTGACCGCCGGGCTGTACCTCGTCTTCTGCGTGCTCGCCGTCATCGGCTGGCGGCACTGGCGAGCGTCGCTTCGGGCGATTCCCGCATCGGAGGCGGCGTTCGCGTGAGGTCGGGGGCGTTGAAGCGCATCACGGTCACAGGCTCGGAATCGACTGGCAAAACCTGGCTCGCCGAGCGGCTCGCGCGTCACTTCGAAACTGTCTGGGTTCCCGAGTTCGCGCGGGAGTACGTGAGACAAAAGGCAGCGCCGCTCGATGCGTCCGATGTCGAGCCGATCGCGCATGGGCAGATCAAGCTGGAGGACACGATCCTGTCGCGCGCCCGTGACCTCGCCGTGCTCGACACCGACCTCGTGAGCACGGTTGTGTACGCCGAGCACTATTACGGCGAGTGTCCCGCGTGGATCGAGCGATGCGCGAGAGAGCGCCTCGCCGACCACTACCTGCTCTGCGACGTCGATGTCCCGTGGGTCCCGGATGCCGCGAGAGACCGCCCACACGCTCGCCGGGAAATTCACGCCGCGTTCGTGCAACGGCTGGATCGGTATGCCGCCAGGCGGACCCTCGTGCGCGGAACGTGGGAGCAGCGTGAGGCGTTGGCCGTCAGCGCGATCGAGTCGCTGCTTGCGCCCCCCGGCCGCCCCGCATAGCATCGCGATACGATCGCTGAAATGACCGCGGCCTCGAACGCGGCGCGGGAATCGAGACCTCAACCGTTGATCCAGTGTCGTACCTTTTCACTTTACTGTTGGCCATCGTCACCGTGCGTGGTGAGGTTCGCGACGCGGTGACCGGTGAGCCGGTCGTGGGCGTCGTGGTGGCGTCTCGCGCCGCACGCGGCGGCACCATTACCGATGAGGCCGGCCGCTTCACCCTCGAGCTCGATGGGCCGTCGCACATCAGGTTCGCGCGGGCGGGCTACCAGCCCGCGGAGCACTATGTGTCGCGCGATACCACCTTGATCGTGGAGCTCGATCCGGCTGCGCCGTCGCTCGAGCGCGTGACGGTCACCGCGCTCCGGGGTGACGCCGACGCACCGATCCCTCAGCGGACGATGGAGAGCGAGGAGATCGAGCGCCGTTACGTCGGACAGGACGTTCCGCTTCTGCTCACCGGCCAACCATCGGTGACGTCGTACGCCGACGCCGGGGCCTTCTCCAACTACACGTATCTCCGGCTGCGCGGCATCGACCATACGCGCGTGAACATCACGCTCGACGGTATTCCGCTCAACGATCCCGAGGATCAGTTCGTCTACTTCTCCAATTTCCCCGACTTCGGAAACAGCCTCGAGTCCGTACAGATCCAGCGCGGGGTCGGCACCAGCTCATACGGCACCGCCGCGTACGCGGGTGCGATCAACTTTCAGTCGGTAGCGCTCGCGAACAGCACCCGGGGGGGAGAGGTGCAGGTGGGGCGGGGATCGTTCGGCACGACGCGTGGGAGCGGCGAGTGGACCTCCGGGCGGATTCGCGAGCGCTTCGCGAGCTACGTTCGCGCCTCGGCGCACCGCACCGAGGGCTACCGGCATCACTCGGGCAACACCGGGCAATCCTACTTCGCCAACGGTGCGTACTTCGGCGGCCGCGACATCGTGAAGGTGACCCTGTTCGGCGGCCGATCCCGCAACGAGCTGGCGTATCTCGCGGTCCCGTTGGCCGACATCGAGCAGGATCCCCGCACCAACCCGCTGAGTGAGGATGAGCGCGATGACTTCCAAGCGCATTTCGCCAGCGCCTCCTGGACGCGGGCGGTCGGCGGCGAAGCGGCGTTTCAGGCCATCGCGTACAGCATCTGGCAGGGGGGCGACTACGACGTTCGCATTGCGCCCGACCTGTACAATTTCCAGCTTGCCTCACGAGTGACGGGCGCGCTCACCACCTGGAGCGCCCGGCGCGGTGCCTTCGATCTCGACGTTGGTGTGCACGCCAACACCTACTACCGCGACCATTCGCTCGCCATCAGACCGAACCTCGATGCCCTGGTCTACCTGAACACCGGCCGCAAGCGCGAGCAGAGTGCGTTCACCAAGGCGGCGGTCGCGCTGGGGTCCCTCACGTTCTACGGCGACGTCCAGGTGCGCCGCGCCGAGTTCGAATACGAGCCGGACGCCCAGTCAGGAATCGAAGCAAGCCGCATCGACTGGACGTTCGTGAACCCGAAGGCGGGCATCACCTGGGAAATATCCCGGGCCGCCACGTTCTATGCCTCGTATGGCTCGAACGGGCGCGAGCCGACGCGCAACGACATGTTCGCCGGCTTCGATAATGTCGACACGACCAATATCGAGTTCGTGGGGCCGCTGTCGCGCGTTCGGCCCGAACGTGTCTACGACGCCGAGGCGGGAGTACGGTGGCGGAGACGCTCGCTGACGGGGAACCTCAACGTGTTCGACATGCGGTTTCGTAACGAGATCACGCCGGTCGGCGAGCTTAGCTACATCGGGCTTCCGCTCCGCAAGAACGTGGGCGAGTCGTACCGACGCGGCGTCGAGGCGGACTTTACCTGGGTGCCCGTGCCGGCAATCACGACCTCCCTGAACGCAACGGTGAGCCGCAACCGCATCGCCGAGTACACGGATGATGCGTCGGGGGTGACGTACCGCGATGTCGAACCCTTGCTCACGCCGAAAGTGCTGATCAACCAGGCCCTGGACTGGCGGATGACACGCACGCTCTCGCTGTCGCTCGGCGGCCGCTACGTGGGGCGCAGTTTCCTGGCGAACACGGGCGACCGGCGATTCATGACGCCGGCGGCGTATCTCGTCGACGCCCGCGCGGCATGGAGGAGCGGGCGTCACGAGCTGGCAGTTCACGTGATGAACGTCGGCAACGAGCGCTTCTTCGCGGCCGGATACACCGACGGCACGAGCCCGTACTACTTCGTGAGCTCGCCGCGAGCGATCTTCGCGACGGTGACGATCGGCTTCTAGTCGACGGCTTCCTGTAACGGCGATAGCAGCCTTGGGGAACTGCAGATGGCCGCAGAAGGCCGCAGAAACTGCAACGTCAACAACTTGCCACGGATTACACGGATTTGAACGGCGAAACTTCACGGATCCGGCAACGGCAACTGCAGGAGCTTTTTGAAGGGCACCAGCAAGACATACGGAATGATCGATCCGGCAAATCACCGTGAGCTTCCCCCGATAGGTCTCCACAAGGCTTTTCGCAGTTGCAGCTCATCCGTGCCGTTTCGCCGTTCAAGATCCGTGGAATCCGTGATAAAGCTGTTGCCGTTGCCGTTGCCGCTGCGGTTTCTGCGGCCCTCTGCGCTTCCGCAGGTGGCCGCCAAGCCCGCCACCCGCAAGCTCGGAACGCATGGAAGAACGAAAGCTCGAGTACGTGCTCGCCCTGCTCTTCACGGCGGATGGGCGCGAGGTCGTCCTCGTTCGCAAGACGCGTCCGGCGTGGCAGGCCGGACGCGTCAACGCGTTAGGCGGCAAAATCGACGCCGCGGAGAGCCTCACCGACGCGGCGCGGCGCGAGGTCCGCGAGGAGGCCGGTGTCAATGTGGAGGCGTGGGAAGAGTTCCTCGTGTGGCGCGACCCCGAGTACCGCCTCCGAGCCGTCCGCGCGTTTGATGATGTCGCGCGACAGGCGCGCACGGCGGAGGATCAGGAAGTGTTTCTCGCGAACGTGGGTGCGCTGCCGCTCGGCGTCATCGACAACCTGCGGTGGATGATACCGCTCGCGCTCGATCGCGACGTGGCGATCCCGATCGAGGTGCGTAGCGCGAATCCGGCTGGATCGGGGCTTACGGAGAGATCTGCTGCGGATCCCGGGTAATCGTCACGTCGTGTCCGAAGCGGCGACCGAGGGCCCGCAGGAAGCTCTCCTGCGTGCGATGATGCCCGAATACGAATCGCGCCATGAAGCGGAATATCGGATTGGTCACGTACCCACGCTCGGTGATCGTCACACTTGTCCGCTCGGCGTCGGGGGCGAGCTCGTAGGTCCAGGTCCCTCCGAATGGAAGCGTCTCGTCAGCAATGCGAGCGCCGAGGCGGCGAAGTGGCTGCTCCTCCACTCGTTCGAAGGTGATGTCGCCATCGCTGGTCTGCTCGCGCCACCGCAGCGCACCTTCCTTCGAAAGCACGGTGACCGCTCGAACCTCCGGGCGCCAACGTGGATAATCCTCGACATTGACGAGGGCATTCCAGACGCTGTCGATCGATGCGTTGACGAGGGTCTTCGTGCTGGCCACGTGGTCCCGGGGTAGCAGCAGCCCGATCAAAGTCACGGCCCCGACAATGGCGACGATGACCGCGACCGACACCCAGATCCATTTCATGAACGGCTCCCGCGTGTAGGCGTTTACTGCGGCGCGCCGCCCAAATTATCGGCTTCCCTCTCGGAGCGCGAACGCTCCTGATTGCGCTCCCGGGATGGGCTGCCATCCGCCGTCCGGTCCTATCGTCCCACCGTGCTCGCCGCCGTCCGCTCTGCCGCCCTGATAGGAATCGAGGCCTACGCCGTCACCGTCGAGGTCGATGCGGCGCCGGGGCTTCCCCAATTCGCGATCGTCGGGCTGCCGGCCGGAGCGGTGAAGGAAAGCCGCGAGCGAGTGGCCGCCGCGCTCGCGAACGCGGGTTTTACGCTGCCACCGCGACGCATCACGGTCAACCTTGCCCCCGCCGATGTGCGCAAGGAAGGGACGGGGTTCGACCTGCCGATTGCGTTAGGTATTCTCGTCGTCACGGGGCAGCTGCCAGTGGCGGCGCTCGAGGGCGTGCTGGCGATCGGTGAACTCGGCCTCGACGGCACTCTTCGCGCCATCCGCGGTGCGCTCCCGGTCGCGATGCTCGTCAAGCGTGCTCGGCTCCGGGTGCTCGTGGTGCCTCCAGCGAACGTGTCCGAGGCCGAGCTCGTGGGCGGGGTCAGGCTCGCCGCGCCGGCGACGCTACCGGCACTCGTCGCCGAGCTTCGGGCGGGGCGCTTGAGCGAGGCGCCATCGCCACCGCGCATGACGATCCCGGAGGAGCTGGATGACCTCAGCGACGTGGCCGGTCAGGAGACCGCGAAGCGAGCGCTCGAGGTCGCAGCGGCGGGTGGGCACAACGCATTGCTCTCCGGACCTCCGGGGGCCGGGAAAACCATGCTCGCTCGGCGGCTGCCAGGCATTCTCCCCGCGCTCAGCGAGCGCGAGGCATTGGAAGTGACGGCCGTCCACTCGGTCGCCGGCTTATTCGCATCGGGCTGCGCGCTCGTCAGGCGGGGCCCGTTCCGCGCTCCGCATCACACGATCTCCGACGCGGGGTTGATCGGGGGCGGGAATCCTCCTCGGCCCGGCGAGGTGAGCCTTGCCCATCACGGCGTGCTGTTCCTCGACGAGGTGCTGGAGTTTCGCAGACACGTGCTCGAAGCTTTGCGCCAACCGCTCGAGGATGGCCGCGTCGTCATCGCGAGAGCGGCACATTCCATCACCTTTCCGGCCCGGTTCCTTCTGGTGGGTGCCATGAACCCATGCCCGTGCGGCTACGCCGGTGATGCGCGCCGTGGATGCATCTGTGCCGTCGGCGACATCGCGAGGTATCGCGCTCGATTGTCCGGCCCGCTCATCGATCGCATCGACATTCGGGTGGAGGTCCGGGCGGTCGCGATCGGAGCGCTTTCTGCCGCTCGATCCGCCGAACGCTCACGAGACGTCCGGCGGCGGGTCGATGCCGCGCGTCTGCGTCAACGCGAGCGGTACTCATCGCTCGCCAACGTCGAATGCAACGCCCGCGCGCCCGGTCGCTGGCTCGACGCTCGCGGAGGATTGGCGAACGACGGCCACCGTCTCCTCGTTCGGGCCGCCGAGCAGGGTGCGCTGACGGCACGCGGTTATCATCGCACGCTCCGCGTTGCTCGGACGATCGCTGATCTCGACGAGGAATCGACCATCCGTGCGCCACACGTTGCCGAGGCGCTCCGCTTTCGACTCGGTGGCTCTGAGCAGCGCGAGCATGGGGAGACACCGCTGGCCATCGCATGAGAGCGAGGAACGACAATACGTGGCGCAGGCCCGTGTCCGAAAACGGCGAGCGATCGCTGCCGCACCGTGATAACGTCCAGCGCGTTTGATGGTGAGACCTGGTCGACACCGAACCGCCACATGAAATCACCGCGCCCGCCTCGCGCGTGGCTACCCGGAGCACCGATATGACCGCTACGATGATCGATTCGACACTCAGCACTCGCATTAGCAGCCCGATCGGGATGCTCGCGCTCACGAGCAACGGACGCGCGCTGACGCAGCTGCTCCTCGCCGACAGCGACACTCCCGAGCCGGCGGATGTGCCCGCGGACGCTGATCCGATATTCGTTGATACGCGTGCACAACTCGAGGCGTACTTCGACGCGCGACTCACGCGGTTCGACCTTCCGCTCGAGCCGCACGGAACGGAATTCCAGCGTCGCGTGTGGGACGCGCTTCGCGAGATTCCTTACGGCGAAACAATCAGCTATGCGGAGCTCGCGCGCCGCATCGGCAACCCGAAAGCGATGCGCGCCGTCGGGGCGGCGAACGGCCGCAATCCGCTGATGATCGTCGTTCCCTGCCACCGCGTCATCGGTGCTGACGGATCGCTGACAGGCTTCGGCGCCGGCATCGAGCGGAAGCGCTGGCTCCTCGACCACGAAGCGGGCATCCGGCTGGACTAGCGGGGCGGGCGCACCTCCCAACCGCCTGTGGGCGCGGTTACGTTGAAGCATGACCGTGCCCGCAGAGCTGCCGGCGACTACGCCGGCCGAGGAGAGGGAGAGCGCGCTCATCGCCTGGCTTCGCGCGCGCGGATCCGTGCTCGTCGGGTTCAGTGGGGGAGTCGATTCCGCGTACCTCGCGAGCGTGGCGGTGGAGGCACTGGGACGCGACCGGGTCCTGGGCGTGATCGGCCGCTCGGCGTCGTACCCGGAAGAGCAGTGGCGCGCGGCGGTCGACATCGCTGCGCGGGTCGGCCTGCGAGTCGAAGAGGTCGATACCCACGAGATGCGAGACTCCCGGTACGTCGCCAATCCGTCGAACCGCTGCTACTTCTGCAAGAGTGAGCTCTGGAGCAGGCTCGCGCCGCTCGCGCGCGAGCGGGGGCTCGCTGTCGTCGTCGATGGAACGAATGCCGATGACGTTGGCGGGCACCGTCCGGGCATGCGCGCAGCGAACGAACACGGCGTCGCGTCTCCGCTCGCGGAAGTCGGCATGACCAAACGACAAGTGCGCGAACGTTCGCGCCTCCGCGGACTTCCAACGTGGTCGCGGCCCTCCGCGCCCTGTCTCGCGTCCCGGATTCAGTACGGTTTACACGTTACGGAGGATCGCCTCGCGCACGTGGAGCGTGCCGAGCGTGCGCTCCGAGAGCTCGGCATCACGGGGGATCTGCGCGTGCGTCACCATGGCGACCTTGCGCGCATCGAGCTCTCGCGCGATATGCTCTCTCGCTGGCTCGCGCCGGCGGCGCTTCGCACGCTGACCGCGGCTGTTCGAGCGGCCGGGTTCGCGCGCGTGGCGGTGGATCTGCGCGGCTTCCGCTCGGGCTCGCTGAACCTATTCCAGGAGGTAAACGCCGCATGAACGTCGAAACCCTCGAGCGTGCGCTGGCGGAGATCGGCCTCCACGGGATCGTAGAGGTGCGGGGATCGTTGGCCGTTCTGAGAATGGAGGACGCCCCGGAGCTCGCGGATGAGGAGCTTCGCTCTCTCGCCGTCGAGGCTGCCGAGCGCAACGGGTTCACACACCTTGCGCTCGAGATCGATGACGCCGACCGACGTGCGGCTGTTCATCGCGATTAATCTCCCCGAATCCGAGCGGCAAGCGATTCATCACGCGACGGCGCCTCTGCGCGAGGCGACGCACGGCGTCACGTGGGTGGCGGCCGAGTGCATCCATCTCACGATGAAGTTCCTGGGCGAGCAACCGCCCGAGGCGCTGGCAGCGGTACGGGGTGCGCTCACCGAGGTCGCCCGGCGGTTCCAGCCGATGCGGCTCGACGTTGGCGGCGTCGGGGCCTTCCCGCATCTGCGGTCGCCGAGGATCTTCTGGATGGGCATCGCCGGTGACTCGAAGCTCGAGCTGCTGCACCACGACGTCGAGCTCGCCTGTGAAGCGCTTGGGCACGAGGTGGATGCTCGCGCCTTCCGACCGCACGTCACACTCGGGCGCGTGAAACGGGACATGACCGCGGAGGAAGCGCGCTCGGTCGCGACGCTGGCTCGTCAGGTCCGCTATCGCGGCTCGGTTGACGCCGCTACGATCGACGTGATGCGGAGCGAGCTGTCGTCCCAGGGACCGCGCTATACCGTCCTCGCCGCCGTTCCGCTCGGCGTCTCATAAATGGGGTGTATGCGAAAGCTCGGCTGCCTGGCGTTGCTCGTTCTTGCTCTCGTGGCCGCGGGCGTCTGGTACTTCTTCTTCCAGCGCCCCGGTCGCACGACGGAGACGGTTTCGACCGCACCGGTGTGGGAGCCCCTAACGACAGAAGGCGCCGAGCGTGCCCGGCGAGCGGTGCAGGCCCTCTCCCGTCCGCAGGGGCCGGTGTTCGCCAACCTCCGCGGTGCGGACCTCGCGTCATACGTCTTCGATGAGTTGTCGAAGCAGTTGCCACCGTCGGCGCAGAACCTCGAGGCGGCTGTGATTAGTGACCGCCTGCACGTCCGCGCGCTCGTCGACCTCAACGACTTTGGCGGCGCGGGAGCGCTCGGACCATTGGCCGCGATGCTCGGCGACCGCGAGCCGGTGGAGTTCGGCGGAACACTCGAGCTGGTGCGGCCGGGCCTCGCACAGTATCGAGTGAAAATGCTCCGTCTCCGTGAGCTCTCGGTGCCGGCGCGTATGATTCCGCGACTCACGCAGCGGGTTGCGCGTGGGGCTCGCCCCCCGGGGCTCGCCAACGACGGTCTCCCCCTCGAGGTCCCGACGTACATCGCCGATGTGCGCATTGGCGAAGGGCGCGTCACGCTCTACAAGTCGACATCGCGATGACCCGCCGCATCCTCGTCGTCGATGACGAAAAGGGAATTCGGCAGGCGTTAGGCCAGCTGCTCGAGTATGAGGGATACGAGGTCAGGACGGCGGGGAACGCGGTGGACGCCATCACCGAGTACGATCGCTTCCGACCGCAGCTGGTCTTCATGGATGTGAAGATGGCGGGCATCGACGGGCTCGAGGCGCTGAAACGACTGAAACAGAGCGATCCAAATTCCATCGTCGTGATGATCAGCGGGCACGGCACCATTCAAACCGCCGTCGAAGCCACGCAGCTCGGCGCCTACGACTTCCTCGAAAAGCCGCTCGACACGGATCGCATTCTCGTCACCCTGCGAAACGCGCTCGAGCACCTGTCGCTGTCGGAAGAGAACACGCGACTCAAGCAGACCATCGAGTCGCGATACGAGATCGTCGGGCGCTCCTACGCGATCAAGGCGTTGCTCGACAAGATCGAGAAGGTCGCGCCATCACCCGCACGCGTGCTGATCACCGGAGAGAACGGAACGGGGAAGGAGCTGGTCGCGCGCGCGATGCACCGCCTTTCTCCACGCGCACAGGGGCCTTTCATCGAGGTGAACTGCGCGGCCATTCCCGGCGAGCTCATCGAGAGCGAGCTGTTCGGCCACATGAAGGGCTCGTTCACGGGGGCGGTGCAGGATCGCGCGGGAAAGTTCGAGCTCGCGAGTGGAGGCACCCTCTTTCTCGACGAGATCGGCGACATGAGCCTGGCCGCGCAGGCGAAGGTACTGCGCGTGCTCGAGGACGCCGTCGTCACGCGCATTGGTGGAAGCAAGCCGATCTCCGTCGATGTGCGGGTGATCGCCGCGACGAACAAGGACCTCGAGCATGAGATCGCCGAGGGCAGGTTCCGGGAGGACCTGTACTATCGATTGAACGTCGTACCAATAAACGTCCCGCCGCTTCGCGATCGGCGTGAGGACATTCCGCAGCTCGTCGCACACTTTACCGAGCGTTTGACCAGGCACGAAGGCATGCCGCCGCGCGCCTTCGCGGAAGACGCGGTCAAGCGGCTTTCCGAATACGATTGGCCCGGCAACGTGCGCGAGCTGCGCAACACCGTCGAGCGGCTGCTCATCCTCTCATCCGGTCCGCGCATTTCCGCTGCCGACGTCGAGCGCCTCGTCGGCAAGCGCGCGACCGAGCAGACGAGCCTCGGCTCGCTGGTGGAGTGCCGCACCTTCGAGGAATTCAAGGATGCGGCCGAGCGCGCGTTTCTGCTCGCGAAGCTGCGCGAATCGAATTGGAACGTGTCCGAGACCGCGCGTATTCTGGACATGCCGCGGTCGAATCTCTACAAGAAGATCGAACGTTATGGATTAGCGAGAGAGGATGCGTGAGTGATGGCTTACCGCGCGCCGCGGTCCGCGCGCCGAGGTGACGATGGTGGATCGAGATTGGGAGAAGGAGCTCGCGAAGATAGACAAGCAGCTGGAGTCGGTGTCCGACGACCAGATCTTCCCGAAGACTCCGGCGAAAACGACAGCGCCGCCGCAGCAAGCCGTCGAGAAGCAGGCGCGGACGTCCACCCTCGGAGTGCTGACGCGGCTGACCCTCGCCGTGGCGCTCGGGATCGGGATTATTTTCTGGCCATACCAGGCGCGCTGTGGATTGGGCCTCCTTGGCTATCTCGGGGCAGTGGCGGTGGTGACCGGGGCGGGGCTGTGGAGCGCGGTGTGGGCGTGGCGACATCGCGCGGGCAAGGCGCACGTGCTGTCGCTGCTGATCGTGGTGTGGGGCGGCCTTCTCGCCGCTCAGGAAATTCTTCCACGTATCGGGTACGCCAAGCCGACGCTGGAGCATCCAGCGACGTGGGAGTGCCAATGATGTGCAACGAGGAACGAGGAGTCAGGAGTGAGGAATTTGACTGAATGGACTACAGTCCAGCCGAGTTCCTCGGTCCTTTGTCCTGATTCCTCATTCCATCGAGACCATGAAGCTCTTCAAGAATTTCATAGGCGGCGCCTGGGTCGAGCCATCGGGTGGCGCGTACTTCGACAACATCAATCCGGCCGACTCGAGCGACCTCATCGGCCGGTTCCCGCTGTCCAAACGCGCCGACGTCGACAAGGCCGTTGCCTCGGCTCGGCGCGGGTTCGAGCGGTGGCGCCGGACTCCGGCACCGGCGCGCGGCGATGTGATCCGTCGCGCGGGAGATCTTCTCGCCAGGCGGAAGGAGGAGATCGCCGACATCATGACGCGCGAGATGGGAAAACCTTTGACCGAAACGCGCGGCGACGTCCAGGAGGGAATCGACACCGCGTATTACGCAGCGAGCGAAGGTCGCCGCCTCTTCGGCCACACGGTACCGAGCGAGCTGCGCGACAAGTGGGCGATGAGCTTCAGACGTCCCATCGGGGTCGCCGGCGTCATCACGCCATTCAACTTTCCGCTCGCGATTCCCACGTGGAAGATGTTCCCGGCGCTCCTCTGCGGAAACTCGGTCGTATTCAAGCCGGCCGAGGATGTGCCGCACACCGCGACCGTTTTCGTCGAGGTGTTGCTCGAAGCGGGGCTTCCGCCCGACGTCATCCAGCTCGTGCACGGAACGGGGGAGGAGGTCGGCGCACCGATCGTGGAGCACCCCGATGTCGCGCTCGTGTCCTTCACGGGATCTACGGAGACGGGACGCATTGTCGGCGAAACATGCGGCCGGTTGCACAAGCGTCTGTCGCTCGAGATGGGCGGGAAGAACGCGATGATCGTGCTCGACGATGCGGATCCCGAGCTGGCTCTCGAGGGCGTGTTGTGGGGCGCATTCGGCACCACGGGGCAGCGGTGTACGGCGACGAGTCGCCTCATTCTCCAGTCGGGCATCCACGACGACTTCCTGAGCCGCCTCGTGAACCGCGTTCGCACCCTGAAGCTCGGTGACGGCCGACGCGATGGAACCGATGTCGGACCGCTGATCAACGAGGCGGCGGTGAAGAAGGTCGAGCGCTACGTGGACGTCGGGGTGGCCGAAGGGGCCGACCTGCTCACCGGCGGCCGCCGAGCGAATGGCAAGGACCTTGGGAAGGGATACTTCTTCGAGCCCACGATTTTTGCGCGGGTAGAGCAGGGGATGCGGATCGAGCAGGAGGAGATCTTCGGTCCGGTTCTCTCGGTGATCCGCGTCGACTCGGTCGAGGAGGCCTTCAAGGTCAACAACGGCGTGAAATACGGACTCTCATCGTCGCTGTACACGCGAGACGTCTCGGTGGCGTTCCGTGCGCTGAGCGAGCTCGACAACGGGATCACGTATATCAACGCCCCGACCATCGGTGCCGAGGCGCACCTCCCGTTCGGAGGCGTAAAGCAGACCGGTAACGGTCATCGTGAAGGGGGCTGGGAGGTCTACGAGTTCTACTCCGAGACGAAGGTTGGTTACGTGGACTTCTCCGGCACGCTGCAGCGCGCGCAGATCGACAACTACCTGGGTACCCCGGATTGAGTCGGGGGTCAGGAGTCAGGAATCACGGATCAGGGGGTGTCGGAGTCAGGCGCGCGGAAAAAGAAGCGCTCCCCGGATTCCCGACCCCTAGAAATCATTCGATCCCGTCGGTTTATTCCAGCCTATGTCCACCGTGCGTCGCGGTGGCACTGTTGGGCTGCCCTCGGAACGCGTGAAAGCGCGGGTTGCGCGGCGGGTATCGGGGGGCGGGGGGACGAGTGCGGTCGGATGTGTGGTCGGCGTGCTGGAGGTCGCAAATGAGCTCGGCGCGACCGAACGAAATGCGGGGCTCGTGAGGGTGCTCGCGAGCGATCGTATGGCCAATGTCGCCTCGTGTTTGCGGCGTGACCTCCAGGCGGACGGGGTAGTCATCTCCGAGATGGAGCAAGGCCTCGTCGGGACGGCCAACCGTCGTGACGTTTCGGCTCCCTCCCGGAGCGAAGTTCGCGGACGCGCAGGCGACCGCGCGCCTCCAGGTGTCGATTTCATGTGTATAGCCGAGGCCGGCTCGCGATGACGGAACGCTCCCAGACTACCCCGAACCGCGTCGAGATCACGGAAGAGCAGCGCAGACAAATTCTGCGCGAGCTCAACCGTCCACGGTCTCGCATCCGCATGTTCGTGGACTGGGCGAAGTCGCTCGTGGTCGCGATCGTCCTGTTCCTGCTCATCCGCACATTCCTGGTCGAGGCGTTCAAGATTCCGACGGGAAGCATGGAGCACACCCTGCTCGTCGGCGACTTCCTCCTCGTGAACAAGGCGGTGTACGGCGCCGAGATCCCGTTCACGAACGCGCACCTGCCGCCGATCGCGCGCCCGCAGCGCGGCGACATCATCGTCTTCGAATGGCCGAAAGACCCGTCGAAGAACTTCGTGAAGCGTCTGATCGGGTTGCCGGGCGACACGCTCGAGATGCGCGAAGGCGTCGTGCGGCTCAACGGAAAGCCGCTCGACGAGCAATACGTGGATCGGACGGCGCCGAACGAAGACCCTTCGGGTGAAGACTTCGAATGGCAGCGAAATCATCTCGTAAAGCAGGCGGCCGCGAGCGGTTCGCTCTATCATCCATCGCGTAACAACTGGGGTCCGCTGGTCGTCCCTGAGAAGAGCTATTTCGTGCTGGGTGACAACCGGGACAACTCGTACGACAGCCGGTACTGGGGCTTCGTGCCGGACAGCCTGGTGAAAGGCCAGCCCTTCGTCGTCTACTATAGTTATGCGCGTGAGCCCTCGCATCGCATTCCGTGGCTCACCAACATCCGGTGGCGGCGCCTTGGAGAACGCGTTCACTGAGGGGCCGGAGTCGTCGTCTGTAACGCCGCGCGTCCCGCGCGTGGTGAGGTCGCATCGAGGAGCCGGTGCCCGTATGGGAGTGACCACACACAAGAAGTCGTCGTACGAGGAAGGGTCGCTCGACCAGTATCTGCGAGACATCAGCGCGTACCCCCTCATCAATCGTGAAGAGGAGGTGCGGCTCGCGCAGCACATCCGCGACGGCGACAGCGAAGCGCTCGACAAGCTGGTTCGCTCCAACCTCCGCTTCGTCGTCTCGGTCGCCAAGAAGTACCAGAACCAGGGGGTCTCCCTCTCCGATCTGATCAACGAGGGGAACCTCGGGCTCATCCGGGCGGCCCACAAGTTCGACGAGACCAAGGGGATCAAGTTCATCTCCTACGCGGTCTGGTGGATCCGCCAGGCGATCCTCCAGGCGCTCGCCGAGCAGAGCCGCATCGTGCGAGTCCCGCTGAACCGCGCGGGGACGCTGCACCGCATCGGGAAGCGGGCGAACGCGCTCCTCCAGGAGCTCGGGCGCGAGGCGACGCACGCCGAGATCGCCGACGGGATGGACATCACGGAGGAGGAGGTCGCGAAGACGATGTCGATCTCGCAGACCCACCTCTCGCTCGACGC
>DASTYE010000049.1:0-17102 GCA_035765135.1 Gemmatimonadaceae bacterium | reverse complement strand
CGCTCCAGAACCGGGCGCGCCTGGAGTCCTTCCCCTACCGACGGCGCATGCATCCACAGGAGAGGGCGGGCGCGGTCGCGGTACCGTTCGCCCCACGCCCGATAGCGGTCGATGATGCCGCGGCGGGCGCGCAGGGTCCTGAGAAGCTTGGATTGGCCGGCGGGAGCGACGCCGGCGAACGCGATTGCCAGGCGTGCCGCGGCCTCGTACGCGGCGCCGAGCACTGGGCGCACGTCGGGATGCGCTACGGCGCGGATCCGGGCGTCGCGGAAAGCTTCTGTCTGATCGCGCGCCGGAACGTCTCGATGGGCTGGGCCCCGCGAACGAGGATGTCGCCGCCAATGATGAAGGACGGTGTCGCCTCGACGCCGGATTCCTGCGCCCGCTCCGCGTCGGCGCGGATCAGCGCGCGTGTGGCACCGCCTTCGATGCACCGGCGCATCTCGGCGACGTCCACGCCCTTGGCGCGTGCGACCGAGTCGAACACGGTTGCCGCGTTAGGCAGCGGCGCCCACCGGCGCTGGGATTCGAACAGCCCATCGTGCATCGCCCAGAACCGGCCCTGGGCGCCGGCGCACATCGCGGCCTCGGCGGCGGGGAACGCGTTGGCGTGGTTGGGGAGCGGGTAGTTGACGTACGCGAGGCGAACGGTGCCGGGCTCGACGAACTCCCGGCGAAGCGCGTCGTACGTCGAGTCGTGCCACGTCTTGCAGAACGGGCACTGAAAGTCGCTGATCTCGACGACCCACACCGGGGCGGAGGCGTTTCCCTGGATCCGCGACGCGTCGATGCGCGCCGTCAGTGTGTCGGCGGAGCCCGCCCGCGGCGCGGCCGGTTTCTCGGTAGTGCTATCCGGCTCCCTGCGGCCACAGGCTGCGATGAATCCAAGGGACAGCAAGAGCGCGGCTCGCACGAGTGACGCAGTCATGACTTACCGGGTCGTCGGAGTGGAGATGCGGCGAAGCGACGATGTCCGCCGGTCGAGAATGTACGTATAATCGTCGCGTGACAGGAGGTCGGCGGCGAACCCGAGATCGAAAGCGAGGCCGATGGTTCGCACTGGCAGGACCGTCACGTCAATGACGAACACGCCCTCCGGACCCGCGCCGGCATACAATCGATTGTCGGTCAGCGCGACGTCGTACACGAAGCGCGCGGCGCGCCAGGTCGACGTGATTCGTGGTGACACGGTACTCGAGACATCGAGGAGACTGACGCCGCCGCTCCCGTGCGCGATGCCGAGCCTGGCGCCGCGAGTGGCCAGCGAGCGTCCTCCGCCGTCGACGCGAGTGGTCGACGCGATGCGCAGGCTGTCGCCCCCCCACTGAAGTGCAACCAGCAGCGTATCAGTGAGTGCCCAAAGCACTTGGCGACTGCCATCCCACTCGAGGTCAACGGGAGGCGCATGAAGCTCGAGCCCGGGCCAGCCGACCGCGGAGTCGGCGGCGAGAGGCGCCCATTCCACCCGCGGCCCGATCGCGAAAAATACTACGTCCTCGGCGGCGCTGACGGCCTGAATCGTGCCTTCCCGAACCAGCGCGCCGGGGCCGCGAGATGGTGGAAAGAGGAAAAGACCCGTTGGTGTCGCGACGGCCATGGCGTGAGTACGACTCGTGAGGTCGAGCGCGGAGATCCCGCGAATACCGCTCGCACGACGCCCCTGCGGTTGCAGGCTGGAGGTACTCGACAAAATCGTGACACCAGCCGATGTGGCCACGGCGACCAGCGAATCGCGTGCGGCGAGCGCCACGGGATCGCCGTCGAGTGTTTGTTCGAGGTAGGGAATTCGGAGGCGCGCCGCGCCGCGATATCGAAGCGCGTAGCTTTCGTCGAGCTCGCGGCCGACGATCCATCCGACGGCAGAGCCGATGACAGCTCCGCCGCCGAAGTAGCACGCGCGGCAGCGCGTTTCACCCTGGCCCTGCAGGAAGTTGCCGGCTGCACCACCAGCAAGCGCGCCGACGACGGCGAGCACGACGCGACGCGGTTTTCGCCGATCGGAGCGTATGGTGCCGTCCGCTTGAGCGAAGAGAGGAGTGGCAAACAGCAGCGCGGGAAGAAGCAGCCAGATTCGCACGGAGAAGAGATACGCAGCGTGCCTGACGCTCGCTACCTGCCGGGTCGAGTCGCTAACCGGTATGGGGCATACCTCTTGCACCCCCTGGGGGTTTGATTCTGGCGCACGCGTCGTACAAGTTTCCCGCCGTCGGCGGCGGGATCGAAAAGCACAGGACGCGGTTCCTTACGCAGCGCTACGATGATCACCGTTGAACACCGAGTGAGTGGAGGTTTCATGCGCACGATGCGGTCGGCTGTCGGCTCCATGCCGCGTGCCTTCGCAGGCTTGCTGCTGCTCGCGTCCGCCGCGTCGGCGCAGGATGTGGCGGCCCCGCAGCGCACGCCGTATCCGGCGACGATCCAGTTCGGCACGGGACTGATCAACATTCCCGTCGCGTGGGTGTCTCCGCGCAACGCCGACATGTGGCTCAACACGTCGGGGAAGACGATCGAGCATTACATCGATGCCGACGCGATGAACTGGGCGACGAAGTGGAACACAAACATCTCGATCGACACGCACTGGATGGGGCGATTCTCTGTCGGCGCGGCGGCGTACAGCCAGAATCCGGAGTGGGGGTTCTTTGGCCAGGTGATGCTGCTCCGTGAGGAGCAGTTCGGTGGCGCCGTTCCCTCGGTGGCCATCGGCGTGCGCAATATCGGGCCATACGATCAGTCGGATCGCCTGCTGATCGCGCACGACATTCAGCTCGAGGGGGTCGAGTACCAGGAAGGCGTGTCGCCGTTCTTCAAGGACATGAAGACTACGCCGACTCTCTATGCCGTGGCGACGAAGGAATTCGGCAGCCCCGTTGGCACGAGCGGCAGCTTCTCCGTTGGCTGGGGGAATGGCATCTTCAGCGACGACGGCGGGCTCGGCGACGAGTACAATATGAAAGGCACTCTCGTCGAGGGACTCTTCCTCGGCGGACGCGCGTCGTTCCGGCCCACGCTCAACTCGACGTTGACAGTAATGGCGGAGAACGACGCGTGGGACTGGAATGCCGGCGTCCTGTTCGACTGGCGTGGAATCAACGTCGGGCTCTACGGGACCGAGCTCGAGGAAGGATCCCGCGATCCAGCGAAGTGCGGGCTCTGCCGCGTCTACAACTATCGTAAGTGGAACGTATCGCTCGGGTATTCGGGCAACCTGATCGACATCTCGCGCGGCGTCATTCTCCGTACGAGGGTGACCGAGCTCACGCGCGAGCAGTATCGGCTGCGCGCGGAGATCGCCAACCGCGAGCGCCGCATCCGCGCACTCGAAGTCGCACTCCGCCGTGCGCAAGCCGGCGAGCTGGCTGACATTGCTCGTCGCCGCGAAGAGCTCGAGCGCCAAATCCAGGAGGAGCGTGAGGCGATTCGCCGTGCCGAGGAGCGGCTCCAGAACATCGAGCGCCGCCCACCGCCGCAGACTCCGCCGCCGTCCAGCTCGCCGCCGCCTGCCCAGGGTGCTCCGGCGCCTTCATCGGGCGGCTCCACTCCGCCCGCGTTTCGCTAAGAGGAAAGAACGATGAGCATCCGTCGTCGCGTCGTGACCGCTGCCGTTGTCGGGCTCGGCGCCCTGGCGAGTCCACTGGCGGCACAGCAGACGTATCCCCAGACGCTGTACTGGGGTGCCGGACTCGTCGACATTCCAGTCGCGTGGGTCGCGCCGTTGAATGGCGACTTCGCACTGAACTACTCGGCGAAGACGTTCGAGAAGGGCGACCAGACGATCACGAAGATCAACTACAACGATCAGCTGAACTCGCAGCTGACGTTCTCGGTGTCCGTCTTCGGCCGCGTCGAAGCCGGCGTCGCGTTCTACTCGAGTAATCCGGAGTATGGGTTCTTCGGGCAGGCGCTGATCCTGAACGAGGAGCAGTTCCGCGGGCGCCCCGGCGGCTGGTTCATTCCGAGCGTTGCGTTTGGCGTTCGCGCGATCGGCCCCTACGAACAGATCGACCGGTTCGGGATCGGGTACTCGCTGCTCCCGCCCGATCCGGGCTCGCCTAACTATCGCCACGTGGCGGACAGCATCCATCAGGAGTTCGATGCGACGCCGACGGTGTACGGCGTGGGGACCAAGTCGTTCTCGCTCGCCGACATTCGGTCGGGATGGCCTGACGTGAACCTCTCGATCTCTGTGGGATACGGCAGCGGGCTCTTCTCGGATGATGGCGAGCTCGGTGATGCGTACTCGAAGAACTCGACCGGGGGGCTGTTCGGTGGCCTGAAATTCGACTTCACCCCGACGCCGAACACCGTGCTGTCGCTGATGGCGGAGAACAACGCGTGGGACTACAACGTGGGTGCGTCGCTCGATTGGCGCGGGTTGCGAGCGGGCCTCTACTGGACGGAGCTGGGCTCCGGATCGGCACGGTCGCCTGACAACTCGAGCACGGCGAACGCGGCGCGCCAGATCTACAACTACAGCAAGTTCGCGTTCACCATCGGGCTCCAGAGCAACATCTTCGCGCTCGTGAAGGGCGATTTCCTGCGGACGCGTGTGACGCAACTGGAGCGGCAGCGGGAAGCGCTGCTCGCGGAAATCCAGACGCGGCAGCAGCGTATCGCGGCGCTGGAGCTCGAGATCAACCGCTACGAGGCACAGAACCTCCTCGAGCTGGAGCAGCGTCGCGCTGCCGCCGAGGCCGAGCTTCGCGCGGAGCGTGAAGCGCTTCAGCGCCTCGAGGAGCGACTCAGGAGAATCGAGGAGCGGGCGCCGCCGCCGCGTCGATGAGGGCGCGCGCGTACTCCCGAGAACACAACATGACCTTTCGTGGATGGTGGGCTCCGGCCCTCGCGTTGCTCTTTCCCGTGGTCGCCGCCGCCCAGCGGTCACCCGCGGATGAAGCGTACGAGCGGCGGCGCGCCGAGCTGGTGCGCGAGCTCGAGGGCACCCAGGCACGCCTGAGCGAGTTGCGCGGACAGCGCGTGCAGCTCCAGGCGCGCATCGAGAACGTCCTCGCCGCGGAGCTGGAGCGCCGGGCGCAGGCGCTCATGATGAGCAGTGAGCGTGACGCGCTCATGCAGCTCGACGCGATTCTGACGTCGTCGCAGGACAATCTCATCGCGCAGCGCGAGCGGTTCCGCTCGTTGGGCGATGCGGTGCGCCGTCGCACGGGATCGGTGCTCGTCGTGCTTCTGCGCGCCGACTCGGCCGCGCAGGGTCAGACGATTACCGATGCGCGCCTCGAGGTCGATGGCGCCGTCGCCGGAACGCGCGCGTACAGTCCGACGGCGAACGAGGCACTCAAGCTCGGAGCCGTCGACCAGATTTATCGGTCCGACGTCCTGCCGACGCGACATTCGGTTCGACTGCAAGCGACCGTGAATGGGCAGACGGTCACGCAGACGATCGATATCAACACCCAGGGCGAAGCGGTAACGTATCTTCAGTTCGCGGTCCGGAATGGACAGCTTGTCCCGACGACGTGGACGAGTCGCGGCACTACACCTTTCTGAGCGGGGTGGGCCCGGTGTCCTCCCTCCTTCGGTTGTGCGTCCGCGGCGTGGCGACGACGCTCGTCGCGGCGGGCGCCGCGTACGCTCAGGTCCCCGCCGACACTGCGCAACGGCCGGCGCCCGTCGTCGATACGACGGCTCGCCGCGATACCGTGATCACTCCGCAGCCCGATCAATCCCGGGGAGTGGATGCGGAGCTTCGCGCTGCGCTCTACGACATCGCGACGGATCGTCCGCTCGTTGCCCTGGTCCGGCTGGAGTTCCTCCGGAGCTCCCCGGTCGCGCTCAGCGGGGATAGTGCGTCGCGAGCGGTCGTCAACCGCCGACAGGATCTTCTTTTTCTGCTCGCTCAGACCTACTACCGCCTGGGCGTTGGAGAGCGTTTTCGCGGCGCGGCGCAGGAGATTCTCAACGCATCCCCATCGGGACGCTACGCCGGATTGTTGCGTCTGCAGCTCATGGTCGATGCGTATCGACGCGGCGACTACGGCCGTGCGACGGAGCTCGCCGCCGGAGCGGGCGTCGCCACCGATCGCGGCCTAACGGCGCTCATCAGCGGTCTCGTCGCATACAATCAGGGGAACGTTCCGCAGGCGCGCACCGCTTTCGCCAGCGCGGCCCAGGATGGGGGACCGTTCACGCCGTACGCACGATACATGGACGCGCTCGCCATGGCCCGGGCCGATAGCTCGCAGGTGGGAGCGGCGGTGGACGCGCTTCGGCAGGCCGCGGGCTCGGCGTCCGGTGAAGTCGCGGATCACATTCGGCTGACGGCGGCGCAGCTGGCGTACGCGGCGGGCCGGTATGACGACGCCATCTCAATCGCCGGTCAGATCGATGCGGCGAGCGGACTTGGATCGCAGGCGGTGCTGACGCGAGCCTGGGCGCAGTTCCGCGCGAACCAGCTGGACGCCGCGGCCGCATCCTTCACGGAGTTCGCGACGCGCTATCCGAAGCTGCAGGAGCGTGATGAGGCCCGCGTGCTCGCCGCGCAGATCATGCTGCAGCAGGGACGCACCGCTGAGGCTGAGCGCTTGTTCGAGGCGATCGCGGACTCACTCTCGGCCGAGGTGAATACGGTCCAGGGTCGAGCGACCTCCATGGCCGACGCCGCGCGGGCGCTTGTCAGCTCACGTGCCGCTGGGCTCCTTTTCATCAACTACCCCGCCGCGGGCAAGACGCTCGCGCTCCCGGACGCGGCCGGCGCCGACGTGTCCGTTCTGGCAGCGGTGTTCGCGGACAGCGCGTTGGCGCGCGCGGCCGTCGAGCCACCCTCGCCTGACGTCGTTACGCTCGCGGACGTGGAGGTTCGCCTCGACACGGTGGCGAACGCGCTCGGCAACGAGTTTCCGCGCCGTGTGCTCTACGTGCCGGCGTCCACCGAGAATCTCGGCCGGTACGCACAGGCCGCCGAGCGACTTGCGGCGGGCGACGTGGTCGTCGCCATGGCGCAGATGCGACTGCAGGAGCAGCTCGACGCGCAGGCGCTCCGCCTCGCGACCTTGCAGCGGCTGCAGGAGGTCATCGGCGCGGAACGTGGGAGCCTCGACACCATATCCGCCCGGCTCACCGCGGCTCGCGATTCGCTGCAGCGCATCGCCCAATTGATCGATGAGGTCGCGAACCAGGTGCGCGACATGCTGCGCGCCAGCGCCGTTGAGACACGCGAGCTCGCGCAGGAGAACCTGACGAAAGCGGACAGCACACGTGCAGCGTTGGGTGCCAGCGTCGGGAGCATGGAGCGCACTATTCTCGAGCTGGAGCGGTCGACGGCCGAACTATATGTCCGGTTGGCGCAGTCGATCGAGCAGAACGTGGACAGCGCGGTACGCCGTCATCCGGTGGTTGCCTTACGAGACTCGCTGGCTCGCAAGCAGGCGCACGCCTTCGCGCTGGTCGATTCCGTGCGGACGCAGCTCGACGAAACCCAACGGATCGTTGCCGCCGAGCTTGCGGCCATGCAGGGTGGCGAAAGCGAGCGAGTACGTGCTGCGCGAGCGGCCCTCGCTGAGGCGCAGGCGGCGCTGGCGCAGGGCGAGGCGCAGGTGATCGCCGTCGTCGACGCGGAGCTCCGGGCGAGAGCCACACGCATGATCGCGCAGCTGCGCAAGGATGCCGAGGCGGCCGACTTCGGCTCGGCCAGCGCGTCGTTTTTCCAGGTCGTGGAGCCCACCGGTGCGCGAGCGGCTGGCACTCAGGGTCGCGCCAGGGGTACTGGAGCGGGCACAGTCGCTGGAGCGGAGCGCAATGCGCCCCCTCCTGACACGCAGCCTTCGACACCCCGCTAGCATATGAAGCGCATATACGGAGTCATTGCCCTCGTCGCGATCGGACTGCCCGCCGCATTCGCCCAGCAGCCCACGGCCAGCCTGGTGGTGGCGTCGGCGACCCCGGCGGACTCGGCGCGAGATGAGGCGATCGCCAAGCTCGAGTCGTTTCTCTCCAGATACCCGGCGAGCGAGCTTCGCCCCAACGCCCTGTTCCAGCTGAGCGAGCTGCTCGTCCGCAAGGCGGACGAGGAGTTCGCCGAAAGCCAGCGGGCCAGCGGGGGCGACACCACCGGGCGATCCGACGCTCCGATTCGTCCGAACTACGCGCCAGCGATCGCGCGTCTCGAGGAAGTCGTCCGCCGGTACCCGAACTTCTCGAAGGTCGATGCGGCCGCCTAGACCCTCGGTACCGCGTACTTCTCGACGCAACGCTACGCGGATGCCGCGCGGATGTTCGAGCTCGTGACGCAGGATGATTCGTCGCGCTTCCGCCCCGAGGCGTATTTCCGCCTTGGCGATGCACAGTTCGAGCTGGCGGCGCAGCAGCGGGGAGCGGCCCGTCGCGAGACGTTCGCGCGCGCGGCGGCGGCGTACGAGCAGGCGACGCAGACCGCCCCGCCTAACGGCGACATCTACTTCCTCGCGCTCTACAAGCTCGGTTGGGCGTACTACAACCAGGCGACGGCGACGAATCAGGAAGAGTACCGCAAGGCGGTGGAGACCTTCGGCCGACTGGTCGCATCCTACGACGACCTGTCGTCCGAGCAGCAGGCGCGGCTCGGGCTGCAAGCCGAAGCGATCGAGTACATGGCGATCGCCTTCACGCAGATCGGCGGCGCCGAAGCGGCTGATCTGTACTTCAGCGCCCGTCAGCAGGCGAGCCGGTATCGTCTTCCGGTGATGCGGCGCGTCGCGCAAAGCCTTCGCGACCAGGGTGATTTCGCACGCGCGGTGGAAGCGTACCGCGCCGTGATCACCGAGTCGCCGACGGATTCCGCCGCGCTCGGCATCCAGCGCGAGATTATCGACATCTACCAGAACCGGGTGCTCGACCCGGAGCGCGCGCAGGAAGCACGGCTCCACCTGGTCGAGAACTTCGGTCCGAACTCCGAGTGGGCACGCGCCAATCCGGGCGCGGTGGCCGAAGCCAACAAGGCGCGCGAGGAAGCGCTGCGCCAGAGCGCGCAATACCGTCTGTCGCAGGCGCAGCAGCGCAACAATCGCGATCGCTATGCCGAAGCGGCGCAGCTGTATGCCAGGTACATGCAGGAGTTTGCCCAGGCGGACAGCGCGCAGCAGGTTGCGCTCCTCTACGGTGAGGCGCTGTTCGGGCAGGGCAACTACGCGGAAGCGGGCGTTCAGTACTCTCGCGCGGCATATGGATACCCGCAGCGCGACACCATCGCTCAGCGCGCGGGCCAGAACGCGATCGTCGCCTTCGATTCCGCGCTTGCGCGGAACAAGAACGATCGCGCCGCGCAGGACTCGATGTTCACGGCCGTCGATCGCTACGTCGAGGCTTTCCCGCAGACCGATCTCGCCAAGCGCGCGCTGATCCAGAAAGGGAAGCGCGCGTCTGAATCGCAGCGCTGGGATGTGATGGCGCAGACGTTCCAGACGTACGCGCGGCTGTATCCCAACGATCCCTACACGCCTACCGCGCAGAAGCTGGTCGGCGACGCCATGTATCGCGGCGGTCAATACGCCGAGGCACAGACCCAGTGGGAGGCGGCGCAGACCGTGGCGGCAGGCGCTGGACGTCGCGCCCTCGCCGACTCCATCGCGCGCACTCGCGCTGGTGCGGCCGCGACGTTCGCCGACACGCTCGTGAAGCAGGGCGAGTACCGGCGCGCCGCCGAGGAGATCTACGTCGCCTTCGCGGAGAAGAATCCGAACTCCGATCGGGCGCCCGAGGCGCTTCGCAACGCGATCGAGGTCTATATGCTGGCCGACAGCGCGGCGCGGGCTCGGAACGACGATGCGGCGTCTCGTCAGGCACGTGAGCGCGCGATCGAGCTGTCGCAACGGCTGATCACGCAGTACCCGACCTATCGCTATCGACTCCAGTATCAGGCGCTGCGCGGCCGCCTTCTGGCGGAAGTGGGGCGGCGGGAGGAGGCGGTCGAGGCGCTGCGAGGCCTCATTCGCGACAACCCGCGTTGGGAGGGAAGGGCCGATGCCATGGTTCGCCTGGCGGTTGCCCTGGACTCACTGGATCGAAAGGCGGAAGCGGCGCAGGCCTACGAGGAGTTCTCGCGCACCTATCCACGCGATCCGCGAGCGGCCGATGCGCAGATCAACGCGGCCGTGACGTTCGCGCAGGCGGGCGACACCGCCGCCGCGGCGCGCGCCTATGGTGCGTTTGCGACGCGCTTCCCCCGGGACCAGCGGGCGGCCGCCGCGCGTCAGACGCGGCTCGAGATGCTGCGGTCGGCGGGTGACACCGCCGCCGCGAGTCGCGAGCTGGCGGCGATGTGCGCTCGCCCGACAGCGGAAATTCGCGGGCAGTGTGCGGCGAGAGTCGCCGAGAACTACTTCCGGCGCGGCGTCGCGCTGTGGCCCCGATACCGGTCGCTTCGCTTCGTGATTACGTCGCGCAACCAGCTGACGGCCGCGGGCGTGCAGCGCGCACAGCGGCAAAAGCAGGCGGTGCTGCGCGAGATGTCGACGCACTTCACCAACGCGATCAAGACCGGAAATGCCCGCTGGCTCGCGGCATCGACGTATCATGTGGGGCTGGCGCAGTGGGAGTACGGAAATTTCCTCCGTAACGTGCAGCTTCCGGAGAACCTCGCTGCCGAAGAGCGCCAGGCGGCCGAGCAGGGTGCCGCGCAACAGGCGGAGCAGTTCTTTACGGCGGCCCGCCAGACGTGGCAGTCGCTCGTCGAGAAGGCGGAGCAGGAGCGGGGCGAATTCGAAGCTGAGGGGCGGGATTGGGTCGAGCGCGCGCGCGAAGCGTTGCGCGGCAACGTGCCGAGCGAGCCGCCCACGTCGATGATTCATCGTAAGGCAGAAGTCGCTGCCGGGGGCGTTGAATGAAGCGCACGATCAGGGTTTCTCTGGGCGTGGTTACCGCACTCGCGGTGACTGCGTCGATCAGCGAGGCGCAAGAGCCCACGCGCCGCCAAGGGTCTCGCACCATCGAGATTCGCGGCCAGGTGCCGACGCCTCAAGTCGTGACGGTGCGCCCGCGTGAAGCGCCACAGTTCGACCGGAACGTGCTCGTCCCGGACTTCTACAACCGGGACTTCCTCGGCCTGGCGACCGTCGGCTATCAGCTCGTCCCGCGGAGCACGATCACGGGGAGTCAGACGGACACGCTCGTTCTGGTGGAGCGAAAGGTGAACGCGCCCGCCGTGGGCGTAATCACGCCGCCTCAGCCGCTTCCACAGCAGCCGGTCGCGGTGACACCCGCAGCGCCGACGGATACGTCGGCAGAAGCAGCCCGTCGTGCCGAGATCGAGGCGATCCGACGGGAGCTGGCAGCACGCCGGGCCCGGCTCGACTCCATCGCCGGTCGGGTGCAGAGCATGGGAGCCCCCGCGGCCCAACGCGACACGACGCGGAGACCGTAGCAGTCTGAACAGGGGCCGGGCACGGCTCCTGCGCTTTTGCGACACTAAACGACGACGATGAAGCTCGAACTTCCCTCGGAGGACGCGCGTAAATGTTGAACAACCTTGTGGAGTACTACCGGAGTGGCGGCGGGATCATGCACTTCATCCTCGTCGTCGCGGTGATTGGACTCGCCGTCTTTCTCGAGCGATTCTACACCATCGTCATCCGGTCGAAGATCAACGGGCGCGCCTTCATTGAGCGAGTGATCCAGCTCGTGCGGTCAGGCAAAGTCGAAGACGCGATCAAGCTGTGCACACAATCGCACGCGGTGCTGCCCGACATGGGGCTGCTGATCCTGCGCAGCCGGAGCCGCGACGAAGCCGATCTCCAGAACGTGGCCGACGCGGCCGCGCTGGCGGTGCTCCCACGGCTGACGCGCAGGCTGCACTACCTCCCGATGCTCGCGAACGTGGCAACGCTGCTCGGACTGCTCGGAACGATTTTCGGATTACGTGAGGCGTTCGGATCGGTGAGCGTCGCCGCGGCCGCGGAGCGCTCGGCGCAGCTCGCGTCGGGTATCGCGATCGCGCTTAACGCCACGGGCTTCGGACTTCTCGTCGCGGTTCCATTGTCGGTCGCGCACGCGTATCTCGTGAGTCAGGCGGAAACGATCATCGAACAGGTGGATGAGTTCTCGGTGCGTTTGATCAATGCCCTGATCGATAGGCCGGACGTTCGGCTTGGGCACCGATAAAAGGGGATCAAAGGGATCGACGGGTTCATGGGGATCAACGGGCTCTACGCCCCGCGATCCCATCGACCCCTTCGACACCGGATAATTCATGGCTAGTCTCTTTCATCGATCGAAACAGCGGCGCGCAGAGCGGGCGCCGACGACCGCGGCCGGGAACATCAACCTCATCCCGCTCGTCGACATCCTCACGTCCATCGTGTTCTTCAGCTTGTTGACGTACACGGGCGCCGCGATGATGGCGCTCACGTCGTTCGACCTGGTACTGCCGCCGGTCGTGATCACGAGCCCGGAGCAGCTCTCGCGGATCCAGTCGGAGAAGGACGTCATCAACCTGCTCGTGGGCGTACGCGTGTATAACGATCGGGTTCAGGTGGAGCACTCGGAGGGACTCAATCAGCAGGTCGCCGGAACGGATGACGCGGCGCTCGATCGCTTCGAGGCGCTCATGCGTCAGGTGCGAACCGATTTCCCTCAGAACCGGGATGTCACGATCGTGCCGAACGACGAAGTGAACTACGAGCGGGTGGTACAAGTCCTCGAGCGGCTGAAAATGGCCGGCTTCACCGGACTCTCGTTGAGCAATCGGGCGCGCCAGATCGCGCAAGCAGGCGCCGCGGCCAACCAGGCACCGGCGGGAGCCCCGCGATGAGTCGCGCCCGGGAGGCCCGTGCCGCGCGCCGCGCGCAGCAGTTCGCCAAGTTCCGCCTTACGGAACTCAATCTCATTCCGCTGGTAGATACATTTGTCTCCATCGTGTTCTTTGCGCTGACGACAAGCACGGTCGGGGAGCTCGCTCCGGTGGTCGCCGGGGTGACCCTTCCGGAGTCACGTGTCGGCGCCGTCGCACACCAGCAAATGACCCTCGGTATCGGCGGTCAGATCACGCTGGGGGAAGAGGCGATCATGAGCACGCTGGATGCCGCCCGCGCGCAGTCGAACGACCCGACGCAGCCGCTACTGATCCCGCGGCTATACAACCGGCTGCGTCAGCTGTCCGACTCGATTCGGCGTGAGAAGAACATTCCGCGCGATCAGTCGGTCGACGTACCGCTGGCGGTGCAGGGGGACAAGACGATGCGATACGACCTGCTCGCGCGGGTGATGCAGACAGCGCGACTCGCTGGCTTCAGGGCGATATCATTACAGGTGAACAAGGTTCAAGGAGAGGACGCTACTCAAGCGTCGAGATAGCATGGCGGAAACACGCACAGCCCCACCGCGGTCTCGCGACGAGACGACGTTCACCCGGAATCTCCGCTACGAAATCATGGGAGAGGAAGGGCGGGCCATCGTCGGCTCGTACGTGGTTGCCGTCGCCTTGGGACTGCTGTGGCTGCTTCTGGTGATCTTCCTGCCTCCGGTGCCGGAGAAGATCCAGCTTCTCACTGAGGCTGAGACTGGGCCGGTCACCGTCGAGCTCGAGGATCTCTCGCCGCCGGTCACTTCGGAGGGGGAGGCAGAAGTTCAGCCTGCTCCAGGTCCGACGACGCAGCGCCCCGGACAGCGCGGGCCGCAGTCCGGAAGCCCGCGGCAAGGCCGTCCGGGATCGCGGACGGAAACGAACCGGGCCGGTGCCATTGGCGCCGCGTTCGGCACAGGGTCCGGCCAGGGCAGCGGCGGGCTCGTCGGCGACGTCTCGAACATCCTTCGCGGAGTCGATGTCTCGTCCGGCACGGGTGGAACCGGTGGCGGCCGTGGCGGTACCGGTGGTGGCGGCGTCGGCGGCAAGGCCGTGATCGGCTACGGTCAGGGCGGTGAAGGCTCCCGCACACCGGGTCGTGGCGGCTTTGGCGGCGGTCTGGGGACGGGCGGCGGCGGCGGAGGAGGGATTGGTGGCGTTGGTGGCGGCGGTGGCGTCACGCGGGCAGCCGTGCGCGTTACGGCCCCCCGCGTGGAGGCTCCCGACCCGCTCGGCGGCCCCGGTCGCGACGTGGGTGACCTGGGCAACTTCGTCCGGTCCCGCGAATCGCAGCTTCGGTTCTGCTACCAGGAGTACGGGCTCAAGGTGAATCCGAGCCTCGCCGGGAAGGTCAACGTCTCCATTACGCTGACAGGAGCGGGGAACGTCACCGGCGTGGACGTGACCGGCCGCAGCTGGGGTGGCGCCGGCGCCTCCGAGGCCGAGCAGTGCATTCGCCAGCGGATCCGCGGGTGGAGATTCCCCGCGTCGGATCGTGGGGGCGGGACCTACGGGTTCACCTTCAACTTCACGCGATGAGCGATCCCGCGTGTATCAGTCGACGCGGGGCGGAGCGATCCGCCCCGCGTTCACGTTCGCGGGCATTCACGTGCGAAGTCGCACCGTATCCCGAGCACCGGTGCGCGCCTCGTAGCGCTGCACCGTGCCCAGCAGCCCCTCGTCGTGCTGGACGGCAATCCACCACGGACCGCGCGTCAGCCGCAGTGTCGCGCGTCGGTCGCGCAGTTGAGCGCGATGAACTTCCCGATTCGCTCCCCGCGCCGTGCTGTCGAGCGCACGGTGGAACCGGGTCGCCTCTGCCTGGAGCGCTTCCCTCAATTGGGTACGCATCGCATCGGCGCGCCGGCGCGCACGATCGCGTGCCTCACGAGTGCGCACGGCGTCGGCGACGCGTCGCATATGGCTGTCGTAGCGGCGCGCGTATTCCGCGGCCCGCCGATCACCTCGCGCGAGCGCTTTCGCCTCGCGGTTCAACGAGTCGCGTGCGCGCTGAAAGACGGCATCCAGTGAATCCGCGCTGTCGGCGACCGCGTAGTACCGCGCAATGGACCGTCCCTGCGGGTCGCTGCCGCTCCGCGCGGTTGCGCGATCGCGAACTGGCCGCGGATCGACCGGCGACGCGATGACGCCGCTCGCCGCGCCGTCGCTCACGATGACGACCACCGTCGCATCGCGCGATGCCCGTCCACATGCGACGAGCAGCGCGAACGCCGTGGCGTACCGCGCTGCTCCCGACCACCACCGTGCACCGACGTGATGTGGCATAGCGCGGTGCAAGCTATCGGCGCCGTGATGGCGCTGCAAGCGATTCAGGTCCCCTCGCCGCCGCGCGGGTTCTCCCCGACGGCGGCCGAGGTGGTCGTCGATGCCGCGAACGTGCTGTCGGCGGATGCGGAGGACCGTATCAACCGGATCGCGTTCAACGTCAAGCAGCGAACCGGCGGCGAGCTGGCGATCGTCACCGTCGGCGACATCGGGCAGCGTGACGTCGCCGATGTCGCGCGTGAGATCGGGCGTCAGTGGGGCGTCGGCTCCGCGGCGGAGATCGGCCAGCAGGAGCGCAATGCCGGTGTCGTGATCCTCGTCGTGCCCAAGGAGACAAACTCCGACGGGCGCGGCCGCTGCCGCATCGAGACGGGGCGCGGAGCGGAAGGCTTCATCACCGATGGCGACGCCGGCGAGATGTGTCGCAGCGCGATTCCCGCGTTTCAGCGACAGGACTACAGCGAAGCGATGCTTCAGCTGACCGCCGCCGTCGCGAGCGAATACGCGCGCGAGTTCGGTGTCTCGCCGGACAGTCTTCTTGGCGCCGATGCACCCACCTTCGGACCGAGCGACGACGCTCCCGTTCGCGTGCCCACACCTGGCGGGATCCCGCCCCAGGTGCTGTTCATGCTCGCGATCATGGCGCTCATCTTCATCAGCTCCATGAGCCGTCGTGGGCGACGGAGCGGGTGTGGTGGGTGTCTTCCGATTTTCCTCCCATTTCCGACCGGGGGGCATCGCGGACGTGGGTGGGGCGGTGGTGGCGGGTTTGGAGGCGGGTTTGGTGGTGGCGGTTTCGGAGGATTTGGCGGTGGTGGCGGGTTCAGCGGTGGTGGCGGCGGCTCGAGCTGGTGAGGAGAATAGCCCATGGCCTCGATGACACTCGACGATCTCGTTTCCCAACTGAGCGCCGCCTACCGCGACGAATTACGCTGCGTCGTCCTGTACGGCTCCGCCGCGACGGGAGAGCAGCTCGGGAAGCGCTCCGACCTCAACGTTCTCGTCATCGTGCGCCGAATCGACGTGGATCGGCTGCGGCGTGAAGCGGCGATCGCGCGCGCGTGGGCGGAGGCGGGCAACCCGCCGCCCCTCACGCTGACCGAGGCTGAATGGGACGCGTCGGCGGATATCTTCCCGATGGAGTATTCGGACATCCTCGAGCGCCATCGTGTCCTGCAAGGAACGCCTCCGTTCGAGGGTGTGCGTCCCAGTCGTGAGCACCTGCGGCTGCAGGCGGAAAACGAGGCGATGGGGAAGCTCATTCAGTTCCGACAGGGCATCCTCCGGACCGGAGGCGAGCATCGGCGCATCGTCGAGCTGTTGCGCGAGTCGATCAGCACCTTCATGGTCATCTTCCGGGCGGTGGTGCGCCTCGGCGGACAGGTGCCGCCGCGCGACCACGAGGAGCTGTGCACCACCGTGGGACGCCTGGCGGGGTTCGACGCCGCGCCGTTCGTCAAAGTGGTCCGGCACGTGCGAGGAACGGAGAAGCTGACGGAGGAGGAGACGGGGAACGTGCTCTCGGGATATCTCGACAGTTTACACCGGCTCGTTGAACACATCGACCGAATGGGACACGCATGAAAAATCTGCTGCTGGCCACGCCACTCCTCATCGCGCTCATCGCCTGTCCAAAGGACGACGACCGCGAACAAGTGCCCGTGGATACGATCGCGCGCGACACTACGCCCATCAACCTGGATACGTTGGCGACTGCGCTGCCGCCACCGGCGCCAGACACCTTCACGCCGCCGAAGCTCGAGCAGCCGGCCACGCCGAGAACTCGTTATGCGGTGGCGCCGGGTCCACTCATGGCGGCCGTCGAGCGGGAGCAGGCGTTCTCGAACTTCTGCTATCGCGAATTCGGGTTGAAGAGCGATCCACGGCTCCGCGGAGGCGTGGCCATGCTCGTGACGGTCGGCCGCAACGGCGTGACGGCCGCGCGGGTCGCCGCGGATTCCTGGTCGTCGAGCACGGGGAAGTCGGTGAACGAATGCCTCAACGAGCGCGCCGCCAACGCCTGGAAGATCACGCCGGGCGAGGTCCC
>DASTYE010000048.1:0-10125 GCA_035765135.1 Gemmatimonadaceae bacterium | reverse complement strand
GACGATGCCGTGGTCGCGGCCGCGACGAAGGTGGGTGCCGATCGTGTAATTCGCCGCTTGACGCGCGGGTACGCGCATGAGCTCGGCGAGCGCGGTGCCTCCGTCAGCGTAGGGGAACGCCAACTGCTCTCGTTCGCTCGCGCCATCGCCGCCGATCCCGCGCTTCTCCTGCTCGATGAAGCGACGAGTGCCGTGGACAGCGAGATCGAAGCGGAAATTCAGCGCGCACTTGGCGTCCTCACGACAGGACGGACGACGATCGCCGTGGCGCATCGCCTGAGCACGGTGATGGGCGCGGACGAGATCCTGGTGCTGCATCACGGCACGATTCGCGAGCGTGGCACGCATCGCGAGCTTCTGGCGCGCGGCGGCTTGTACGAACGACTCTTTCGGCTTCAGGCCGGGCTTGCTGGCACTCGAGAGAGCGCGCGAGCGGCCGTCTAACGTGCTTGCCAGCGCCCATAGGGCCCGCGTAGCTTCCTCGGTGAAACGCACGCGAGGGATGCGTGGCGTCTCGCATCCGCCCTTCGCGCGTTTCGGCGCCGACCCCCACGTCATGCCCTACCTCCAGCTCGACGGACAACGGATTACGCTCGAGATCGGGGAAGTCACTATTGGCTCCGGCCCCGGGGCTGGCATCAGCGTCGCGGGTGCAGGCGAGGCCGCGGCAGTTCTCCGCGTTGGGCCGGATTTGCAGTGCAGCGTCCGACGTGTCGCGGAATCGACGGTGAAGGTGAATGGCGTCCAGCTTGGGGCCGAACCGACGCCGCTGATCCACGGCGACAAGATCGAGGTCGGGAAGGCGGAGCTGTTTTTCGGCGATGATCGGATGGCTGGAAGCACGCAGTACCTCTCATCGGCGAGCCTCCCGCAGCGACAGGGAGCGGCACTCCGGCCCGGGCGCCGCACTCGCGCATCCGGGGGCCGGCTCCTCTCACTCGTCGATGGGCGAGAATACGCGGTTCCGCCGGAGGGGCTCGTCATCGGGCGAGATGCATCCTGCGACGTCGTCGTCGCCACGTCCGAGGTATCGCGTCGCCATGCGGAGATCGCGCCGTCGAATCAGGGATACGTCATCAAGGACACGAGCACGAACGGTGTCTTCGTGAATGGCGAGCGCGTCGAGGTGACTCAGACGCTTGGGCGCGGCGACATCGTCCGGATCGGGAACGAGGACTTCCGCTTCTACGCGGATCTCGTTGTCGACGCGACACCGCCCGACGTCACTCCGACGCCTGCCGAGCCCACCGCGGCGGCCGAGGCGGCGAGGGCGGCGGCATCGATCCGTGCGGCGGCGCCGGCGGAGGAACCCGCGCCACCCCGAGCCGCTCCGGCCCCCCAGCCGTCCGGCGCGGGAGCACCCACGCCGATCGTGCCCCCACGGTCGGTGACGACGCCTCCGCAATCGGGACGCCCGATCCTTGCGACGCTCGAGGTCGTGTCGAGCGGGGTTCTGAAGGGTCAGCGACTCGAGGTGCGGTCGCCGCTGACGCACGTTGGCCGCGGCGCCCACAACGATGTCGTGCTTCCGGATGAGTCGGTGTCCGACTCCCACGCCAAGTTGCAGAAACGGGAAGGCGGCTGGTACGTAGTGGACATGGGATCCACCAACGGAACGTACGTAGAGGGACGGCGGGTCGAGGCCGAATACCGACTCGAAGGGTCGCCGGAGCTTCGGTTCGGCGGAGTGAAGCTGATTCTTCACCCCGCCGGATCCGAACAGGCGGTTGATGACGTAAAAGGCACACGCGCTTTTCCGATGCCACGTCCGGCGCGAGCCGCTCAACCGGCGGCCGCGCAGCCCGCGAACCCGACGAAGCCGCCCTCGCCGGTGGTCGCCCCGGGCGCCGAGGATCCTGAAGCTCCGCCGAAGGGCCGCGGCTTTCCGCTCTGGCTCTGGATGGCGGTCCTGGTGCTGATCGCTCTCGGCGCTTTCTTCATCTACGAGCAGAGTCGCTAGTGCAGCTCACGGTCGCCGCGCGATCGGACACAGGAATGATCCGATCGGGGAACGAGGACAGCTTCTTCGCCGACGCGAACGCCACGCGCGGACTCTTCGTCGTGGCCGACGGAATGGGCGGCCACGCGGCCGGTGAAGTGGCGAGCGAGATGGCGGTCGAGATCGTCGCGCGCGAGCTGCAGGGCGTGCGCGACCTGCGCGGAGATGGCGTGGTCCAGGCGGTGGCTCGCGCGGTGAAGCAGGCGAATGCCGCCATCTACCAGCGGACGATCGCGGAGATCGACAAACAGGGGATGGGAACGACGATCTCGGTGTTGATGCTCGCGGACTCGCGCTATCTGGTCGGGCAGGTGGGCGACTCACGCGTGTACGTGCTGCGCGATGGAGCTCTCCGGCAGATCACGAAGGACCACTCGTACGTCCAGGAGCAGGTGGACGCGGGCTATCTCACTCCGGAGCAGGCGCGGTACCACCCGTACAGCAACGTGATCACGCGATGCGTCGGCGCCAGCGGTGAGGTGGAGCCGGACACCTACGCGGGGGACGTGCGCGCCGGCGATGTCTTTCTCGTCGCGAGCGACGGACTCACGGGAATGGTGGACGACCGTCGCATCCAGCAGCTCCTCTCCTCGCGCGCGTCGGCCGCCCGCATGGTGGACGCGCTGATCGCCGAAGCGAACGGGCGCGGCGGCCTCGACAACATCACGGCGATCGTGATCCAGGTGCTCGAGGCGAGCGACGCGAAGGCGGATCAGAAGACGGTGGAGACGCCGTCGATCAGAGGCTGAGGCTAGAGGTCGTCAAGGTCGTCAAGGTCGTCGAGGTGATCGAGGTGACTTCACGGCGCGATGAAGTCACCTCGATCACATGGACGACCTCGACTACCTCGACGACCTTTCCTCCAACAGCGCCCGCCCCTCTCTGAGCCTTCTCGCCACCTCGTCCGCATCACGCCTGACGAGGCGCAGGATCGCATCCACGGGGACCACGCGAGATTCGGCGACGAAGATCCGCAGCCGTCGCGCGGAGCGGTACAGATCGTCGGACAATGTGGGGAGGCTGACGGAGCCGGCGATGCCCTCAGTCGTGAGGCGCTCGACCCGACCGCCGCGCCGCACGACCGGGATGTCGAGGCCGAGCATCTGGGGCTTGGCGGGAAAGTCGAGGAGGAGCTCGCCCGGCGCGATGCCGATCTCGCGCGCCAACGCCGTCTCGGCCGCGTAGACGAGCGACGGATTCATCGCGATCCACTCGCTCTCCGGAGGGAGCTCGACGGTCGCCAGCTCGGCCGCCCGTTTGTGGAGCCGCCGCCCGCGCAACGCGAGGAGCAGCGGCGCGGCGGGGTCGATGGATTCGAGCTGGTGCAACAGACCTTCGTCGGTGAACGAGGCGAGGTCGGTCTCGACGAGCGCGTGCGCGCGCAGCGCGTCGTCGACGAGCCGTTTGTACATCGCCGTCGCACTTCGCACCGCGTGGTGCCAGTAGACGTTGCGATACATCTGATACTTCGCGAACAGCAGCGATTCGAGCGCCGCCAGCCCTTTCTCGGCGATGCCGACGGAGAGGTGCCCCTTCGCCGGGTCGTCGACGATCGTGAGGGAGTGCAGCAGGCGGTCGACGTCGATCTCCCCGTAGGGAACGCCGCACATGAGCGCGTCCCGTTTGAGGTACTCGATCTTGTCGAGGTCGAGGGAGCCGGAAATCAGTCCCTGGAGCGGGGAGTCGCTCTGCCCGCGAATGAGCGCGTAGATGCGCGCTGGGGCATCGGCACCTAACGCGGGCGTGAGCACGTCCGCTACCGGGCCGCGAAAGATCAGCTCGTGCGCGACCGCTTCGTGGTCGAGCGCCCCGATCTCCTCCAGCGCGTGCGAGAAAGGATAGTGGCCGATGTCGTGAAGGAGCGCCGCCGTCTTGATGATCGCCGCCTCATCCGGGGCGACGCGCGCGAGCTCTCCCCGCTCCCCGAGGAGCGCGAGCGTGCGCCGCGCGAGATGGTAGGCGCCGAGGGCGTGCTCGAAGCGCGTGTGCGTCGCACCGGGATAGACGAGGTAGGCGAGTCCGAGCTGCCGCACGTAGCGCAACCGCTGGAACGTGGTCGTGTCGATGATCTGAAGCGCGACGTCATCGACGCGGATGTTGTTCCAGATCGGATCGCGGATTACTTCCATGGGGTCGAAGGCGGCCGGAGGCGATCGAAGGCGGTCGACGGGTCGAGGCGGCAGCCCCTCGATCGCCTTCGATCGCCTTCGATCGCCCTCGACCCCTTCAGGTCCTCGGTCCCGCCTGCCTCACCGCCTCAGGCACCTGATGCGCGAACTGCTCGAAGTTCTTCGCGAACATCTCGGCCAGTCGCCGCGCCTGCGCGTCGTAGGCGGCGACATCGCTCCAGGTGGCGCGCGGATTCATCACTTCCGATGGAACGCCAGGCACCGCCTTGGGAACGTCGAGCCCGAAGACGTCGTCGCGCGTCGTCGGCATTCCGTCGAGGTCGCCGGCCAGCGCGGCACGAACCATGGCCCGCGTGTGAGCGAGCTTCATCCGGTGTCCCACGCCGTACGGACCGCCGGTCCACCCCGTGTTCACCAGCCAGACGCGCGCGTTGTGCTTCGTCAGCAGCTCACCGAGCATCCGCGAATACACCGACGGATGCCAGACGAGGAACACCGCGCCAAAGCACGAGCTGAAGGTCGCCTGCGGTTCCTTCACCCCTCGCTCGGTACCGGCGACCTTGGCCGTGTATCCGGACAGGAAATAGTACCGCGCCTGCTCAGGCGTTAGGCGCGCGATCGGCGGAAGCACGCCGAACGCGTCGGCCGTGAGGAACACGACGTTGCGTGGATGTCCGCCGCGCCCCGTCGGCACGATGTTCCGGATATAGTGCAGCGGGTACGACGCCCGCGTGTTCTCGGTGATCGACTGGTTGGCGAAGTCCACGCGCCGCGTGTGCGGCTCGAGCACGACGTTCTCGAGGATCGTCCCGAACATCTGCGTCGTGCGATAGATGTCCGGCTCTCCGTCCTCCGAGAGGTTGATGACCTTCGCGTAGCAGCCGCCCTCGAAATTGAACACGCCGTCCGAGGACCACCCGTGCTCGTCGTCGCCGATGAGCCACCGATCCGGGTCGGCGGAGAGCGTCGTCTTGCCGGTGCCCGACAACCCGAAGAAGAGCGCCGTGTCGCCGTCGTTGCCGACGTTGGCCGAGCAGTGCATCGACAGCACGCCACGCTTCGGCAGGAGGTAGTTCATCACGGTGAAAATCGCTTTCTTCAGCTCGCCGGCGTACCGCGTGCCCCCGATCAGGACGATGCGCTTGGCGAAGTTCAGGATGATGAACGTGCCGCTGCGCGTCCCGTGCTTCGCCGGATCGGCGTGCAGCTCCGGCGCGTGGAGCACGCTGAAGTCAGCCTCGAACGTCGGGAGATCGATCGGGTCTGGGCGGATGAACATGTTCCGCACGAACAGCGAGCTCCACGCGACCGGAGTGACGAACCGAACGCGCACCCGGTGCTCGGGATCGGCACCGGCGTAGAGATCCTGGATGAACAGCTCCGACTGGTCCTCGAGATGACGGCGCACATCCGCGAGCAGCAGCTCGAAGCTCTCGGGATCGAACGGGTGGTTCACCTTCCCCCACCAGACGTCGTGGTCGGTCGTCGGCTCCCTGACGATGAACTTGTCGTTCGGAGACCGCCCGGTGTGCGGCGACGTGATGGCGACGAACGGCCCCATGTCGGCCAGCTCGCCTTCGCCCCGACGAATCGCCGCCTGCACCAGCTCGGGTGGAATCGAGTTCCATTGCACGACGCCACGGGGGCGAAGCCCCTGCGGTGCCAATCCCTGCGCCGCGGCCCGCCCTGGTCCGTGCTCACCGTCCGTGCGCGGCTTCGTTTGAGTCGCCATCGTCGCCCTCGACTTATGCGGCCGTCAGCCTTCGACGGCGCGTGTTGATCCCGTGTGCTGTTCTCGCGCCTGTGCGTCAACGACCGCGACCGCCGCCATGTTGACGATCTCCTCGACATCGGCGCCTTCCTCGAGCACGTGAACCGGACGCCGCATTCCCACCAGAATCGGGCCGATGGCCGTCGCGCCCCCGAGGCGATGCAACAACTTGTAGGCGATGTTGCCGGCGCTCAAGCTCGGGAAGATCAGAACGTTGGCCGCCTCCTTCAGCGCGGAGAACGGATAGGTCTTCGTGAGCTTGTGCTCGTCCAGGGCAGTGTCGGCCTGCATCTCGCCATCCACGATCAGCTGAGGGTCTCGGGCGCGCAGCAGCTCCACCGCTCGCGCGACCTTGTCCGCTTCCGGGTGACGCACCGACCCGAAATTCGAGAACGACAGCATGGCGACCCTCGGCTCGATCCCGAGCGTGCGCACGATGCGCGCCGCTGCGTACCCGATCTGGGCGAGCTGCTCGGCGGTCGGCTCGATGTTGACAGTGGTGTCCCCGCAGAAGACCACATGCTTCTCGAAGACGAGCATGTAGAGACCGCTCACCAGCCCCGCCCGGGGATGGGCCCCGATCACCTCCAGCGCCGGCCTGATCGTCTCCGGATAGTGCAGGTTCACGCCCGACACGAGCGCATCGGCATCCTTCAGCAACACCATCATCGACCCGAAATAGTTCGGGTTGCGCAGTCGCTGATGCGCCTCGGCCAGCGACATCCCCTTCCGCTGCCGTTTCTCCCAGAGCGCCGTGGCATAGCGCTCACGATGGGACGAGCTGTAGGGGTCTTCGGTGGCGATGTCATCGAGCGACAGCTCGAGGTCGTGCGCGAGGTGCTCGATCATCACACGGTTGCCTAACAGAATCGGCTGCGCGATGCCCTCGTCCATGAGAATGCGCGCGGCGCGAATGACTCGAGGCTCCTCCCCTTCGGGGAAAACGACCCGTTTCGGGGAATGTTGGGCCCGGAGAATGACGCCGCGCAGGATGCCGCGCGCCCGTCCGAGGCGCGCCTCCAGTCGATCACGATACTCGTCGAGCTCGATGAACTCCCGCGCGACTCCCGACGCGACTGCGGCCCATGCCACCGCCGGCGCCACCCAGAGCAGCGCGCGCGGATCGAAGGGGAAGGGGATGATGTAGTCCGGACCGAACTTCACTGACTCGAGCCCGTAGAGCCTCGTCACGCTCTCCGGCACGTCCTCCCTGGCGAGCGCGGCGAGTGCGCGCGTTGCCGCCATCTTCATCTCCTCGTTGATCTGCGTGGCGCGCGCATCGAGCGCTCCACGGAAAATGAAGGGGAACCCGAGGACGTTGTTGACCTGGTTGGGGTAGTCACTGCGTCCCGTCGCGATGATCGCGTCGTCGCGCACCGCCCGCACCTCGTCAGGCAGGATCTCCGGTACCGGGTTCGCCAGCGCGAAGACGATCGGTCGCGCGGCCATCGTCGCGATCATTTCCTTCTTGATCGCGCCGGCGACCGACAGCCCCACGAAGACGTCGGCGCCCTTCAACGCGTCGGTGATCGTGCGCGCGGATGTCTCGAGCGCGAACCGGGCCTTGTACGGGTCCATCTCGCCGGGGCGCCCCTTGTAGATGACGCCCTCACGATCGCACAGCGTGATGTGCTCGCGGCGGACGCCGAGTCGGACGTAGTGCTCCGCGGTCGCGATCGCGGCCGCGCCGGCGCCGGAGAACACGACGCGGATTGCATCGAGCTGCTTGCCGACGATCTCGACGGCGTTCAACAAACCCGCGCCCGAAATGATGGCGGTGCCGTGCTGATCATCGTGGAAGACGGGGATCTTCATCGTCTTCCGCAGCGTCTCCTCGATGTAGAAGCAGTCCGGCGCCTTGATGTCCTCGAGGTTTATTCCGCCGACTGTCGGCTCGAGGAGCTGACAGAAGCGAATCACGTCATCCGGATTCTCCGAGCCGACCTCCAGATCGAACACGTCGAGGTCGGCGAACTGCTTGAAGAGGTTGCCTTTCCCTTCCATCACCGGCTTGCCCGCGAGCGCTCCAATGTTGCCCAGCCCGAGCACGGCGGTCCCGTTCGTGACCACGGCGACGAGATTGCCCTTCGCCGTGTACCGATACACGTCCTCGGGGTTCGCCTTGATCTCGAGACACGGCTCGGCGACGCCCGGCGAATAGGCGAGCGAGAGGTCGCGCTGGTTAGTGAGCGGCTTGGTGGGCACCACGGCGATCTTGCCGGGCCGCTCGCGTGCGTGGTACTCGAGCGCGTCCTCTCTGGCGATAGACATCAGGCGAGTCGGGGCGTCGGACAGAACGAGGAACGAGGCTCGACGGCTGAGGAAGTCGATTGGATGATCGGCCGCCATCGAATTCCTCGCTGCCGGCTCCTCATTCCTCGTTGGCGTGTTTCGCTAACCTCGCGAGAAAACTGAACTTAGACGCGCCGGGGAGCGAGGTCAATCGCGGCAGTGCTCGTCGACACGCATCAAGAACCCAGGGGTCCATCACGGATGACACGGATTGGACTGTAACGGCCTGATCGTCCTGGTGGCGTTCACTCTCCACGCGCAGGTCCAAAGCCGCTTTTTGTTGTCGCGCGAGGAGGTTTACTACACCGGGAACGGATCCGGCCTCTTCCGCCTAATCCGCGTCATCCGCAGAGTCCCTCGGTTCTTGATGTCGGCCCACACGGGCCGGCGGGCATCAAGAACGGGGGGCTATACGGGTGAGGCGGATTGCGCGGATGCTCCGGATCGCTCCTGGCGCCAGTCACTCTCCACGCGCAAGTCCAAACTTGGCCTTGTTGCGTGGGGAGGGTTCACTGCCGCAGGAGCGAATCCGGATTTTTCCGTACAATCCGTGTCATCCGTGATGAACCGCTGGATTCTTGATGCCAGCCTTACGTCACCGGGCTCGGATTCGTCGAACGACCCACGCGACCATCACCAGCGCACCCGACACGGCGACGATGGCCGGTCCCGTTGGCAGATCGAACGGGACTGACATCGAGAACCCGATCACCGCCGCCGTCAGTCCCGCTCCAACTGCCCAGGCGAACACGCCGCTCATCCCGCGCGCCATCAGCAGACCCGTGACCGCGGGAAGCACGAGAAAATCGAACACGAGCATCAAGCCGGCGAACTGCATCGCGAACGCGATCGAGAGACCGATCGTCAGATAGAGCAACAGCGTCCATCGCTCGACGCGGTAGCCGAGCGTGCGCGCCGTTTCCTGATCGAACGAGATGAACAGAAATTCCTTGTAGAACACGATGTGCAGCAGCAGCACGGGCACGGTCACGCCGAGCAGCACCAGCCAGTCGCCGCGCGTGATGCCGAGGATGTTCCCCTGAAGGAAGATGTCGTGCGCCTCGCCCGCGGCGGCCTTGGCGATGAACAGGACCGCGAGCGCGCCGGCGACGACGTACGCCACACCGATGCGCGCGTCAGGCGGAATACGCGCGCGCTTCATCCCCGCCGAAAAAAAGACCACGCCGAGCAAGGTGGCCAGCAAGGAGAGAACGATGGGCCTCGTCGTGATGACGCCGGCGACTCCCACGCCCGCGAGCCAGAACGAAATCGCGATGCCGAGCGTCGACATCTGCGCGAGCGAAGCGCCGACGAAGACGATGCGACGGAGCACCACATAGACGCCGAGCGCCGAGCAGACGAGCGCGATGACGAGCGTGCCGTAGAGGGCGTCGCGGAAGAGGAGGACCGCGTCAAGCACCCCGTTGCCCTCCCGCCGCGACGTCACGCTCCGGCTTCAGCACCGCGGGCCCACGCCGCGCGACGACGATCCGGTGGCCGGCGACCGAATCGACCTCGACCGGAATGCCGTACAGCTCACTGAGCGTCCGTTCGGTGACGATGTCGTCGACGGCCCCGATCCGGAATCGCCCCTCCTGGACCAGCGCGATGCGCGTGACATAGTTGGCGATCTCGTTGAGCGCGTGGCTCACCATCAAGACAGTGAGACCGCGTCGCTCGTGCAGCTCGCGCACGAGCCCGAGGATCTGCGTGGTCGCGACGAGATCCATTCCGGTGGTCGGCTCGTCGAGCACGAGCAGGTTCGGCTCGCCGACGAGCGCACGCGCGATCAGTGTGCGCTGCTTTTGACCGCCCGAGAGGCCGGAGAGCTGATCCATCGCCAGGTCCCGAATCCCGACCGCCTCGAGTGCCGCCATCGCTCTCTCACGGTCCTCTGGGCGGGGCCTGCGTCCCACACCGATCCGGTCGTAGCG
>DASTYE010000047.1:0-3836 GCA_035765135.1 Gemmatimonadaceae bacterium | reverse complement strand
GCCATGTCGCGCAGCAGCCGCTCGTCGAAGTCGGCGCCGACGCCGAACGTCGTCGTCTGCACCCCGCGGCCGGCGAGGTCCCCGGCGATTCGCACCAGCTCATCGTGTCCGGTGACGCCGTGATTGGCCAGGCCATCGGTGAGGAGGAGACAGCGATTGGTGCCCTCTTCGATCTGGTGCAGCGCGATCTGCTCGCAGCCGCGCATCCATCCGCCGCAGAGATCGGTTGATCCTCGTGCGTCCACACGCGCGAGCAGCTCCAGCGCCTGACGAATCGCTTCAGGCGTCGCGAGAGTTGCGGGCGCGACGACCTCGACCACGTTGTCGTAGGTGACGAGCGAGAAGCGATCGGCGGGGCCGAGCAGACGCAGAGCATTCTCCGTCGCCTGCTTCGCCAGCCTGAGCTTCTCGCCGCCCATCGAGCCGGAGCGATCGAGCACGAGCGACACGTTGATTGGTGAACGCGTGGTCCTGCGCTCGGCGGATGGCGCATCGAGGCTGACGAGGACGTAGCGCGTGCTGCGTGCCTCAGCGCGGATGAGGGATCGGTCGGTCTGAATGCTGAGGGTCATCGGAGTTCCTCCCTGGTAAGCTCTCGAGCGAGCTGAAGCAGACGGTCGACGAGTCGATTCTGGTCGCGGGTCAAAGGGCGGCGGACGTGCAGCTCCACATCGCGGGTGAGCGCTATTCGCTCCCACGTCGACCGGGCCGCGGATGGTTCCGGACTCTCGGCGAATCTCGCCCGCGACTCTGACAGTCTGACGGTCGCGGCCGAGAGCGCGTCGGGTGCGCCGCCGGCGAGGACGTTTCGTATGTAGCCGAGCGCTGAGGCGTCGCGTTTCGGCGGGGGCGCCGAGCGGAGGAGCTGGTTGACCTCGGCGTCGGTCAGGCGCGCAAGCCGCTCCCGGATTTCGCCAAGGGGGAGGTGTTCGCGCTGGAGCCGGCGGATGAGGCGGAGGCGTACGACGTGGCCTTCGTGGTAGTGGGCGCCGGGGCCTCGGGACTCTGGTGCGGGCAGGAGGCCTTGCTGGATGTAATAGCGGACGGTCCGCGGCGTGACGTTGGCGGCGTCGCAGAGCTCGGTGAGGTCGAGGGTTCGGTCGGTGGGCACCATGGGCCGATTATATCAGTGTGACGTTGCACTGTCAATATCCAGCTGGTCTTGCCCGTCAGTGGCTTTACCGCCAAGGACGCAAAGAACGCAAAGGAACTGGACGGCAAGACCGTCTGCAAAGGCCTTTTGCGGTCGGTTTCCCCTTTGCGCTCTTCGCGTCCTCGGCGGTGGAAAAAGCGGTTGCCCGGGTTCTCAGCATGTTCGCCAACTGTTCGGCCCCAACAGAACGGAACGGTTGGTGCAAAGGGTGCGTGCAGACACACACTGGAATGGGGATCACCTCACATGTCCGACCTCATCGCCAGCGGCGTTTCGCCGCTGGACGAGCGGCTCGGTGGCTTCGTGCCCCGCCGCACGTATCTCGTTTGCGGAAGTCCGGGAGCGGGCAAGTCCGTTGCCTGCCTGGAGTTCCTGAATGGGGCTCTCAGCCGGGGTGAATCCGCGGCAATCCTGACGCATGACGATCCCCAGGATCTCATCGCGCAGGCGGCCTTCCTTGGCCTCGACCTCGACCGCGCTCTCCGCGAAGAGCAGTTCGTTCTCATTAGATATCAGCTGGATTTCGCGCGGCGCTTCAGCCGCCAGCTCTCCCCCGATGTCGCCTTCGACGAGCTGCGGCGCCTCCTGGGGACTCGCACCCATTCGCGGCTGGCGATCGATTCGATCGCTCCGTTCCTCGAGGCGGGTGCTGCCGCCGGTGCCGGGATCGCGGGGGCCATGCGGTTCCTCGACGAATACGGGGCGACGACCATGGTCACGTATCCGGGGGACCTCTCCGCCGTGTACGACCGGCGGCTGGAGCCCCTGCTTCAGCGTGCAGCGGCGATCGTCCATTTGGTCGCCGAGGGCGATCGGGCCGGGCGGATGGAGATCCGGAAGGTGCGCTTCCCGGCCGTATCGACCGCTCCCATTCATTTTCGTATAGAGCCCGGAACGGGATTCGTTACCACGGCCGATCGCCTGCGCCGTCGCGCGGGCGATACCCGCGGTGAAGGACCCGCGCGGGTGCTCTTCCTCACGCTGGCCGACGATGCTCCCGCCGAGCTCGTGGCGCCTCTTCAGCGCGCGTACGACCTCGCCGTACGACGTGGCGTCGCCACCGCGTTTCACGATCTGGCGAGCGATCGCACCGATGCCATTCTGATCGACGTCCGCCGCGATACCCTCGACGATGCGCTGAGCCTCGTCAGGCAGCTCCGAAGCGCCGGCGGGCTCGCCCCGATCGCGCTGGTGTCGCGCTTCACCATGCGTTGGCAGGATCGCGCCCGCGCGCTGCGCGCCGGCGCAGACGAGTTCATCGCGGGCGACTTCCACCCCGAGGAGCTGCGCATGCGCGTGGAGTCGCTGCTCCGTCGCGGGCACCACGCCGCGCCACTCGCGGAGGAGCAGGAGGAGGATACGGCCGCCGTTAGGCAGCCGACGGGCGGAGGGGCCGCGCCGACGCCGCTGGACGAGGAAGGCTTCCGCAGCATCCTTCGCGTGCACATGGCCGAGGACCGGCTTCCGCTGTTCACGGTCGTGTCCGCCCGCCCAGCCGGGGGAGACACGGGACGCCTGGCGGAGGTGGCGCTCCGCTGCGTGCGCGTCGACAGCGGCGACCTCGTCGGCTTCCTCGATGGGCGCGTGGCGATCTACCTCCACTCCGCCCGTCGCAAGGATGTCGCGCGCTTCGTCGAGCGCCTGCGCGAAAGCTGGCATCACGCCGCGCAGGAGGAGCTGGAGCTGGACGTGGCCAGCTACCCCACCGACGATGCGAAGGTCACGAGCATGTTCGGGGCGGCATGATCCACCGTCGCCCACGCTGGTACGGGGTGGCCGTCGCGATCGCGGCCGTTGCGCTACCGGTGGCGGCGGTTCTGGCGTTCCTGTCGCTGGACGCGCCGGCAGCGACGTCCGCCGCGTCACTTCCCCCCGCCGATCCTGGCGATCAGGCCTTCGTCGTTCGTCGTGCGGACGAGATCCGGCCATCTCGCGACGCCTATCGGCGCTTCTCGCGGGCAGACTCGCTCTGGCGCGATGCCGAGCGCGCTGCGCTGCGCACGGCGACGAGCACTGGCGCCGTGTGGCAGCCAAGCGCGAGACAGCAGGTCCGCGACCGTGCCTACCTCCTTGCACGCCGCGGCGACCTGGTGGCCGCCATCGCCGTCCTCGAGGAGTGGGTCAACCGCCACCCCGAGGATCGTGAATCGGTGCTCGATCTGGCGCGACTGCTGAACCAGGCCGGTCGATACGACGCGTCGATTGCCCGCTATCGCCAACTGATCGCGCGTCGAGGGCGCTCGTGAGGCGGTGCCTTTGGGGCGGCGCATGTCTCCTCCTCCTCCTGATCCCCGCATCGCTGACCGCCCAGCAGCGCATCGCCGAGAACGACGTCGCGCTTCGCAGCGAGTACGCTCAGGTTCTTCTCAACGCACAGCGCTGGGACGAGGCGGCCACCGAGTACCGGTGGCTCCTCTCTCGATTCCCACGAAGCGTCGACTATCGCCTCGGCCTCGCGCGCGCGCTGGCGTGGAAAGGGGTCGGACGGGATGCCGAAACCGAGCTCATGCAGCTGCCCCCGGAGGTGCGTGCACGAAGCGATGTGATCGCGCTCCTTCGCATCGCGCGCGGCGCCTTCGAGCCGACCTCCGAAGAGGCGCGGCGCTGGGTGGCAGAGGATCCGGACCACGATCCGTACGTGCTCGCGCACGCGCGCGCGCTGGTGCGGGAGAACCGCGCTCGT
>DASTYE010000046.1:0-2637 GCA_035765135.1 Gemmatimonadaceae bacterium | reverse complement strand
CCGGATGGCCCGCGTTCGTCATTCGCCCTGCTCGGTGGGAGAACCGGCAGGTGCGAGATGCTGTTTGAGCCAGGGCACGAGCAGCCGCATCGTCGTCATGAGGTGCTCGTGGAACAGCATGTGGCCGGCGCCGGGGATGACGTGAAGCTCCGCCGTGGGGGGCTGCGCGCGGCGCATCACGGCTCGAATGGCTGCCTCCGAAGTCATCCGGTCCGCGCTGCCGACGACCACGATCGTCGGAGTCTCGACAGCGGCCCAGTCGCGCTCTGGGTCGAACTCCAAGATCGAGGCCAGCGATGACAGCGTGTAGCGCCAGCACCAGACGTCGTCGTCCTTGTGCTTGAAGAACGTGAGGATCTCGGGGCCGAGTGCGACATGAGCAAACGGCGCGGTCTTGGCGATCGGCAGCGTGAGGTGCGGAGCGATCCGCGCCAGTCGCCGCACCACTGGGGCGCGAAGTCGGGCCTCGCGGGTGGGAAGCACCTGCGGATGGCTGATGGTGCCCGCGCAGACGACCGCGTCTGCGACCGGCTGCGCACGCGTGAGGGCGTACCAGGCGAAGATCCCGCCCAGGCTGTGTCCCACGAGACCCACCTTCGCCCCGAAGCGCTCCCGCGCGTAGGCGCCCACCCGCTCGATGGCCTCGATCGTCGAGCTCACCGGCGCGTCGCCGCGGCGTCCGCGCGACAGGCCGTGACCGGGGCGGTCCAAGCCGATCGCATGGATCCCTGAGCCGCGCAGCACGCCCAGCGCGATCGACTGAAACCGTACGTGGGCACCAATCCCGGGGACGAAGATGACCGTGGGTGCATCACGGGCATCCGTCGCGTGGACCTCCAGATGCAGCTCACCGGCCGGGAACGGGAGAAACACGTGCTCGGCCCGCTCGATGATGCGATCGACGCCGGCCGGGCCACCCGTCGCCTCGCGAAGCTCGGGGATCGTCTGCGACCACGCCCGCAGGTGACCCGTCATACGGCTGAGCTGGCGCTCTGCCGCGTCGTCTGATCCCGTGACGTACGGCTCCGCGGCGTTCATGGGGACCTGCCCATCCAATCGCAGGATCTCCTCCGGATCCGCCGTGAACTCCTCCACGTCGGCGAGGATCGGCCCGAAGACTTCCTCGACGATCGCCTCGCAACCCCGGTACACATCGCCGTAGGCATCCTCTTGTACTCATCCCACACGATGTCGGGCTATGCCGTCAATACGACGGATCGCGTCGCTCCCGGACCAACGCACGCACGATCGCTACCGGAGCGGTCCAGAGGCGGCGGTGGCTCCTCGCGCAAAGAGGCAGCCGCTCCCACGGAAGCACCGGCGAGCGTCCTCACGCCAGCGCCGCGACCACCGCGGCGAGGAGGCTGGTGAGGACGAGGGCGTCGGCAACCGCGAACGCCGGCTCGCGCAGAGCGCGGCGCCACGCCGGCGCCTGCTCGCGGCTCTCCAGCGCCTCGATGTCGCCCCAGATCGCGCGATCCAGCTCGCGGTACCAGCCGGCGGGCGCATTGGCGTCGCCGATGCCGCTGCGGTGGATCAGGAAGCTCAGCTTCTCCGCCGCCGCAGCGATCACCTCACGTCGTTCGGGCGAAAGCGACGTATCAACGACCTCGGCGACGTGCTGCACGTTGAAGTCGGACTGGGCGGCGACGAGCTGGTTGAACGTCTGCACCCGCCACAGCGCCAGGTTGGCCGCCGCCACCGTGCGCTCCGAGATGAACCCCCGCTGCGGCGCCGCTGTCGCGAGCAAGCGCAACGGCTCAGGTGGCACAGTGAAGACGTTGTCAAGAACGCCCTGACGGACTGCGGCCGACGCAACCCGTGCGCGCGCCATCGCAGCCTCGTCGTCGTAGTGCTTCGAGAACGCGGCGCGCGCCCACCCCGGCCCGCCCTCCGCATGCCCGACGATGCCCCGGTAGACGGCGGTCAGCAGGCCTCGCGCCGGGCCAGCTCGCCTTGATGGGCCGTGTCGCGCCCGATGCGAAAGGTCGTCCACGCCAGTGCCAGGCCGATGACGCCGAGTAGCAGCTCCATGTGACCCTGTCCAGGGTTTCAACCATGGCGGACGCTCCCAGCGTGGGTCGAGCAGCGACCGGAACGCTGGCTCGCTCTTGTTGACGAGTTCCCCAGGGCGATGGAGAATTGGCGTCGTCGACCTAGAGGTGGTTCGCGATGGCTTGGAAGCTCGAGGGCAGCTACGCCGAGACGTGCTCGTGCGAGCTCATGTGCCCATGCAACTTGTCCTTCGACCACGGTGCGACCTACGACTTCTGTCGCGCGACGCTCGCCTTCCACGTCCGTGATGGGGAGATCGAGGGGACCGACGTCGGCGGGCTCAACGCCGTGGTGATCATCGACACGCCGAAGGTGATGACCGACGGCAATTGGCGCTTGGGGATGTTCATCGACGAGCGGGCCGACGACGAGCAGGCGGACAAGCTGGGCAAGGTGTTCGGCGGGCAGCTCGGTGGGCCGATGGCGGGAATCGCGCCGCTCGTCGGCGAGGTGCTGGGCATCGAGCGCGCGGCGATCGAGCTGACCGACGAGGGCCTCCGGCACAGCGTGCGCGTCGGCGACGCGATCGACTTCGAGGTCGAGGACATCGTCCCCTTCGGCGTCGAGACCGGGCAGCCGGTC
>DASTYE010000045.1:0-2069 GCA_035765135.1 Gemmatimonadaceae bacterium | reverse complement strand
GAGTCGTTGAGCCCGATCACCGGCGCGCCATTGCGCGCGGCGAGATCCATGATCTTGCAGATCTTCTCGGCGTGCGTCTCCGAAAGCGAGCCACCGAAGACGGTGAAGTCCTGCGAGAAGACGTACACGAGCCGCCCGTCGATGCGGCCGTGGCCGGTGACGACCCCGTCGCCGTAGATCGGCTCGCCGTCGCCGTTGCCGTCGGCGGAACGAGAGACGGCGAATCGGTCGAATTCGGTGAAGCTTCCGTCGTCGAGCAGGACATCGAGCCGCTCGCGCGCGGAAAGCTTCCCCTTCGCATGCTGCGCCTCGAGGCGCGCGGCGCCTCCTCCCAGCTCGGCGGCCGCACGGCGGCGCTCGAGCAAGTCCAGCTTCTCGCGCATCGTCATGGGGTGCGAAAGCTACGCGCCACCGCGACGCTGTTCCAGCCGTCCCCTACTCTCGCGCCGTGCTGTCGGGACGAAGGGTCGGATACTTGATCCCGAGCTGCTCCAGGTAGGTCTTGTACCGCGTCGGATCGTAGTAGAAGCGACGCATGGCCGGCCGGAACCGCGCCATCACCGCCTCGTTCAGCTCGATCGGCGGCTTGTCAGTTGGACGGATGAGAGGCTCGTACTTCTGGTCCTTGGTCTGGACGTCGCGGAAATACGCCCACGCGCTGTCGCTGAGCGACGGCGCGGCAATGAGGTCGAGCATCGTCATCGCCATCGCCTTCGCTCCGGCCGTTGCTCCCTTGTGCGCGATCGGCGTCGCCATGGCGATGGCACTCGACCAGTTGTGGCCGGGGAGCCCCGGGATGTTCGAGGGATAGCGCAGCGTGATGGTCGGAACGACCCAGGAGACGTCGCCAATGTCGTCCGATCCGCCGCCGGGATTCCGGTCGGGATTCACCCCAGTCCCGATCTCGGCGATCGCCGTGTCGAGCCCACGCTCACGGCCGCCGACTTGGCGCTGCACGGCCTTCGCCAGTGACACATCGGCGGTCGTCCATTGCGGCATCCCGACGCGCCGAATGTTGCTGTGCATTACTTCCGCCAGCGGCTTGTTGAAATGACGCGGCCAAGCCGCGCCGAGTACGCGCGACTGCGTGAGCTTCACCCCCGCCATCATCGCGGCGGCTCGCGCCAGCGTGTCGCCGGCGGCGAAGAGCGCGCTGATGTGGGCGTGATCGGTCTCCCGCAGGTAATACCACACGCTCGCCCGTCGCGGAACCACGTTAGGCTGGTCCCCGCCGTTGGGGATCACGTAGTGGACGCGGTGCTGCGGACGCAGGTGCTCGCGCCGGAAATTCCAGGCGGTGTTGAGCAGCTCGACCGCATCGAGTGCGCTGCGCCCGCGCCACGGCGAGCCCGCGGCGTGCGCGGTCTCCCCCTCGAACGTGTACTCGATGCTGACGAGGCCCGTCCCCGTCGGCGCGCCGTACGACGTGGAGAAGTCGGAGTCCACGTGCGAGAAGATCACCGCGTCCACATCCTTGAACATTCCGTCACGGACAAACCAGGCCTTCGAGCCGAGCAGCTCCTCGGCGACGCCCGGCCAGAGAACGATCGTGCCCTGAAGCTTGTCGCGCTGCATGATCCGCTTGAGCACAATGGCCGCGGTAATGTTCACCGCCTGACCCGAGTTGTGGCCTTCGCCGTGACCGGGTGCGTCCTGCACGATGGGATCGTGATACGCGACGCCCGGCTTTTGCGACGCCTGCGGGATACCGTCGATGTCAGAGCCGATCGCGATGACGGGCTTCCCCGTCCCCCACGTAGCGACCCAGGCCGTCGGCAGCCCCGACACGTTCTGCCTCACGGTGAAGCCCTGCTTGCGAAGCAGATCGGTGAGGTAGCGCGAGGTCTCCACCTCCTGAAACGCCAGCTCGCCGAAGCTGAACAGCATGTCGACGATCTGCTGCGTGAGCGCCGACTCGGCATCGACCGCGCGGATGACCTCGGCCTTGAGAGAGTCGAGGCGGGCCGGAGCGATGCGCGCGGGCTGCTGTGCGGCCAGGCTGGAGGTGACGAGCAGGACGGCGATGAGACTCGTGAGGCGGATTCGCATGATCGGCATCGAGGTGGCGG
>DASTYE010000044.1:0-4445 GCA_035765135.1 Gemmatimonadaceae bacterium | reverse complement strand
AGGGTGCCATAGGGCTCGGACGCCACCGTGAGCGGCGCCACCTGTGGAGTCGCCTGCGTCCGACCGACGTCGTTGCGCGCGGCCTCCACCCTCCTCTTCACACGCTCGGCGATCGGCCGCGGGCGTGTGCGAGGCGGCGTTGTCACCGCCTCCGGTGGTGCCGTGTCGATTGGCACGTTGGAGGTCACCGACGACAGAGCGGAGTCAGCGTTCGCGGGCGCCGGTGCGACGGGCTGCTCCGTGGGTGGCGCGCTGGTCACCATCGGCGGCGAGCTCACTCGGGTCGCCGTTCCCAGGCGATCAATGATCGTCCGCGCGCCAAGTACTCCAGCGACGGCGAGTACGACACCGGTCGCGAGCACGAGCGGGCGACGCGACGCTTTCTTGCGTGGCAGCGGCTTCGCCAGTCGCACCGTGGCCGCATTCGTTGCACGCGTCGGTGGCTTGAGTGGCGCGGTGACGGCGAGCATCTCGCTGCGCAGCGCGCGCGCGAAGTCCTCCATCGTCGCGAAGCGCTCGTCAGGCTCCTTGCGGAGCGCGCGGTCGAGCGCCTCATCGACCGCCGCGGGGACCTCCGGCCGAAGTGACGCCACCCTTGCCGGTTGCTCCGACACGTGGCGGTAGATGATCGTGTGCGCGGAATCGCCGCTGAAGAGAAGCTTCCCGGTCAGCAGCTGATGCCCGAGTACCGCGAGCGAATACTGATCGGCACGACCATCCACTGCGCGGCCCGTTGCCTGCTCGGGCGACATGTAGTACGGCGTTCCGATGATCATGCCCGTCTGGGTGAGCTGCGACGTGAGATCGCCCACCTTCGAGATCCCGAAGTCGGTGAGCACGACCTGGTTGTCGGCGCCGAGCATGATGTTCGCCGGCTTCACATCGCGGTGCACGACGCCACGTGCATGTGCGTGACCCAGAGCCGCCGCCGCTTCGGAGAGAATGCGGATCACGAAGGGGATCGGGAGCGGCTGGCCATCTTCGAGCATCGATTCGAGCGACCGTCCTGTGACGTACTTCATCACGAAGTAATGCAGGCCGCCGTCGCTCTCGACGCGGTGAATCGGGATGATGTTCGGATGGTCGAGCTTGGCCGCCGTCTTCGCCTCCTGCTGAAAGCGGGCGACGACTCGCTCATCGCGAGACATGTCGGGAGGCAGCACCTTGATCGCGACTTCGCGCTCGAGCGTGAGATCATCGGCGAGGAAGACGGCACCCATGCCGCCGGCGCCGAGGAGCTTCTTCACCGTGTACTTCCCCGCGAGGACGTGCGTGAGGCGATCGTGCAGCTCGCCGGTCACATCGCGCGGACGCACCACGGTCTTGACGCCCCCGTCGGAGAGGTCACTGCCGCACGAAAAGCAGAAGCGCGCCTCGTCAGGCAGCGGCGTGTGGCACTGGGTGCAGTTCATCGCCGGCGCCCGGGGGTGAAGCGCGTATCGCGTCGCTGCGGCGCGAGGTATGGCGCGATCGGGCGCAGCAAGCTCGCCTCACGGGTGGCCGACAACGTCGGCGTCGTGGGCGACGGCGGCGTGCAGGTGCTGCCGATCGCCATGCAGAGCGCGTATCGCGTCGGCACGCCGGCGGAGTCGACGACGGCGACGTAGTAGTCACCGGGCGTGAGCACGAGGTTGAGCGTGCTGTTCGAGCCGTGCGTCAGATCGCTGCCGGCGAGCGACAGCCCCTGCGTCGGTGACGGGACCGAGTGGACGTACACGTCGACATCGCTGCGATCGAGCGCCGTGAACGGCTGGCCCGCCGTGCGAATGACGACCGGTTGCGGAACCAGACCCGGGATGCGCACGCGAAACCAGTCGATGTCGTGCGCGTTGTCGATGGTCAGATTCTCGCCGAACGGCCGCACGGCGAGGTCGATGCGCGTTGAGGCCACGGTGAAGTTGTCGTCCGCGAAGTTGCAGGTGTCGTTTTCCTCGTACGCATCGCGAACGAGGCGAGGGTCGGCCGTTGCGTAACCGCGCAGGACGGCCATGAGGTACCGTCCCTCCTGCACGTACAGCCCGATCAGATCGATGGACGACGATGGCATGCGGGCGAGCGCGATGACGACCGTGTCCGAGAGCGCCTGCTGCGGGCGGAACTCGTATCCCTTGCACATGTAGTCGCCGGATCCGAGCTTCCACTCACTGCTGTCGCTCACGCCGTTCAGTCGCAATTTGTCGGTGAGATAGGCTGCATACGCGCCAGCCAGCGCCGGCGCCGCGAACACGACGGTGACGGGCTCGTCGAGGTCGGTCGCGCGCAGCCGGTACCAGTCGAACCCGAACGGGAAGTCGCGGCGATCCTCGAAGGCGAGCGCCGGGTTGAAGAAGCGGAGCGAGGGCATCGGCGGGAAGGGATCCACGCCATCGAGCGCAATGTCGGTGGGGACCTGTTCGTTAGGCTCGTAGAGATCCCACGGCAGGACGATGGTCGTGTCCGGCGCCGCGATCAGCTGTCCCGATCCCGCCGCGAAGATGTTCCCGGACAGCGACGGCCACGGCACCCAGAAGCTCTGTCGGCTGAGTCCCGACCTGTCGCCCGCGATCGACAGGCTGTCGGAGATCAGGAACCCGGCGCCGAGGCCGGCGAAGAACAGATCTCCCACTCCAATGCCGTGCATGGTCACGCGTTCGCCATAACGAACCGTGTCCGGGGAGATGCTGTCGATCTCGAGCGGGTTGGCGATGCGCAGCGACAGGATGGCCGGCGCGGCATTCTCGTAGCTCGGCACGACGGCCCGAATCTCGACGTACCCCGAGTTCACTCCGGTGACACGTCCGCGTCCCTGGGCGCCGGATTCGACGGTGGCAATGCGTGTATCCGCGCTCGCCCACATGAGCGTCACGTTGTGCACTTCGATCGAGTCGCCGCTCGGCCCGGGACGCCACACGCGCGCGAGCACTGGCGCCTGTGCGCCGCGCAGCAGCACCGGCGACGCCGACTCGATGGTGACCCAGATGCCAGGGCTGAGGTCGGTGGGCTCGGTGCAGGCAACCGAGATGAGCAACGCGAGCGCGAGCCCGCGTCGCGAGGCACAACGGATGGGCATTTGGTCGGCGAATGACGGTAACCGTTGGATCAGTCGCGCGTGCGCCGATCCTCACCGTCATTCCTCAAGGGGCGGCGCCGCGCTCCACCCCTGCAGACGCTTGCACCGGCGCCGAGGATACAGGCGCGGCCGGCAATGTCACCACGAATACGGACCCCTTGCCGACCACGCTTTCCACGGTCACGTCGCCACCCATGGCGCGCGCGAGATCGCGGCTGATCGCGAGCCCGAGCCCGACACCCTCGTGCGTTCTGTTCAGCGCGCGTCCCGCCTGCACGAACGGCTCGAAGATCGATCGAAACCGTTCCTCGGGGATGCCCATTCCGGTGTCCCGAACGCTGATGGTACCCCTCCCATCGACTCGGGCGCATTCGATGGAGATCCTGCCACCTTCCGGGGTGAACTTCACCGCGTTCGAGACCAGGTTGAGCAGAATCTGACGCAGTTTGTCGGGGTCGGCGCGAACGTGAAGCTCGGTGCGGCACGCCTGCACGTCGAGTCGCTGCTTCTTCGCCTGCACCTGCGGAGCGACGAGCGCCTCCAGCTCCGCGAGAATACCGTCCACCGCCACGTCGGCGACCTCGAGCTCCACCTGCCCCGCGTCGATCTTGGCGAAATTGAGCACGTCGTTGATCAGCGACAGCAAATGTGTCTGACTGCGTTTGATGCGAGACAGGGCATCCCGCTGCGCCTCGGTCACCGGGCCGTGGATGCCCATGTCGAGCAGTTGCGCGTACCCGCTGATCGCGTTCAGCGGCGTTCGCAGCTCGTGGCTCATCACCGCGAGGAAGTCGCTCTTGGCCTGGCTCGCCGCCTCGGCCTCCTCGCGCGCGCGGCGCGCATCGCGAATTCGCTCCTCCAGTGCACGTCGTGAGGCATCGACCTGGCTGGCCATCTCGTTGAAGCTCGCCGCGAGCCGCCCGACCTCGTCGTTTCCCGACACTTCCACCTGCCGCGTGTATTCCCCTTTCGCGATGGCCTCGGCGGCCACCGTCAGCGAGGCGAGCGGCCTCGTGATGCCGCGGCTGATGAGCCACGACAGGCCGGCACCGAGCCCGACGAGCGCGATACTGAGCAGCGCGAGTGTCGCCACGGTCTCGCGCGGCCGCTGCTGTACCGATTCCATCGGGGCTTCGAGTACGAACACCCACGGTGTCCCGGGAACCGGTGCCTCCGTCGCCATCATGCGGCCGCTTCCGCGGACGTACGTGAGCGATCCGTTCACGGAGTCGCGCGCGGTGGGCACGCTCGTCGGTGTTCCGGGAGCGATCATCCAGACGCCACCACGCTGGTTGCGCACGATCAACGTCACCTGCTCACCGGTGAGCTCCCGGAGGGTCTGGGACGCGTTTCGCGCTCCCCCGACGAGCAGCTGTTGAACGATGTATCCCCGTAT
>DASTYE010000043.1:0-3596 GCA_035765135.1 Gemmatimonadaceae bacterium | reverse complement strand
GGACATCTACCTGACGGCGATGTCGTTCCAGTGGACGCCGATTCTCCGCCTGCAAAAGGGGAAGGAGTACATCCTCCACCTCTCGGCGCTCGACGTGAACCACGGGTTCTCGCTCTATCCGATCAACGTCAACTTCCAGGTAGTACCGGGCTATGACTATGGCCTGAGGATCACCCCGAACAGCGCCGGCGATTTCCGCATCATCTGCAACGAGTTCTGCGGAATCGGGCACCACACGATGGTGGGACGCGTGATCGTCGATGACGAGCCCGCAGCGACGCCGCCGGCGGGAGGTGCGGAATGACCGCCAGCGCTTTCCGCGTCTGCGAGTTCACCGGCCGGCGGATGCACGAGACGGCAATGCGCCTCACGAGGTGGAACGCCGTCGCATCCGTGGTCGCGCTCCTCATCGGGGCGATCGCCGCCGTGCTCATCGTCCTCACGAGATGGCAGGCGGTACACCTGCTGCCCGCCGTCTGGTTCTATCGCATCCTGGGCGTGCACGGGATGAGCATGCTCATCTTCTTCATCATCTTCTTCGAGATGGCGGTGCTCCACTTCACCAGCACCGCACTGCTCAACGCCCGATGCTCCGCGCCGAAGACATCGTGGATCGCCTTCGCCCTGATGCTCGGTGGCGCGCTGCTCGTCGAAGCGATGATGTGGGGCGGCAAGGCCGACGTCCTGTTCACGTCGTACGTGCCGCTCCGTGCGCATCCGGCGTTCTACTTCGGCGTCATCCTCTTCGCCGTCGGCGCGCTGATCGTCACCGGTGTGTTCTTCGCGAACCTCGCCGTCGCCAAACGAGAGCGCACCTACGAGGGATCGCTTCCGCTGGTGGTGTACGGCGCGATGACGGCGGCCATCATCGCCGTGATCACGCTCGTGCACGGAGCGATGATCTACATCCCCACGTTCCTGTGGTCGCTCGGATTGATGAACGTCGACCCGCAGGTCTATCGGCTCATCTGGTGGGGACTCGGCCACTCGTCACAGCAGATCAACGTGGCGGCGATGGTCGCCGTCTGGTACATGCTCGGCGCGCTGACCGTCGGCGCGGTGGTGCTCAACGAGAAGATCAGCCGCTCGGCGTTCGTGCTCTACATCCTCTTCATCTCGATGGCGTCCGCGCACCACCTGCTCGTGGATCCCGGCATGGGCGCGGCGTGGAAGGTGACGAACACGAGCTACTTCATGTACATGGCGGTGCTCGCGTCGCTCCTCCATGGATTCACCGTTCCCGCGGGGATGGAGCTGGGCCAGCGGCTGCGCGGTTTCACCAACGGGCTGTTCGAGTGGCTCCGCAAGGCGCCGTGGAAGGACCCGGGCTTCAGCTCGCTCGTGCTCTCGGTGGTGGTGTTCGGCTTCGTCGGCGGCATCACCGGCGTCACGATCGGCACCGAGCAGGTCAACATCATCGTGCACAACACGCTGCGGTCGCCCGGCCACTTCCACGCCACCGTGGTGAGTGGAACGGCGATGGCGTTCATGGGGATCACGTACTACCTGATCCCGCTCGTGTTCCAGAAGAAAGTCGCGTTCTGGAAGCTGGCGCAGCTGCAGCCGTACATCTTCGCCACCGGCATGTTCATCTTCACCATCTCGATGACCTTCGCCGGAACGTTCGGCGTTCCACGCCGGCATTGGGACATCAGCTTCAGCCAGGCGCCGTTCGATGTCCAGTTCAACCCCGCCGTGGACATCCTGCTCGCGTTGGTCGCGCTCGGCGGTCTGACGGCGGCGACAGGTGCGTTCATCTTCATAGCGATCGCCGTGAAATCGGTGTTCTTCGGGCAGGCGCTCGGGGTCGTCACGCCTAACGTGTTGATGGCGGGGGTGCCTCAGGGGCTGACGCATCCGCCGAGGCACTCCGCGGACGTCGCCTCCCGCTGGGAAGAGCTCCACGGCCCGAAGATGGGGTGGATGGGTCCGGCGCCAGGCACGCTCGTACTGGTGGGCGTGTTCCTCGTCGCCTTCATGCTCTACTACTTCGTCAACTGGAAGGTTCTCTCGGCCATTTGGAGGATCGGTTGATCGAGGTACGCCGCGGAACGCCCGCGCTCATCGCGCTCGCGCTGATCCTCGCGATCACCGCGTCGTGGTGGGCGCTGGCGCTCTGGCCGCTGCCCGACGCGGCGCCCGATTGGCTGACGCGCACGCGCCTCGTCTGTTTCGGCGCCGCGCGCGACGGTCTGCCCGATGGCGGCGGGTGGGTGGTGCTCGTTGGGCAGCCGGTGGGGATGATCCTGCTTCTGGTGCTGGTGTGGGGCGATGACCTGCGCGCCGGAATGCGGCGGGTGCTCGAGCGCGTATCCGGCCAGCTCACCGTCGGGATCACAGCCGCCGCGATCGTTGCCGGCCTGGTGGGCGTGGTCGTGCGCGTGCGCGACGCCAGCGCCACCGACATTGTCACCAATCCCGAGAGCGCGCAGTTGACGCGCATCAGCGACGTTCCCGCCGCGCTCTCGCTCGTCGATCAGCGGGGCGACACGGTGACTCTCGCGCGGTACTACGGGCGAGCGGTGCTCGTCACCTTCGCCTTCGCGCACTGCGAGACCGTGTGTCCGCTGATCGTCAACAACGTGCTCGAGGCCCGCGACCAGCTCGCCGCCAAAGACCCGGAGCGAACGCCGGCGATACTGGTGGTAACGCTCGATCCCTGGCGCGACACGCCGAGTCGGCTGCCGGCGATCGCGAAGCAATGGGGTGTGAGCGGGGACGCCCACGTGTTGAGCGGCCGACCGGAGCAGGTGGAGCACGTCCTCAGCCGGTGGCGCATCCCCCGCGTCCGCAACGAGCGCACCGGCGATCTCTCCCATCCGGCGCTTGTCTACGTGATCGCGCCTAACGGGCGCATTGCGTACGTCGTCAACGGAAGCGCCGAGCAGATCCAGGCCGCCGTTCGCGCGCTATAGCGTTCTGTCAGCCAGCAGCGGGCCGAATTCCTCCGACGACTTGAGGCGCTTCGGCGAAATATCGCTCGGTCCATCCCGGCTCGTCCTGCCACGCCGCGAGCAGATCGTCGGCCAGCCTGACGATTTCCGTGCGCAGCTCCACGCCCCGGTACCCGTCGGGCGCAAGCACCTCGTCCTCGCCGTGCAGAGCACCGAGGATGTTCCCCGCGATCGCGGCCGTGCTGTCGCTGTCGCCGGAGTGGTTCGCCGCCAGCTGAATCCCCGTCGCGAAGCTCTTCTCGCCCGCGAGCGCACCGTACACGCCGATCGCCAGCGCCTCCTCCGCCACCCAGCCGGCGCCGAGCGTCTCGACGTCGCCCTCGCGACCATCGCGCTCCCATAACGAGACGGCCTTCTCCAGCGCGGCTACGCACTCCTCGTGTCCGGGCTCCTTCTTCAGGCGCTTGATGGCGCGACCGATCGCGTCCGACAGGTCCACATCCTCGAGCACGTTGCGGATGATCAACGCCAGCGCGCCGGCGGCGAGGTATCCGCTCGGATGCCCATGGGTGAGCGCGGCCGTTTTGCACCCCAGCTCGAACGCGTCCCACTCCTTCACCAGCGCGCAGGGAGCGACGCGCATCACCCCACCGCACCCTTTGCTGTTGTTCAGGTGCTCGTCAGGCGTCCCGACGCGACCGC
>DASTYE010000042.1:0-27786 GCA_035765135.1 Gemmatimonadaceae bacterium | reverse complement strand
AGGCGGATTCGGCACCGCCCGCGACGGCGCTGAGCGCGGCGCCCCTGGTCGCTGCCGACGTGGCCGCTCCGCCTTCGGCGCGCGTAACGGACACCGTTCCAGAGGCCAATGTGGTGGCGCAGGCGGAGCGAAAGGTCGAGGCGCAGGAAGGCGCAGCGAAAGCGGCCGCGACGGGTCGACTGCGAGGGCTGGCTGGCGAGCGTACCGAAACCGAGATGGAGCAGCGTCGCTATGCCCGGGTCGCGCCTTCAGCGGCGATCGGCGCGGCCGCGGGGACCGTTCCGGATTCCATCAGCGCCCGGCTCGTTCAGGAAGTCCGGATGACCGAGGGCGGCCAGGAGGTTTGGCGCCGGATCTACCGCGTGGACAGCATTCTCGTGACGCTCGATGAGCGCCACCCGAGCGTGCTCGAGGAGACGATCAGGATGCCGGTCGCACCAGAGCAACGAGCGGCTCCATCGCCATTGGCGATCGACACGACGATGAGACCGACGAACACCATTCGGTGGAGGGATGCGCGCGGCGCCGAGCTCACGCTGACCGGGCCGGCTCCGAAAGCGAGACTCGAGCGGATCAGGAAGCTGCTCGGACTGTGATTGCCGTTCCCCAGATTAGCAGCACGCCCACACCGTCACGAATCGTCGCTCCTCCTCCGACCACGCCAACGCGTACGTCCCATCGCCGGTGAAATAGCGGAAGGTGGGACGGTCGCGCAGCTCGGCGACGAGCGACTCCACACGTGCATCGCTCACACTGTCACGCGCCATCTGCGCGATGGCATCGAGCGCGGTCGGCGGAGTCGACGAATCGATCGGAATACCGTTCGCGCGCCGCCACATCTCCTCGGCCACGTCCTCCCGGATGGCGTCGCGCATTCCCTCCTGAATCGATCGGTCATCGGTCGTCAGCGGCGTGCCGCCGGGCCGGAACGCCATGTTGCCCACGATCGAATCGATCTGCGCGCGCACGCGATTCTCGATCGCGGAGTCGGTGAGCGTCGAAGGATCATCGCGAACGAAATACAGCTCGGTCCCCCAGGAGTCCGTGTAGAGCAGGGAATCCTCTGGTGACCGGATCTCGAGCGTTACCGTGAGCGAGTCGTATCGCGAGCCGCTCGCGAGAGCGATGAACCGCTCCGGCTGACGGTCACCGCTCAGGTCCACGTCGCGCGTGCGACGAATCGAGATCGGATCGCCGGTCGCGGCGCTGTCAGCCGCTCGCGTGCTCCCGTCGCGATCGCAGGCGGCGAGCATCACGATGACGAGCGCGCAACGGGAGAGTGGATTCACGGAAGCTGGTCGGCCACCCGGTGATCGACAGCGTGGGCGATGTGCGGCTCGGTTGGTGTGACGTCCGAAGCGGCGAGGTCCACGGCGTTTCCGTTCGCTTCGGCTGACCGCAGCGCTCTCAGCACCGTTCCACCGGCGGCGAGGGCGCCGAGGAGAATGTACAGGTAGAACGTGTAGAAGCGCCACCAGACGAGCGAGGCGCCGAAGAGCGCGATCGGGATGACGCCGCCGAGCGTCGCCTTGAAGCCGACCTCGACGATACCGCCTCCGCCCGGGACGGGGGCGACCACAGCCCCGTAGAACAGCGCCAGCGGCCAGAGGACCAGCTTGGAGAGCGGCGCCTCGCCCCCTAACGAGTACACGATAATGGGCAGCACGGCCAGCCGCGCCGTCACGTGCAGCACCGAGACGACGAATCCAAGAAGGAAATAGTCGATGCGGGCGTAGCGAACGAGGCTGGCGCTCGAACGCAGTCGTCGCAGCGAGCGCTGGATCGCGCGCCATCGAATCGCGTTGAGCCCGATCCGCCGTGCCCACCATGGTGGCGGCCCGCTCGACCGTCGCCAGGCGAGCAGCACACCGGCCACGCCGACGCCGATCACGAAGGAGGCGTAGCCGCCAACGAGCCCGACGATCCACGCGAGGCTCGTATCCGGCTCATCAGTGAAGAGGAGGGCAATCCCCATCGCCACGACGACCAGCGCGAGCATCTCCAGAAACAGCTCGGCGAACAGCAGCAGGAACGTTCCGGCTGGTGAGACGCCGGCTTTGGCGAGCACGAGGTAGCGGGCGGGCTCCGCGCCTGAACGGGCCGGTGTAATGGCCGCGGCGAAGTCACCGGCGAGACCGGTGCGCATCGCGACGCCGAACGAGACCGGTACGCCGAGCGACGCCCCGCTCAGCCGGATCTTCATTGCCCGAAGCACGAGATCGGCGGCCACCGCCGCCACACATAACGCGTGCGCGAAAAGCGGCAGCCCGACGGAGCGGTCTTCGACCGGCCAGCTCTTGAAGATGATCCAGACCGAGACGCCGATGGCAGCGCCGAACGAGATGATCGTGATCAGCCAGCGGCGCCAGGTCATTGACTGGAGGTCGTCGAGGTCGTCGAGGTCGTCGAGGTGTCAAGGTGAAAACCCGTTACCTCGATCACCTCGATCACTTCGACGACCTCGACCACCTGGTTTCAAGCGTGCGGAGCCCAGGCCTTCTCACCGGGCGTGTACGGAACGCACGGGTCGTAGCGGCCGGGCGATTCCACGTAGCGCATCGCCTGCGTGTAGCCGATCTCCGAGGTGAAGTAGCCGAGCATCGCCAGCTCCTTCATCATGCGGAAATAGTGGGCTGGTGCGTCAGCGGTGATCGTCGTTGGGGTCCCGGGCGCCGCCTCCTGCCGCTGGTCGGGGAGATGCTCCTCCGCGGTCGGTTGCTCCCGTCGTGCCGCGTCGCGCGCGTCGGTGTACGTCTTCTGTTCCCGATCGAGCTGCTCGAGCAGCGCCAGTCGCTGCTGAGGAGTCGCCGCCATGAAGCCGACACCGTTCGCTTTCTGACTCGCGTCGTCCAGCTTGCGCATCCCCTCTCGAAAGACCTGCTGGTCTCGCGGCTCATAGGTGTCGGTCACCATGAGCGCCATGAAAGCGCCGGTCTTCGCCGCTTTCGCCCCTGGCGTACTCGTCTCGGGAAGCATCGTGTCCGCCACCTCGTCGAGGAACGCGATGTCCTCGGGGGTGAACTCCCCGATGCGCTCGTTCGTGGTGGGGCGCTCGCGCTGGCAGGCGGTGAGCAGCGCGCTTCCGCCCACGAACGTGACGCCGCCAAGCATGAGGCCGACGCGGCGGATTGCCTCGCGGCGATGAATCACGCCGCCGTTGTCATCGTGTCCAGTCATCGACGTCACTCCGATCAGAGGTTGCGGCGAGTCATTTCATTCACCGCGTAGTCGGCCGCTCGGGCGGTGAGCGCCATGTAGGTGAGCGATGGGTTCTGACAGGCCGCCGAGGTCATGCACGCGCCGTCGGTCACGAAGACGTTCATCGCGTCCCACACCTGGTTCCACTTGTTGAGCACCGACGTCTTCGGATCCCGCCCCATCCGCGCCGTGCCCATCTCGTGGATCCCCATCCCCGGGAAGTACTCGGCCTCGTACGTATTCACGTTCTTCACCCCGCACTGCTCGAGCATGTCGGCCATGTCGGCCTTCATGTCCCGCCGCATCAGGCGCTCGTTCTCGCCGATCGCGCAGTCGATCTTGAGGACCGGAAGCCCCCACTTGTCGGTCTTCGTCTGATCGATCGAGACCTTGTTGGCGTGGTTAGGCAGCATCTCGCCGAACGCGGTCGCTCCAATCCCCCAGGCGCCCGGTTCGGCCGCCTTGTCCTTGAACGCACCGCCGACGCCCAGCTCGGCGACCGCGCGCGACCATCCCGCGCGATCCGCTCCGCCCTGGTAGCCGAATCCACGCAGGTAGGGACGCTTGTCGCCGGACAGGTTTCGGTAGCGGGGGATGTAGAACCCGTTAGGACGCCGCCCGTAGAGGTACTTGTCCTCCAGTCCTTCGAGCGCGCCCTCCGCGCCAACCCGGAAGTGGTGGTCCATGAGATTGTGGCCGAGCTCGCCGGAGCTGCTGCCGAGCCCGCCGGGCCAGACGCTGGTGGCCGAGCGAAGCAGGAGCCAGGTGGAGTTGAGCGCCGAGGCGCAGAGGAAGATGATGCGCGCCGTGTAATCCACCGTCTCGTTGCTCACCGCGTCGAGCACGCGGACGCCGGTCGCGCGCTTGCGATCGCGATCGTAGAGCACCTCGCTCACGATCGAGAAGGGCTTCAGTGTCAGCCGGCCCGTCTTCATCGCGGCCGGCAGCGTCGAGGACTGCGTGCTGAAGTACCCGCCGTAGGGACACCCGAGCCAACACGCGTCGCGATACTGGCACGCCTGTCGGCCGGGCAAAGGCTGCGTCGCGTTCGCGACGCGTCCGGGGATGAGACGACGGCGTCCGTCGTACAGCTTGGCCAGGCGAGCGGCGACGATCTCTTCGCCGCAGTTGAGCGGCATCGCGGGCTGGAACTGACCATCGGGGAGCTGCGGCAGCCCTTCGCGCGAGCCGGAGATTCCGGCGTGGCGCTCGACGTGGTCATACCAGGGAGCGATGTCGGCGTAACGGATCGGCCAGTCGATCGCGATTCCGTCCTTCGCGTTCGCCTCGAAGTCGTAATCGCTCCATCGATAGCTCTGTCGTCCCCACATGAGGGACCGTCCGCCCACCTGATACCCGCGGAACCAGTCGAAGCGCTTGACCTCGGTGTACGGAGAATCCTTGTCGGACGCCCAGAACTCGAGGTTCTTCTCGTTGAGCGGATAGTCGCGCTTGAGCACGGGATACGCTTCTTCCATGGCGCGTGTGCGGCCACCGCGATGCGGGTACTCCCACGGTCCCTTCGTCGCGTTGACGTAGTCCTTGATGTGCTCGACGTTGCGCCCCCGCTCGAGCAGCAACACGCGCAACCCCTTCTCGGTCAGCTCCTTCGCGGCCCAGCCGCCGGAGATTCCGGATCCCACGACGATCGCATCGTACTGCGGGGTCTGCATTCAATCCTCGCTCGCGAATGGTGATGAGATGCCAATGTCGCGCGGTCGTCTATCTCGCGCGCTTCCACTCCAGTGCCGACATGCGCGTCGTCCCCGGGAACGGCACGTCCTCCCCCTTTATGGCACGCCAGAGGATCTGGTTGAACAAATCTTCATCGGCGATGTCCTCGAACGCGAGATCGAGGCGCTCGGACTCGCGCGCGCCGCGCCCCCGCGCCGGATTGCGCTCGTCGAGCGAGACGGCCGGTGTCAGCGCGCGATACGGCGCAAGGTCGGGCGATTCCGTCCACACGTCGCGCAGCGGGCGCCCATAATAATCGAATTGGGAGAGCGATCCGAGGCCGAGGATCTCCTCCATCGTCGCCACCACGTCGGTCGTGTTGGTGAAGCGGTGGTGGACGCCGGGCCGCGCCCATGGCGAGATCAGGAAGAACGGCGTTCGGTGTGAATCCACGTGGTCCGGTCCGTTCTGCGCGTCATCCTCGACGACGAAGATCGCGGTGCTGCGCCAGAATGGCGACCTCGAAATCGCCTCGACGATGCGGCCGAGCGCGAGATCGTTGTCGGCCATGTAAGCGCGTGGTGTCGGCGCATTGGCGCGAGCGCCCGCGGTATGGTCGTTAGGTAGCCGGAGCACGATGAGCCGCGGCATTCGCCCATCGCGTACGAACTGCTCGAACTCCTTCAGGAACACGTCGGCGCGACGCTGGTCGGTGATGTCGAGATCGTATCCCGGGAATTCCCGATTCGTATTCGCCGCGAGAAACGGCTTGTTCCCCTTATAGCCGGCCGGCATGTGCGACTGGGGATCCACGCCTTCGGGAATCACGAACTCGCCGTAATTCCGGAATGTGATGCCCTTTCGCTGCGCCAGGTCCCACAGGTACCCGCTTGCCGGCTCCGCGACATCGTCCTCCGGCACCTCGCAGTTTTCGCCCGAGCACCGGTTCATCCCCTCGTAGTCGTAGGTGCGGCCGCGGCTCGAATAGTTCGACGGCACCGTCTTCTGGAGATAGTCGGTCGTGTACGCCGCCACCGACCAGTTGTGTCCGTCCGGGCTCACCTCGGCGTTCACGAAGAAGCGGTCGTAGATGCCGAATCGCTCGGCGAGCGCGTGGTGGTTCGGCGAAATCGGTCGGGGGAAGAAGAGCAGCGACGTGTCGCCGTCCGCCTGCGGCAGGTCGGCGAGGACCTGGTCGTAGGTCCGATTCTCCTTGATGATGTAGACCACGTGCTCGATCGGTGGGTACGCCGACGATGGCGGTCGCTTCGACGTCCAGCCATTCGCGCGGGCGACCCGCTCGGTGAAATCCGCCAGCTCACCACCCGAGACGCGCGCGTTAGGCACGATCGTCACCGTCCCGGAGAGCTGCCCGAGCGTGTAGGTGCGAGGCCGGGAGGTATGCACGCCGGTGCCGGGATGCGGATAGTCCGGGTTTGGCGCCGTCCCGCGTCCCTTGCCGTTCACGACCCAGAGTGTGTCGCCGCCGAGCGCCAGCGCCGTCGGATACCACCCGACGGGGATGCGCCCGGCGAGCAGATCGTCACCGCGCGCGGTGGTGTCGCCCGACGTCGCCGCCGACAGCTCGAAGATGGCGACGGCATTCGCGTCGGCTTCGGCGACGAACAACCGCTTGCCATCGCGCGAGAGCGCGAGCGCATTGGGCGTGCTCCCTTCGGCGGGGCCTTCCGGCGGCGGATCGTCGAGCTGCTTGACGAGGCGCTTCGCGCGCGTGTCGATGACAGCCACGCGATCGGTGCTCCCGGAGGCGACGAAGAGGCGCGAGCCATCGGCGTTGAGAAGAAGCGCCGAAGGATGCCGGGCGACCCGGATGCGGCCCGCGTCCTCGAGGCCGCTCGGTGTCGGCGTGAAGACGGATACGGTGTAGCCGCCCCACGCGGACACGTAGACGTCGCCGTTAGGCGAGACAGCGACGCCGTACGGATATCGCTCGGTGGCGTGCCGTTCGATCACGCGGCCGCTGCCGAGATCGATCACGGCCAGAGAGTCCGCGAGATTCTCGGCGACGTAGAGTCGCGTCCCGTCGGGTGACACGGCGAGTCCGGCGGGATACCGCGTTCCGGACCGGCGCGGATCGGGCTTCACGGCGAGAACCACCGAATCGCGCAGCGTCGCACGCCCGTTCGCCCAGTCGTATCCGTAGACGACGTCCTGATTGCCGCCCGACACGAACAGCACATTGGCGCGCGGCGAGAACGCGAGGCCGATGAACGCGGCCGCCTGCGGCACCGTCTGCACGACCGCGCCCGTCGCCCGGTCGAGCACTTGAAGGCCCTGCTCGCGCCAGCCGTTGAGCAGGAGCACGACGTGGCGACCGTCTGGCGACATCGTCATCGCCAGAGGCATCGAGCCGACATCGACGCTCCGTCCCGCGGGGTCGAGGCGCGCGCCGGTGGGGAGACGGGCGGCATCCTCGGTGCCTGCAGATGATCCGGTGGATCGTGCGCAGGCCGCGGCGACGAGCACCACCGCCACGGCCTGCGCCAACCTGCTCTCTGTCACATCCCGCTCCTCGGCGGAATCGCGAACAGGTCCACGCGATTCCCCGTGAAGCTCGGGACGGCGACGCGGTTACGTTTCGTGTCGATTGCAATGTCAGCGGGACCTTCGACCCCGGTTACGGCGCGTGCGAGCGCCGAGCCGTCGAGCACGTACAGGCTCGAGTCCGCCCAGGTCGACACGATGATCCGCCCGTCGCTGAGACGTTCGACGCCATCGAACTGTCCTTTCCCCGTGGCGATCGTGGTGGTCGTCGAGTCGCCAGGCTTCCACGCGTAGATGTCGTTCCCGGCGAACGCGACGACGATGAACCGCTCGTTCGCGCCATCCCAGGTAATTCCGTTCGGACCCACGAGCGAATCGAACTGGAATGCCGTCGATGCCTGCCCGGCGCGTGTCAGCTTGAAGATCTTGTCGGGCCCCGGATGCGAGAAGCCACCCTCGCCGGGGCGAAGTCCGGTGTCGGTGATGTACAGCGCACCGTCAGGGCCGACGGTGATGTCGTTCAGGAAGATGGCACCTTGTATCACGTGGGAGACGATGGGACGACCGGTCGTTCTGTCGAACCCGCGCACCGCATCGATGTCGGTGACCCAGAGAGTGTCGCCGGTGATGGCCAGCCCCTTCGGGGCGTGCAGCGTTACACCACCCCGTCCGCCGGCGATGAAATTGAGTGAATCGACCTCGCCGCCTTCGCCGCGCAAGCGCGAGATGAACCCGTTGTTGTCTTTCTCCATCGGTGACCCGTTGATGTTCGACACGAAGAACACATCGCCAACGGGATCGAAGCGTACGGCCTCGGGCGTCTTGAAGCCCTGGATGCTGGCCGCGCGCGAGAACTCGGCCGGCGCGGCCGTTCCGGCGGCGCTGTCGCCGGTGGTTCGGGTTTCATCGCGCGCGCACCCGAGGACGATGGCGGTCGTGGCGGACGCGAGCAGAATGGCGCGGTGGGCGGACATGAAATCACCTCGCAGAAATGGAATGCCAGAGCCAGATTCTATCGTACAGCGAGGGAGCGCGCGAGAAGCCACCGATCGAGGTCCCGGACACCCATGATCCTCCACGAACGTTGGTTCGTCGCGCGACAGCACCCCGTCGACCTGTCGCAGGCCTTCACGATGCAGACGGCGGTGGCGCTCGCCATCGGGCTAGCGGCGACCGCGGGCGCGGTATTGGTGTGGCGCGCGCGTGGGCGCCGGGAGATCGTCCCGGGGCCACTGCAACTCGGCATGGAGTGGGAAAACTACCAGCGGCTGCTCTCGTGGATGCCGCTCGTCATCGGCATCCACGCGGCCGTGCCGCTCCTCATCTCCGGTGTGCAACTGCAGCTCTTCGTTCCCAACCTCGCTCTGCCATACAATCTCTTTGGCGGGCTGGTCGCGCTCGCCGAGATCGTGGTCGCGCTGAGCTTCGTCTACGGGGCGGCGACGCGCATCGGGGCGGCGGTGCTGGCGGTCATCTGGCTGGTGGGCGCCATCTGGTTCGGGCCGCTCTTCCTCCTCGAGCACGCGCTCTTCCTTGGCATCGCGTTCTTCATGTTCGTGATGGGACGCGGGCCAGGCGCATTCGACATGGCGCTCCTGCGCCTTCACCGTCCGGTCGAGCGGCTCGTGCCGCGCGCCGTCCCGACGCTCCGCGTGCTCACCGGCATCGGCATCGTCGTGCTCGCGTTCACGGAGAAGCTCTGGAACGTCCCGATGGGCGTGGAGTTCCTCGAGCAATACCCCCTCAACTTCTTCCCGGCGATCGGTCTCGAGGGCATAGGGAACCGCGAGTTCATTCTCATCGCGGGGACGATGGAGCTGACGTTCGGGTTACTGCTCATCTCCGGCGCGTTCGTGCGCCTCATGACCCTCATCCTCTGGGTACCCTTCAACCTCACGCTCCCGTTCCTCGGCTGGCGCGAGCTCGTCGGGCATCTGCCGATTTACGGGATCATGGCGCTCATCGTCGTCTGGGGAGAGGAGCGCCTCGAGACCGAAGCGGCGTTCGTGTCCGAGGTTCGGAGGAAGGAGACGGCGAAGTAAACTCCGCGAGACGGTGTCGGGATTTCGCCTCTTGCCACGCCGGGTCCCGTTTTGTATACAAAAGCAGCCCCGCGTCGCCCTCGGAGGAGCCCCATGCGCTCGTTCGCCCTCGCCGCCCTTGCTGCCGTCGCCTTCTCGGGCTGCGCGACCGTTCCCCGAGTCGAATCGGCGACGCCCGAGCCGGAGCCTCCCCTTCGCGTCTGGATCGGGTTCCCGGTCGGGAGCTCGGCTATGTACCCGATCTATGTCAATCGCCACGCACACGTGGCGATGTTCGAGATCATCCCAAACGTGGGCGCGACACTGGTCTACCCCCGCTACGGTCCACACGCGAGCGCTTCCGTGACGCATTTCGCCGACCTCACGATCCAGCCCGGCCGCAGCTATTATCGCAAGGCACTCTTCGGCTACGCGTCGTTTACGCCGCGGTTCTATTACGTCATCGCTTCGACCCAACCGCTCCGGGTCACCAGCCTGTATCGATCACCCGGCTTGTTGCGACGCCAACTCGGCGCGACGTACGCATCATATGACGCCTACGAGGTAATCGACCGCATCACCGAGCTCGTCCTGCCAATGCAGGCGGATGAGGACTGGGCCACCGATCTCTTCATCGACTGGCCGATGCCTCCCATGGCGACGCGACGTGCCTTCGCCTATCGCATCGTACGTTGCGCCAACGGGCGTGTGTTCCCGGTCCTGGGTGACTATCCCTACTTCGGATGCCCAGGGGATGCGCAGCTTGCCGTCGCGCCTGACAGCACGAAGAAGCCGGTCATTGTGCTTCCAGGAGAACCGAAGCGGCCGCGTGGCAGGGACCGAATCGAGATCATCGAGCCGCGGGGCACCGATGTCGAGGGTCGTCGGCGCGCGACCGGAAGCGAGGGCGCCCCGCGCGCGGGGCGGGGAACATCGCGACCGCCATCATCGGAAGGAATCCGCTACAGTGACGACCGGCGCGCCAACGGAGCGAATGCCGAGCCGGCGAGGACCTCGACTCCACCGGCCGCAAGGCCGGTGAGGGACACCGAGCGGGCCGCACCCCCGCAGCGCAGCGATTCCCCGCGCGAGACGTCGCCGCGCGAGCCGTCCCCGCGTGGCGAGTCGGGTGGCGAAAGGAGGCCCGACCCGAGGTAGCGCTGAAGGCCGAATGCGGAAACCGGACACCATCATGTAAAGAGGGCGCCGAGTCATCGATCGGCGCCCTTCTTCATTCAGCGTTCCGCATTCCGCATTCGTTCCTATCCGGCCGGGCGCGCTCCGGGCGCAACCGCCATCCCCATCGCGTGGTACCCCTTGTCCACGTAGACCACTGAGCCCGTGATGCCGCTCGCGAGCGGGCTACAGAGAAAGGCCGCGACGTTCGCGACTTCCGTCGGGCCGAGTGGGTCCGTCAGGGGCGAGTTCGCCGCGCAGTACTCGACCATCGCCTCGATGATGCCGATCGCGCTCGCTGCTCGCGACGCGAGCGGGCCGGCCGAGATGCAGTTGACGCGCGCGCCGTACTTCCGCCCGGCCTCGTACGCGAGCACGCGCGTGTCGCTCTCCAGCGCGGCCTTCGCGGTGCTCATCCCGCCACCGTAGCCCGGGATCACGCGCTCGCTCGCCATGTAAGTGAGCGACAGGAACGCGCCACCATCACGCATGCGCGGTGCGAAGCGCGACACCATCGCGACCATCGAGTAGGCGCTTACCCCCATCGCGGTGAGGTAGCCGCCGCGGGTCGTCTCCATCAGCGGCTTCTTGACCTCGGGAGCGTTCGCCAGCGAATGCACGACGATGTCCACCGGCTTCTCACCGAAATCGTCACGCATCCGGCTCACGAGCCCATCGATCGAGAAGTCGCCGACCTCGCGATAGCGCTTGTTCTCGAGGATCTCGGACGGCGCCTCCTCGAGCGTCGAGTAGGCGGCGTCGAGAGGATAGATCTTCTCGAACTCCAGAAGGCGACCGTCCGCGAGGCGGCGTGCCTCATCGATTTTCCCGCGCTCGAGCAGGTTGAGGAAGATGTTGAGCGCCGGTGGCCAGGTGGCGAGCACGATGGAGGCGCCCGCCTCGGCCAGCGCCTTCGCGATCGCGAAGCCATACCCGCGATCGTCGGCGACGCCGGCGACGAGCGCGCGTCGTCCGGTGAGGTCGATGGTCAGCATGCGCGTGAAGTAGTGTGTTTCGTGAGACGAGGCAAGAGGCCGCACAGGCGTCGCGTGATGATTGTCACCATGCATCCGAGGGTTTGACAGACGCGTCGACATCGCTATCTTCGACGCCGCCTCGCTTCATGGATGTCGAAGATGCCAGTCGTACTGTTTGTCGATGACGAAGCATCGATGCGGCGCGTGGTGCATCACGCGCTCCCGCTCCACGGCATCGAAGTACACACCGCCGGGGGACTCGCCGAAGCGAGAGAGGCGTGCGGACAGCACGCCTTCGACGGAGCGATCCTCGACGTCTGGCTGGATGACGGGAGCGGGTTCGAGCTCTTTGCGTGGCTGCAGGAGCATCATCCCCGCGTCGCTCGGAACACACTGTTCGTGACCGGCGACATCGCCGCCAACGCCGACCTCGGTCGCCGGGTTCGCGCCCTCGGCCGTCCCGTGCTGGTGAAACCGTTCGACTTCGATGAGCTCGAGGGAATGATCCGCGAGTTCTCGCGCCCGTCCGGGGCCTATGCGGCGTACCGCCCCGAGGGGCCCAGACCGGACGCGCGCGCTCGTTAGGTAGCGGCGGTCGGGGATGAGGCCTCGCGCAGCGCGGTCGCGAGCGCGCGTATCAGGCCGTCGATATCTTCTTCCGCGGTGCGATAGCCGAGGATGCAGACGCGCAGCGAGAACGCGCCTCGCAGACGTGTCGACGAAATGAAGTAGCGCCCCTCGTCCACGATGCGAGCGAGGATGCGCTCGTTCAGTGCGTCGAGCTCGGCGGCATCACCTGCCGAATCGGGCCTCGCGCGGAAGCAGACGATCCCGAATCGGGCTGGAGAGAGCACCTCGAAGTTGGGCAGATCCCCGATTCGCTCCGCGAGCTCCCGCGCGAGTGACATGCCGCGATCGATGGCATCGCCGATGGCGTCGGTCCCGAAATACCGCACCGAGAGCCACACCTTCACGGCGCGAGAGTACCGCGTGAGCTGCTCGCCGTAGTCGGCGAAATTCACCACCTCGTGTCCGCCCTGCACGTCGGCGAGATACTCGGGAAGAATCTGGAAGGCCGCCTTGAGCCGGCGCGGGTCGCGGGCGAGAAGACACCCGCACTCGAACGGCACGAAGAGCCATTTGTGCGGGTCGAGCGTCACGGAATCCGCCTTCTCGATGCCACTGAGGATTGTGCGCCCAGTCTCGGTGAGGACCGCGAAGCCACCGTACGCGGCGTCCACGTGCATCCATAGCCGCTCGCGCTCGCACAGAGTGGCGATGTCCTGCAGTGGGTCGACGCTGCCGGTGTTCGTCGTGCCGGCGTTGGCGACGACCATGAGGGGGATGAATCCGTCGGCGCGGTCGCGGGCAAGCGCCTCGTGCAGCGCGTCCATGCGCAAGCGAAATCCGCCGTCAGTGGCGAGCGATCGCACATTCGCGCGTGGGACGCCCGCGAGCCACGCCGCGCGCGTCACCGAGGAGTGGGCCTGGTTCGAGATGTACACCGTGAGCTTCGCGATCAGTGATGCGTCACCCTGCGTCACGTGCTCCCGGGCGGCGATCATCGCGGTGAGGTTCGCGCCCGATCCGCCCGACGTGAGCAACCCGCCGGCTCCTTTCGGCATCCCGAGCCACTCTCGGAACCAGTCGAGAACGATCAGCTCGAGCTCGTTCGGGCCGGCGGCTACCGGCCACACACCGGCGAAGAAGTTGAATCCCGTCGCGAGCCAGTCTCCAAGGACCGCCGGAAAAGTGGGGCAGCTCGGTACGTATGCGATGAAGCCAGGGTGGGGCTCACGCGCGGCATGCGGGAAGACGCGATCGCGCAAGGTGGCGAGCAGCGTCTCGAAGTCGGTCCCCTGCGCGGGTGCACCGCGATCGATCAGTCGCTCCGCCGCGGCGGTGTCGAGCGTCGCGTACGCGGGCTGCTGCCGAAGCGACGCGAGGTGATGCGCCACGGTATCGGTCACGAGGTAGCCGAGCCGACGCATCGTCTCGTGATCGAGGTCCAACGGCGATCGGGGCATTGGAGTAGCTTCGTCGAACGGCATGGGCGATGCAACAGGGCAACGATGACCGAAGGCCGAGGACCGAGGAAGAGCTCCTCGGTCCTCATGCGTCACTCCTCATTTCACGATGTCACGAGCCTTCCTCTCGATCGCGTTCTGTCTGTGGCTTGCCGCTCCGGTGGCGGCCGCCGGCCAGGTCTTCGAAGACAGTGCCACCGCGTCCACCGAGCCGCTCTTCACCAAGAGGGATGCGTATTTCGCGGGCGGTGTCATCGTGGCGACGCTGGCGATTGCGCCGCTCGACAAGAGCTTCGCCGACTACCTCCAGGGCTCGCCCCAGACGAACCGCTTCTTTCGCCGTGTGTCGCGCGTGGTCGAGACGATCGCGGTGCCGGGCGCGTTCATCATCGGCGGCGGCCTGTACGCCGCCGGGAGACTCGCCGACAACGAGCGCATGGCCGACCTCGGGCTGCACGGCACCGAGGCGATCGTCGTCGGCCTCCTGGCGGCCACGGCGATCAAGGTAGGTGCAGGGCGACAGCGACCGTACGTCGACCGCGACAAGCCGCACAGCTTCGGCTTCATGCGAGGGTTCAAGCAGGAGCAATACCGATCGTTCCCATCCGGCCATTCACTCATCGGATTCGCCGCGGCCGCGGCGGTGACCGATGAGACACGCCGGTGGTGGCCGAATTCCGCCTGGTACATTGGCCCGGTCATGTATGGCGGGGCGACACTGATCGCGCTCTCCCGGATGTACGACAACAAGCACTGGGCGAGCGACGTGATGATCGGCGGGCTGATGGGGACGTTCGCCGGGCTGAAGGTGGTGAAATACCATCATCAGCATCCCGACAATCGCATCGACCGCTGGCTGCTGGGTGTGACGGTGGAGCCAGTGGGCGCGACGGGGTGGCTCGTTAGGCCGGTCGTAAGGCCGGGATTGGACCGCTGAGAACCCGGGCCACGGGCCAGGGGCCAGGGGCCAAGGGGAGGGTCAAGGGTACACGGTAGCTCTGCAATCCTTCACCCTCCCCTTGGCCCCTGGCCCTTGGCCTGGGTTCTCAGCGTCCCTCCGTGATCCTCACCGCCTCCCGCTCCCACGGCCGATCATCGTAGTCCATGTGCATCTGCAGCACGCCCGCCAGCAGCACCGACATGACGCCGAGGTCTGCGTGACGCAGCCAGCCCTCGCCGACGCCGAGCTTGCGGAGGATGGCGCGCTCCGGCGGCAGGGTGAGGGCATGCTCCAGGAAGTCGTACTGGATCACGTGGATCGATTCGTGAGGCAGCGTCAGGCGCCGTTGATCATCCATGATCGGCGGCGGGGCCCCGAGGAGAATGGTCCCGAAGTCCATCCGGCCGAAGATGACGCCGTCGCGGGTCGTGACCGTTTCCGTGGGAAAGCGGAACACCGGGGCGCCGGACGAGAGCGTCGCATCGAGGTCGATGCGCGTGTCCGATCGGATGACGTAGTACAAGACCGTCGCCGAGCCCACTACGTTCACGCGCGGGCGCACACGGTCCACCGCGCCGGGGCGAATCTCGAACGTCACGGGACCCGCGGGAAGGAGCACGACCATCGTGTCTTCCGACGCGGCGCGAACGACCGATGTTCCAAACGCCGCGATCTGCCGGCCGATGAGTCCCGCACCGTCGAAGCGCTTCGCGGCAACCTGCTTGCCCGCGCCCATCGCCACGCCCCCGCCAAAGCCCATGAGCGCGGCACGCCATGGGTCCTTTCCGCGCGCGAGCGCGTACATGGCCGCGCTGAATCCTCCCAGTGCCCCGTTGACCGCCAGATGCGCGACCCGGACGCGCCCGGAGAGGTGCCCGATGGTGGACGGCTGGTCGACCACCGGCCTCTCGTTCTGCGCGCACGCCTCTGAAAGCGGCGCGACGGTAGCGAGTATCGCGGTGCCGACCAGGAGGAAGCGTGTCATGCGCCCTTGGCCGATGAGTCGGCCGATGAGTCGCCGAAGACGGGGCCGTCCTCGATGACGAGCACGTCTCCCTCGGTGCGGGGCGTCTCCCCCGGGAAGATCGGCAGCTCGACGCGGAAGTGCGAGCCGACACCTGGCGTGCTTCGCACGTGCAGCCGCCCGCCTAACAGGCCGACCAGCCGGCGCGTGATCGAGAGACCAAGGCCGGTGCCGCCCTCCTGGCGGGTGTAGCTCTGGTCGAGCTGCCGAAAGTCCTGGAACGCCGTCTCGATCAGATCGCGCGGGATGCCGATACCGGTGTCCTCGATCGAGATCGCGACACGCGAGTCGAAGTCTCTCACACGCACCCGCACGCCGCCCTTGACCGTGAATTTCACGGCGTTGGAGCCGAGGTTCGTGAGAATCTGACGGAGCTTCATCTCGTCGCTGCGAATGCGCGCGCGGCAGCCTCCCGGCTCGAGCGCGAGCGTCAACGAGCGGCGCTGCGCCATCGGCTCGAGGGTCCGCAGCACTTCCTCCACCAGCGGGAGCAACTCCACCTCGGCGATCGTCATCGGCATCTCGCCGGCCTCGATCTTCGCGAGGTCGAGGATGTCGCTGATCAACATGAGGAGCTGCTTCGAATTCTGCTCGATGCGCCGGCCGATATTCTGCACCGCCGGAGTGAGCTGCCCGTACAGCCCGTCGAGCACGTTCTGCGTGTGGCCGATGATCGCGTTCAGCGGGGTGCGCAGCTCGTGCGACATCGACGCGAGAAACTCCGACTTGAGCTGCGAGGCGCGCCGCAGATCGTCGCGCTGCAGCTCGAGCCGGCGGTTGCGCTCTTCCAGCTCCGAGGTCGCTTCCGCGACGCGACGCTCGAGGTCGCGGTTCAGCACCATGAGCTGTGCGGCGAGATTCTCCTTCTCCTCGGCGACGCTCAGATCGTGGATGACGGTGACGATGGCGACCGCCTCGCCGCGCTCGTTCATCACCTTGCCGGCGATGGCTTCGACCGGGAAGTCCGTCTTTTGTGCGGGATCCATCAGTCGGAACGTCGTGCGGCGCGTTTGCTCCGGATCGAGCGCGAAGTCGGAGATGTACGACGTGAAGATCGTGTCGTTGGCGCGCACCGAGAACGACGCCGCGCTTCGTTCGGCAACGAGTGGTCCCGGGTCCTCCGGCGCCTGGAAAAGGCGCTCGGCCGCGCGATTCATGAGCAGCACGCGCGTGGCCATGTCGGTGACGACGACCGGGTCGGCGACGTTCTCGAGAATGATCTCGAGACGATCTCGCTCGCTTCGGGCTTCTCGCTCGGCCTCGCGGGCGCGCGCGAACTGCGCTGTCAACGCCTCCGTCACCCGCTTGAGGTCGGTGACGTTGCGGAGGAGCGAGACGGTAAGCGGCTGACGCTCGCGGCGGCCGGTGAGACGTACCGACATGACCTCGAACGTGAGATCGCTCCCGTCGATCGGATTGACGAGCGTGACATCCCGCGACTCCCCAGGACGCGTTCCCTCGAGCACCGCGCGCGAGAGGAAGGACGACATCAGCAGCGTGTTCAGCTCATTCGCGCGACGGAGCCCCTCGCTCGCGCCTTCATCCGGGGTGCGGAACAGCGCCCGCGCGCGCTCGTTCTCGATGGCGACCCGATTCTCCGAATCGGTGATGACAATCGCGTCGGGGAGATGCTCGAAGACGTCGGAGAGAAGGGCACGATCGCGAGCGGCCGCCGCCGCCGCGGCAACGCGTCCCGCGTCCCGATCGAGGCGGGCGATGACGCTGCTCAACGACCGCGTGAGCCGCGCCCATACATCGAGCTCTGCCGCGCTCGGCTGGCGCGATATGCCGAGAGCCATGACGCCCCACGCCCACATGTGTGGCGCGCTCTGGAGGGCGAATCGTGCCCGCTCGAGGACGGGCATTGGGATGATGGCGGCCTGCTCCATCCCAAGCTCGCGCACCGCCACGATACGCGGTGGTTCCTCGGGCCTCACGGCGGCGCGCATCAGCGGGTGGGTTAACTCTATCGCGGCAATGTGAATGTCACGCGCCTTGATGCCCACGTCGACTTCGGCGACGCCGACGAGGTCGCCGTGTTCGGTGAGCCGTCCAATCCACCCCGAGTTGCAGGAGCTGTGCGCGATGAGGCGCTCCAGCAGGAGAACTCCTGCGTCGCCCGCGCTGCCCGCCTGGGCCAGGATTGGCACCAGGGACTCCAGCATCGAGCCGAGAGTCTCTTCCCCGGTTACGTCCGACATCTGCGACTTCTGGGGGTTAGGGAACCCGCGGGAGAGAACTGCCGCGTGGCGTACACGTCACTGTGCACGCGCATACACTTCCAGCCATGGCGAGTATTGCCGCCCTAACCTGTGATGTCCCCCGGCGGCCCGCAACAGTGTCTTGAGCGTCCGTTCCTCCGCCCGAGCCCACCACCGCGTCCAGCGATCCGCGACGGGGACAAGCGGGTCTCCCCGAACCCGAATCTCACCGAAACCAACCTCGCCGAGGAGCCGCGACAGCGATTGCCACGTGAAGCCGTGGCGATACGGGAAGCCGAGCAGGTTGTCGTGGGCCAGGATGGTCCGTGCGACGGGAGCGAGCGGAGTGGCGAGGGCGCGGCGCATCGTCGCGTATGCCTGGCCGTTCGGAACTCGTAATGCGAGCGTTCCTCCGGTGTTGAGGAGCCGCCGCGCGCTCACCGCGGCCGCCCGCGGGTCCGGGAGCTGCTCGAAGCAATTCCAGATCGCTACGGCATCGAATCGGCGTCCGGCGATGTCGTCAAGCTGACCGACGGTGACGCGAAATCCCATGCGGCAGGCGAAGGCGGCGGCCCCCTCGTTCACGTCGAGCCCCTCGAACGTCCAGCCGGCGTCGCGTGCGGCTCCGAGGAACGCGCCGACGTAGCTGCCGACCTCGAGGCCGGCACCGCGTCGTCCATGGGCCTTCTCGAGACGGCGCACCTGCGTGCGATACGCCCGTCGCTGATTCTCGTGAAGCGTTCGGAGCGTCGCCTCGTCAGGCATCTCCGTGACGTAGGTCTCGATCAGCTCGGAAGCGCGCTCCCGCGGATTGCGGTAGATGAGCGTGCATCGGCTACACTGCGCGAGGCGGAGGGGCGGATGCTGTGAGAACGCGACGCGATCGGCGAGGGCGCGTGGTGGTGTCCCTGGCCGGAGGCGGCGGTGGTGAAACTCCCACAGCAGCTCCATCTCCGCGCGCGCGTCGTCGGCGCTCGCGATCTGGACGGCGTCGCTGGCGGCGCACACAGGGCAGGCAGTGAGATCGTAAGAAACCAAAGGTGTTCGGGGTGCTCGAGGCGTCAGGCACGCGATCTCGCGATCTAACGAAGGAATCGGGCCACGAGTGCGCCCCGAGCCCCCTCGCGCCCCCAGCACCCCGCCCATCCTTCCCCCATATTCCTGCCCCGTGGACGGCATCTTCATCATCTCGGAGCTCCGCGGGACCGCACGCGAGATCGTACGGGCTGCCCAGGAGCGCATCGATCGGCGTCTCGCCAACACGTCGGTTCCGCACATCACCATCACGGGATCGTCGGGCGTCGGCCCCATCCCGCTCAATGTGACGACCGAGCAGCTCGAGGCGGCGCTTGCTCCAATCGCCAGGAGTACCGCGCCAATCACCGCGCGGCTCGAGGCGGCAATGCGATTCATGCAGACGGACATCATCGTCCTGCCGCTCGATCCGCATGGCCCGCTACGCACCCTGCACGAGCGCATCGCGACGAGCGGGCTTCCCTTTCAGCCCGCTCGCTTCTCGTTCACTCCGCACGCGACACTGAGCTTCTACGTGACACTCAACCCGGCGCAACGCCGAGAGCTGCTCTCGGTGCGTGTGGACGAGCCGATCGTGATCGATCGCATTCAGTGCTACCGCACCATCGACCCTTTGCCCGCGCGCAAAATGCTCGAGCTCTCCCTGACCGGCCCATGACGAGCGCCACGTCTCCCGCCATCTTCGATGATCTCGACGCCGACTCGACCGCCGCGGCGGGCGCGCTTTTCACCGACCTCATCGCCCGATATCTGGCCGACACCCGCGACGGGAAAGGTTCGGTCTCGACGTCGCTGACGGCCGACGAGGTGGCACGGCGGTTCGAGGAGCCGATGCCGCGCGCAGGGAGCGAGCTGCGTGATGTCGTCGCGCGGATCGCGCGCGATGCGATTCGAGATGCGAATCACCTCATGCACCCCATGTACATGGGACATCAGGTCTCCGCGCCATTGCCGGCCGCCATCTGGACCGAGCCGGTGATCTCGGCGCTCAACAACTCGCTCGCCGTCCGCGAAATGTCGCCGACTCTCACGGCGATCGAGACACGCGTGGTGCGATGGCTGACCGAGGTGGCCGGGTTGGGAGCGCGCGCCGGTGGAACGCTCACGACCGGAGGCACCGAAGCGACCTTTACCGCGCTCCTCGCCGCGCGCGCTCGTGCGCTCCCCGATTCGTGGGAACACGGCGTCGCCGGTGGTACCGCGGTCGTGCTGCACGGTGAGCATTCACACTATTCGGTGACGCGGGCAGTCGCGCAGCTCGGTCTCGGCACGCGCGCCGCGATCGGGATTCCCTCGCGCGACTTCCGCATGGATACCGACGTGCTCGCGAAACGCGTTGCGCAGCTCGTACACGAGGGCACCCGCATCATGGCCCTCGTCGCGACCGCGGGCTCGACCGCGACCGGATCGTTCGACGACCTCGATGCGATCGGGCGCATCTGCGAGACGCACGACATCTGGCTGCACGTCGATGGCGCGCACGGCGCGTCGGCGTTGCTGTCGCCCGCGCACCGGTCGCGGCTTCGCGGGATCGAGCGAGCCAGCTCGATCGCCTGGGATCCGCACAAGATGATGCTGCTCCCGCTATCGGCCGGAGTGCTGCTCGTTCGTGACGAGCGCGATCTCGATGCGGCGTTCGCTCAGCAGGCGCCGTATCTGTTTCACGGTAATGCTGGTGAGCGCATCGTCGATCAGGGCGTGCGAAGCTTCATGTGCTCACGCCGCGGTGACGTGCTGAAGGTATGGGTCGCGCTTCAGCGATATGGGACCGATGGCATTGCCGCGCTCTACGACCATCTCTGCGCGGTCACGCGGGCGCTGCACGATGAGATCGCGCGTCGCGAGGATTTCCAGTCGATGCACGAGCCGGAGGCGAACATCCTCTGCTTCCGGTGGGTCGGATCACCGCGGCGCGACGATGTGTCTCTCGATCAATTGAATCGGGAGCTGCGCGAGCGATACAATCGCTCCGGCCGTGGCTGGATCACATCGACGGTGTTGGGAGGGCGACGTGTGCTGCGTGTCACAATCATGAACCCTCGAACGAACATGGAACATGTGACTCGTCTCATAAATGGCCTCACGGAGGAAGCACAAAGTTTGCTCTGACCATCAGTCCCTCCGTGTCGGCGTGGCTCGCCGCTGAGCCCGTGGCTAGGCGAGGATCGGAAAAGGAGAAGCGCCTATGACGTTTCGAGGGAAGCCGCGCGATCCGTCACGTCCGATGCTCGATCAGGTCGAGGCAGACTTGAATCGTCGCATCGAACAGCTCTGCGATGTCCCCGACGTGCGCGATGAATCGACGGGAGAGTTGGAGCGTTTGAGCGATCAGCTCCTCGATGCTGCGCGACGTGCGCACGTCGCAGCCGAGCTCCGCAAAAGCATGCGCCGCCGGACTCTGATGGAGCACATTCGCCGGCGCCACGGTGGCGAGGGAATCCAGGATAGGAGTTAGCAGTTCAGGGGTCGGGAGTCAGCAGTCAGGAGTCAGGGGGTATCAGGTTGTAGGTTGCAGGAGAGAACTGCGCCAAGGGAAAAGGCCCAGGTCGTTCCCTCCTGACACCTCGAACCTGATACCCCCTGATTCCTGACTGCTGACTCCTGACCCCTGAATCTCAGCTCCCAGTCCGTGGCCTCGCCCTGAACTGTTCGTAGAGTCTCGTGTGCCGATCGTCCAGCGGCAGCGACTGGCCCCGAATGAAAAGGTGCCGCACCACGCTGCGAACATCCATCGGGTCGCCGGTCGTCACCACGACGTTCGCCACCTTTCCCGGCTCGAGACTGCCAATGCGATCCGCGACGCCGAACATCTCGGCGGCGTTGATCGTCAGCGCTCGTAAGGCAGCGTCCGCATCGAGGCCGTACGCGACGGCCAGCGCGGCGTTGTACGGCAGATTGCGCGAGTTCGCGGCGTCCGAGGTCTGGAACGCGATCTTCACTCCGGCGCGCGCGAGCACGCCGGGATTCGCGTAGGTCATGTCGTACGGATCCTCGGCGCCGGGCACCGACGTCGTCGGCCCGACGATCACCGGAATCCGCCGCATCGCGAGCGTATCCGCCAGGCGCCATGCCTCCCGCGCGCCCCGAAGCACGACCTTCAGCTTGAAGGTGTCGGCCAGAGCCAGCACGCCGCGAATCTGGTCAGCGGTCGTCACGTCGAAGATCACCGGCATCTCGCCACGGATCACCGGAATCATGGCTTCCATCGCCTGATTCACCTTGCGGGCGCCGCTGTTCGTGGCGCGAGCCTTCACGTCAGCGTAGGCTTTCGCATCGGCGAAGTAGCTCCGCAACGCGCGCGTGCGACGATCGAGCTCCGCGCGCCGCTCGGCATCCGACTGGTCACCGCCGCCAAACCGGCCGCCCCCGCCGCCAAAGCCACCACCACCGAGCGACGGATAATTCACGACCATGGCCGCCTGACGGCGCACCGCCATGTCGGTCGGCGTCCATCCCATCAGATCGATGAGCCCGGCCTGCCCGCTGATGAGCCCGCCCTCGGCCGACGTGATCGCCGTCGTCACGCCGTTGACGCGCGTCACCGGAATGAGCTCGGAGTGCGGGTTCACCGCCGTCACGGCGACGTTATGCGGGTTGAAGTCGCCGATCTCCTGCGTATCCTCGCCTCCGGGAACCGACCCGATCTCGGTGAGGCCGAGCTGCGTACCGGCGTCGATCATCCCGGGATAGACGAACAGCCCGGTGCCGTCGATGACGGTCGCATCACTCGGTGCATTCACGTTCGCGCCGACCGCCTCGATGCGGCCGTTGCGTAACACGATCGTTCCATTCTGAATGCGCGCGCTCGTGACCGGGACGATCGTCGCGTTGCGGATGACGATCGCGTCGGCTTTCGTGGTCTGGGGGGTCGACTGCGCGGGCAATGCGCCACCCACCAGTCCAATCACGACAACTCCGCATTCCGCGATCCGCATTCTCGCCTTCGTCATGGCACGACCTCCGTCACCTGCCGCGGCCCCTGTTGCTGGCGAATGAGCTCCATGAGGTACTCGAGCGTCGGGGCGGTGTTGCGATCGAAGAACACGCGCCCATCGATCAGCGTCATCTCGACGCGCGCTGCTGGCGCGAACGGATGGCCGTTGAAGATCGCGAGGTCGGCATCCTTCCCGACTTCGATCGATCCGACACGCTTGTCGATGCCGAGCTGCCACGCGGGATGCAGCGTGATCATCTTCAGCGCCTCCTCCTCGGACGCGCCGCCGTAGTGCATCGCCTTCGCCGCCTCCTGATAGAGACGCCGCGCGCGCTCGTCAGAGTCGGAGTTGATCGACACGCGGACGCCACGCTCCGCCATGAGCGCCGCGTTATGCGGAATCGCGTCCCACGCCTCGAGCTTGTACGCCCAGTTGTCGGCGAACGTCGATGCGCCGCTTCCCGCTGCCGCGATCTCGTCGGCCACCTTGTAACCCTCGAGCACGTGCTGGAAGCTCGCGACGCGGAACCCGAAGTCCTTCGCGACCTGGAGCATCATCAGAATCTCGTCGGCGCGATACGAGTGGCAGTGCACCAGCCGCTTACCTTCGAGGACCTCCACCAGCGCATCGAGCTGGAGGTCACGTTTCGGGGGCACCGGCGCCTGCCCCTTTTTCGCGCTCTTCCGCGCACGCTCGTACGCCTGCCACTCGCGGCGATACTCCTGTGCACGCGTGAAGGCATCGCGCAGCAGCTCCTCCACGCCCATGCGCGTCCGCGGATACCGCCGCTCCTGCCCCGGCAACACCGTCCGGTTCGTCTGCCTGACGTTTTCGCCGAGCGCGAACTTGATCCCGGGAGGCGCTCCCTCGAACAGCAGGCTGTCCGCCGGCAACCCCCACCGGACCTTCACCGTGGCGTTCTGTCCACCGATCGTGTTCGCCGACCCATGGAGGATGTTCAGCGTCGTCACACCACCAGCGAGCTCGCGATAGAGTCCTAGCGCATCCTGTCGGAGCACGTCCTCCATTCGCACCTGCGCCGTAATCGACTGCGTTCCCTCGTTGATCGCCTCAGCCGCACTGTGTGAGTGCGCATCGACGATTCCGGGGATCACGAACTTCCCGTTCCCGTCGATGACCTGTGCACCCGCCGGGACCGCGACGTCGGCGCCGACGGCGGCGATCTTTCCATCGCGAATCACGATTGTTCCCTTGGGGATCGTGCCCTTCGCCACGGTCATGATCGTCGCGTTGGTGATCGCGACGAGCCGCGCCGCCGGCGGAACGGGATAGGAGAGCCGCTTCGTGGTCGTGTCGCGTGGCGCCGGCCGCTGCTGCGCCGTGCCAGGGGTCGCGGTCGCGGTAAACGCCGCGGCCGCCAATACCATCGCGATCGTCCTCATGGTTTCCGCTCTCCGATAAATGTTGCGCTTCCCATCGCACCCATGTCCACGTCTCCGGTCATGCGGTTTCCGTCCACCGTCCCGCGAAAGACGATCACCGTCGTTTGCCCGCTGATCGGCAGCGTGATCGTGAACGTGACACGCTGGCCGGTGACGCGCCCATCCGTGACCTGCACGGTACCAAGCTCGGTGGCCATCGAGCCTTCGAGCGTCGATCCCGACTGCGTCGCCGTCAGGGTCGCGCGGTTCTCTCCTTCGCCGTGCGTGACGGTGATGTCCCACGTTCCGGCGACGCGCGCCATCTCGCCCGCTTCCTCCCGCTCGCCGGCGCGCCCTCCGCCCGTGCGGCCAGCACGCCGTGCCTCGCTCGGCGCCGGCGGAATCACCTCGTAGCGAATGCCATCCACGAACACCATTCGCACGTTCGCGCTGTCGCCGAGGATGTCGCGCTCCGCCACGACGAGGTTGGCGATCTTGCCCGGCTCGATGCTGCCAAGCTGCGCGCCGACACCGGCGATCTCGGCGGAGCGAACCGTCAGTGCCTGAAGGGCGACGTCACGTGGGAGACCGGCGGCGATGGCCTTGCGGACGTTTCCGAGGAACTCACCGGCACGCAGTCCGCCTGACGAGAGCGCGAAGCGAATGCCTGCCGTATTCAACGTCGCCGCATTCGCTTCGAGCATGCGGCGGACGGCGCTGTCGGTGGCGGCGCTGTCGTTGAGGGCGCGACGCTGCGTGGATCGATATGACCAGCCGGTGACCGTGGTCGGGCGCGGAAAATCGACGGAGACGACGACGCCGCTGGCCCGCTTGAGCGCATCGATCGCGCGGAAGCCTTCCGTCGCACCGACGACCGTGAGCTTCAGATCGAACTCGTCACCGATGTTCACGGCCCTGCGGATCTCGTTCTCGCGATTGGCATCGAAGAACGCGGGCAGAGCCCCGCGCACCACCGGGACGAGCGCGTCGAGATTGGCATCGTACGAGGGCCGTGAGACGCCGCGCACACCGGCGCGATAGCGCTCCTGCTGCGCCGCGTGATGCTGTGCGTCGTACATCGACTGTCGCTCGTAGGCGATGACGCCGAGCAGCGTCGCCGGGTAGCGACCGCCGAAGCCCGAGCCCTGCGCTCCTTCGAAGCCCATGTGGAGCGCGACGGGGGACCTCACCACGTATCGCGTCGCCGAGTCGTCGCGCAATGGCACGAGGGCAGAGAGGCCTCGAAACGCGCCCCGCGAAGGAGCGACGAGGACGGCGGTAATACCGGCATCTCGCGCCCCGCGAACGTCGGCCGCTGCCGGTCGAAGCTCTTCGGCGATGACGCGACCCGGCTCGAGGCCGACGTTCCGCACGGTTCCTGAAGCGGGTTGCCCGGCGGTCGGTCCCCCCGGTCCTCCTTGACCTCCGCCTGCCGCGGGAGCGCTCGGAAGGCCAAGAGTCGAGGTGAGATCGATCAGCCCGGGGAAGACGCGCTTGCCGGCGAGGTCGACGATTCGCGCGTCGGGCGGTGGGGTCACGTTGGCCCCGACCGTCTCGATGATGCCGTCGCGAATCACGATCGTGCCGCGTTCGATGACGCCACGCGTCACCGTCTCGATGCGGGCATTGGTCAGGGCCCAGGTACCGTCCTGTGCGGCGGCGGTGACTGGAACGGCGAGACACGCGAGCAGGGTGCGTAGCCGCATAGGCCTCCTTGGTGGACACCGGAGACGTCAGCGCTCAGACGTCGGATAGCAGCGGGTCAGATACGCGCGAGGTCGCGAGAACGCTGTGATCCGAGCTCTGAATGGTGACGTCTGACCTCTGACGTCTTTGCGGTTGGGTTTACCCCATCGTACGCCGAGGGCCTTTGAGTGACAAGGTCAACGCCCGGCCAGCCGCGAGCACCTGCCACCCGGAGAGAAGCGCGACGGCGGCGAGCGCGATGCGACTCGATTCCGCGAAGAAGATCGCGCCGAAGAGCCCGCCGGCCGCCGCGATCCAGGCGAGGACGGCGTCGAGGCGCCGCGGTTCGGCACCGCGCCATTCGCCCCAGCCGAGTGCAACCGCGCCGAGCGCGATGATGAAGTTGCCGAAGCGCGCCGCCATGAGGCCGATCGGGTGAGTCGCGTCGAAGAGCGGTGCCATGGCGGCGTCGCCGGCGGCGAATCGGCCCGCCATGTGCCACCCCGAGCCCGTCATGAAGGCGGTGTTGAGCGCGTTGATCGCGATGCCAATCGACACGATCGCGAGTCCCGCGACGAGTGCGGGACGAACGAAGGCGCGATCATCGACCAGCCGCACCCAGACGCCGGCGACGATCAGCCCGCTGCCGGCGAGCATCGCGAGGTGCAGCGGACGCCAGTGCGCCGTGTCGGCAATGATGCGAAGTTGTGCGGCGCCGTCCCCGGCGAGCACGGGATGAAGCAGAGCGCCGACCCCGTGGAGTGCGGTGCCAAGAAGGAGCGCGATGGCGAGGAAGATGGTAATCGGCCGCATCATGACTGAGTCTGTGTTTCGGATCGCCGGCCCCTTCGCCGACTACAGCACCTAGGTTCACATCCCGTTGAATACTCCGCCCCGCGGCGAAATCGGCCAGCCCCTCGCTGAAAGAATCGATCTTCTCGGTCGCGTCTCGGTCGTCACCGGCGCGACGCGCGGGCTTGGCCTCGCGACATCGATCTCGCTCGCGCGCATGGGCGCGCGCGTCATCATGCTCGCCCGGGACCGCGGACGGGGCGAGGAGGCGGCGCAGCAGGTGCGCATGGCGGCCGCACCTGGCGCGGATGCCGAGCTCGTCGTGATGGATCTCGCGTCGCTCTCGTCGGTGCGCGCCGCGGCGGCCGAGATCGCGTCACGATACGATGCGGTTCACGTACTGATAAACAATGCCGGCGTGCACTTACGAAGGCGCGCCACCAGCGCCGACGGGTTCGAGCTCACCTGGGCGATCAACCACCTCGGCCCGTTCCTGTTCACGCGCGAGCTGCTTCCGCGGCTGCGCGCCGCCGAGGACGCGCGTATCGTGAACGTGACCTCGGTCTTCGCGCGATTTGGACGCGTGATTCCGTCGAGGATAGGGACGGCGCACGCGTCATCCGGACTTCGCGCGTACCTCGACACGAAGCTGGCGAACATGCTGTTCACGATCGAGCTGGCCCGGCTGCTCCAGGGAACGAGCGTGACCGCGAACAGCGTCGATCCGGGACTCGTAGCCACCGATCTCATGCGCGAATGGCCGCGATGGATGCGAAGAAGCTGGGAGTGGGGGCTACGAACGCTGGAGAGCGGGGCGGCGCCGATCGTTCGCTTGGCCTCGTCGCCCTCCGTGACCGGCGTGTCAGGCCGGCATTTCGTGCGGGCGCGCGTCGCTCGCTCTCCGCGACGGGCGCGCGACCGACGACTGGCGGAGGAGCTGTGGGCGGAGAGTGAGCGGCTTGTTCAGGCGGGCCAGGGGGAAAGCGCCAAGGGCCAAGGGTCGGGCCAGGGGTTATCGCGTTCCTGACCGGTCGCCCTTGGCCCCGCGGCCGCTCAACGCCTTCCGGATCTCGGCTTCGAGATCCTGGTCGCCCCCCACACCGGTGTATGTCACACGCCCCTCGCGATCGATCACCACCACGTACGAGGTGGCTGGCGCATCGTACTTCTCGGCGGCATCGCCCGCGTAGTCGTAGAACATGTCGCGCCCGGG
>DASTYE010000041.1:0-7135 GCA_035765135.1 Gemmatimonadaceae bacterium | reverse complement strand
GGGCCAGGGGCCAAGGGGGTTGAAAGGCAAACGGCTGCGCAGAGCGCAGCCGTTTGCTCATCAGATGAGCGCGGCTGCCGCGCTGCGGCGCCGCGCCTTTCCACACCCTTGGCCCCTGGCCCTTGGCCCTTGACCCGGTTTTCTTCGCCGGATGCCGGACGCCCACGATTTTCTCCGCACACTCGCCATCGTCCTGTCGGTGGCCGGGCTCACGACGGTCATCTTCCAGCGGCTGAAGCAGCCGGTCGTCTTCGGCTACCTCTTCGCCGGGATGATCGTGGGCCCCCACGTCCCCATCCCGATCGTGGTGGACGTGTCCACGGTGCAGACGCTGTCCGAGACGGGCGTCATCCTCCTGCTCTTCTCGTTAGGGCTCGAGTTCAGCCTGCGGAAGCTCATTCGCGTCGGCCCGCGCGCGAGCATCATCGCCGTCGCGGTCGCGGGCGTCATGATCTGGGTGGGCTACCTGCTCGGCGGCGCATTCGGATGGACCAGGATCGAGAGCTTCTACGCGGGCTCGATCATCGCGATCTCCAGTACCACCATCATCGTCAAGGCGTTTCAGGAGCAGCGCGTCACGGGGAAGTTCACCGAGCTCGTCCTCGGCATTCTCATCATCGAGGATCTGATCGCGATCTTCCTGCTCACCGTCCTCACCGCGCTTTCAGCGGGCACCGGCGTCTCGGCGGGAACGCTCGCGGTCACCGGGCTGCGCCTCGCGATGTTTCTCATCGGTCTCATCGTCGTTGGCGTGCTCGTCATTCCGCGAGCCGTTCGCGCGCTCGTCCGGATGAACCGTCCCGAGACGACCCTCATCGCGAGCATGGGCATCTGCTTCGCCGCCGCGATGCTGGCCTACTCCTTTGGATACTCCGTTGCGCTCGGCGCCTTCATCGCCGGATCGCTGGTCGCCGAGTCGGGTGAAGAAAAGACGGTCGCGCACCTCATCGAGCCGGTGCGTGATGTCTTCGCCGCCATCTTCTTCGTGGCCGTCGGGATGCTGATCGACCCGGCACTCGTCGCCGAATACTGGATCCCGGTCGTCGTGTTCACAGTGGCCGTCATCGTGGGACAGGTCGTCGTCGTGACGATCAGCGCGTTCCTGACCGGCTACAGCACGCGAACGGCGCTCCAGTCGGGAATGAGCCTGGCACAAATCGGAGAGTTCTCCTTCATCATCGCCGGGCTCGGCGTGTCCACCGGGGCTACGCGCGAGTTCCTTTATCCAATCGCCGTCGCGGTCTCGGCCCTCACCACCCTAACGACTCCTTGGCTCATACGCGCCGCGCCATCGACGGCCGGGTTCGTGGATCGCAGGCTGCCGAGGCCGATTCAAACCTTCGTCACGCTCTATGGCTCCTGGATCGAGCGCATGAGCGAGGCTCGTGCCTCACACACGGCGCGCCCTCGCGTCAGGCGACTCCTCGGCCTGCTCGCCCTCGACGTCGTGCTGGTCGCGCTGCTGCTCATCGGTGCGGCGCTCGAGACTCGGCGATTCGCGGCGCTCCTCGCGGGATCCACCGGGCTCTCCGCCAGCGCGGCGTACGTCGTCATCGTCGCCGCCATCGCTGCGCTCGCCGCCCCATTGCTCTTCGGCTTCTTCCGCACCGCGCGACAGATGGGAAGCCTTCTCGCGCATCAGGCGCTGCCGGCGGTGGAGAAAGGTGTCGATTTCGCCGCCGCACCGCGGCGCGCGCTCATTGTCACCCTGCAGCTCTCGGTGGTCGTTCTCGCGGTTGTCTTCGTCGTCGCCGTCACCAAGCCGTTCTTCCCGCGTCTGGGGTCGACGGTCGTCGTCGCCGCCGCCTTTGGCATCCTCTTCCTCATCGTTGGAATCACGTTCTGGCGAACGGCGACCGACCTTTATGGTCACGCGCGCGCCGGCGCCGAGCTGATCGTCACCGTGCTGGCGCAGCAGATGGCCGCCGAGGGGGGTGGGAATACGGGAGGGCGGAAGGCGCACTCGCTCGACCAGGTGAGCAAGGTCCTCCCGGGACTGGGCGAGCCCGTATCATTGCGGATCGAGCCGGGGAGTCCACTCGCCAGGCAAACGCTGGCCGGCGTGAATCTCCGCGGTCATACAGGTGCTACCGTCCTCGCGATTCTCCGCGGTGGGCAGCAGATCCTCATGCCCTCAGGCGATGAAATGCTTCACGAGGGAGATGTGCTGGCGGTGGTGGGCTCGCACGAGGCGGTCGAGAGCGCCCGGACGCTCATCGCCGCCACCGTGGAGAGTCAGGGATCGACGACGGAGTAGTGCGACATCGATAGCCGCTGCTGCACGACCAGGTCGATCTGCTGTCCCGGCCCGAGCGCGATGAGATCCGTCTGGTACGACTGCTCCGAACCGATCGGCTCGATGTGAATCCTGAGGCCTCGCGCGTCGATGAGGCGCTCGGGGAGCGTGAACACGTGCGTATTCTGTCCGGTCACGGTCCCGAGGCGCTGACGGGCCTCGGAGACCGATGCGAAGACGTTCACGTCGAGCCAGCCGTTGTTGGTGATTCGAGCCGTGGCAGGGAGCCGCATCGCGGACGAGCCGTCCTTCGCTCGGCCCAACCGCGTGCATCCGACGATGGCGCCAGCCATCATCAGAACGAGGATCCCACGGAAATGCCGAGGGCGCATTCTTTCTCCCGGATCACGGTGGTGCGCGCCGGGATGCCATGCATTGTCGGTACCACGCTGGTGGCTCGTCCGACCCGCATGCGTCCCGGGGCGGGCCAGAAGTGGCCCGCCCCGGGATGATACCCTTACAGGACGCCGACGCTCCGTACGCGGAAGTCTACGTTGTCGTTGATCCACTTCCACAGGTCGTCCTGCGCATCGGGTGGCGCACCCGGACGATAATGGCGGCGCCAGGTCGCCATGACTTCATCATCGACGGTCCACATGCGCACGCGACGGCGCGGGACCTTCTTCTCCCAGTGCACGGCGACGGTGGGCGCTGGATAGAGCACTCGAACCGTCACGCTCTTCGAGAGATACTCGAGGTCGCTCAGGTTGATCTTCGAGTACATGGCGAGACTGTCGCGCCTGTCCCTGTGCAAGTCGGGGAGTCCGTCGGTGAAGAGGACGACGTTGAGCGGCGACAGCACCAGATTTTGGCGCTTGACCAGTGTCGCAACGCGCGTGAAGAACGGATTGAAGTCCGTCAGCCCGTCACGAGACGGATATTCGCGTCGCAGGTACGATGCGATTTCCGCGACGCTCATCCCCTGGAAGGTGTGAATCGGCTGAAACGATTTCGTCTCACCCGGCTGCTCGCCACCGATCGAGCCGACGAAGACGTTCGTCGGCTTCTTGAGGCCGCCGAGCCCGTGCAAGTGCCCGTAGAGGTAGTTCGCGGCGAATTCGATCGAGCTGTCGTAGCGTCCGCCCCTGCGGAACGAGCCGCTGACATCGATGCCGATGACGAGCGTGGAGCGAGCCGTGCGTTTGTCCGAGTTCGCCGGAGCACACGCCAGCAGCGCGGCGAGCACTCCCGCCTGCACCAGACCGCGAACGGTCACCTGCCGAGCGGGCCTCATGAGGCCACCCCAGGCATCGGGTCGCGCGGCGTCGGAATGCTGCCCGAACGGCGATGCGGCTTGGGCGTGATCCGCGGCGTGCGCGCGAGATGCGTCGCCGCCAGCATGTCATCCAGCGTCTTGAATGGCAGCGTGAACACACCGTGCGACTGCACGATCATGACGGCGAAGTTCACCGCGCCGGCCAGCAGCTGAAGCACCGGGAGCGAGAGCAGCTCCAGCATGCGCTTCGCTTCCGCGTGGAACCAGGCGGTCTCGGCCTTGAGCGCGTCGACGGGTGCCTTCCACATTGCCGGCTGCACCGGCGGCGGGACGGACGGCGACGTGGCGTCGTGCGTGATCGTTTGACGCGCGATCACCGCCAGCAGCGCCGGCGTTCCGAAGCGGCCAAAGAGGAACCAGGACATACCGCGGACACCCATCCAGCCGAATGACGCGAGCCCGAGCGTGGCCACCAGACCGAGACGCACCTCGCCACCCGTCTGCTGCGCGATCCAGGGCGTGATGGCATCGATCATTTCGCGGTAGAGGAAGATCACCTCGAAGAACATGACGGCGCTCTCGACGATGATCATCTGCACGATGTCGCTCACCTTCTTCTGGCGAACCGCCGTCGCGAGCACCTGCATACAGGCGAAGCTTCCGGCGACCAGCATGAAGAGGAAGATCCAGAGCAGCGGAACCATCACGCGCGGGTTCGGCTCGAACCCGGTGAGTCCCGCGAAGACCTCGACGAGCGTCGGGTTCAGCGTGAAGGTGAAGATCGTGGCTTCGACGCCGGTCCAGAGGAGCAGGACGAGGAACGCGATCCACGGCACACCAGGCTGGAAGTAGCGCCGGGTGGTCCAGTCGAGCAGGGAGAAGGGTGAGCGCACCATTCCCACCAGGAGGTTCTTGAGGAAGAGCCAGCCGAATCTCAGAATGCCGATGACCCAGCCGATCAGCGCTACGCCGACTCTGACGAAGCCCATCCAGAAGAGCCAGATGCAGCGGCCGGCGTCCCACCAGGCGAGGAGGAGCGCGGTGATGTAGCTACCACGGCCCGATCGGAACGGCAGCGTGTAGAGCGAGAGCATCGTACACCACAGTCCCACGATCACGAGGAGCGCGGGAAGCAGCAGCGTGGTGCTCACAAGCACGATGTTGGCGACGCTGTTGCTCGCCATCAGAGGGCTGAGCAGCGTGGCTTGTAGCTCGGGAATCCAGCGTAACGGCGACAGCAGGACGGTCACTGTCGCGCGCCATTCAGCGGGAACGAGCTCCACGATCGAGTCGAACATGGAGAGTGCCTCGGCAAGGGGGCGCGCGCCCTCCCCGGCCTAACGAGACCCGGGACGGCGCGCGATGGAGAAGTGCTACTCTCCCTCGACGACCAACGCCGCCCGAAGTCTCCGAACCTTCCCCGACTGTGCGCGGAATCACCCGAAGACCGGTCGAAGTGACTCCCGTTGCGTGCCCCTCGTGGTGGGTGTCGTGTTTCTTCTCGTCGTCATTATTCTTGTGGACATGACTGCTTTGCTCGCGATCGGCGCGGGTGTGGTGCTCGCCGCGTCCGCTGGATTGCGCGCCTTCCTCCCACTCTTCGCTGCCGGTGCGGCCTCACGAGCGTTGGGATGGGATCTGGCAAACGAGATGCAGTGGCTGGCGTCGAACACGGCGCTCACCGTCTTCGGCATCGCGAGTCTTCTCGAGGTGGCCGCGGACAAGATCCCGGTGGTCGATCACGTTCTCGATGCCATCCACACGGTCGTTGGTCCGATCGCCGGCGCGGTTGCGGGACTCACGGCGTGGCTGAATCTGCCGCCCTCGGTCGCGGCGACGCTCGCAATCGTCGTCGGCGCGCCGATCGCGGGAGGCGTCCACCTGCTGGCCGCGACCACCCGTCTCAAGAGCACGGCCGTGAGCGGCGGCACGCTCAACCCGGTGGCGAGCACGGCCGAGGATGGCGTGACGCTCACCGCGATCGCGGTGGCGATCCTGGCGCCGCTGCTCGCGCTCGCGGTGAGCGTGCTGCTGATCGTCCTGGTGGTTCGATTCGCCGTCAGGCGCTTCCGTCGTCCGGCGCGCCCGTCGAGCCCGTCAGGACCGCTCGCGGGTCGTTAGCTCGAGACGAACGTCGTCGATCGACGCGCCCGCCGCCCGCAACGCCACCAGCATGTGATAGAGTAGGTCGGCGCCCTCGGCGATCGCGCGTTGGCGGTCGCCGTCGGCGCAGGCGGTGACGAGCTCGGCGCATTCTTCGCCGAGCTTCTTCAGCCGAAGGTTGCGATCGGCGAGTAGCCGGCGCGTGTAGCTGCCGGTGTCGACGTCGGAGGTCGCGATGCGGTCAGCGATCACCTGATCGATGCGATCGAGCACGTCACTCGCTCCACGCGCAACCTGGGTCGTGTCGAAGCAGCTGTCCGACCCGGTGTGACAGGCGGGCCCTGCGGGAATGACCCGCGCGAGCACCGCGTCACGATCGCAGTCGGCGCTGAGAGAGACGACGCGCTGCACGTTCCCGCTCGTCGCTCCCTTGTGCCACAGCCCCCGCGTGCGCGAGCGGTAGTGCATCTCCCCCGTCGCCTCCGTGCGCTCCAGCGCCTCCCGATCCGCATGCGCGACCATGAGGACCACGCCGGTCCGTGCGTCCTGGGTCACGACGGTGACCAGACCGTTTCCTTTGTCGAAATCGAGATCAGGAAGAGATGTCATTTTTTTCGTGGGCTGGCATCCAGGTTCGAAGTTTGGAACGGATTCCGCGGATGCGGCGGGAACTGCCGGATTGCTCCTGGCGCTTGATCCCGCCTCGCGCAACACAAAAAAGCACAGAATGTTTGTGGGTGCGCGTGGAGGGCTCAATGCGCCAGGAGCGATTCGCCTAATCCGCCGTATCTGTGGCATCCGTTCCCCCCTTTGAACCTGGATGCCCGCTAAGCGAGCCGAGCAGGAGCGCACGCACGTCGTCGGCCAGTACTGCATTAGTCGCAATACCGCTCCCACCGAACGCCGTTCGCGCGCCGGACCAGTCGGTAAAGACGCCACCAGCCTCCTCGATGATTGGCTGCACCGCCGCCGCATCCCAGGACGACATCGTGCCATCGACCATCGCCTCGGCGCGCCCCGTCGCCACCAGCAAATAGCCGTAGCAGTCGCCCCACGTGCGCGTCACCAGCGCGCGGTCGCTGAGACGTTGCCACGCGAGGCGGCGCGCCTCATCACCGCGAAATTGCTCACCCGTCGTCAGGACCGTCGCGCGTTCGAGTCGATCCACTTTCGATACCGAGCAGCGGGCACCGTTCCACCAGGCGCCCTCTCCACGCGCCGCGACGACCATCTCGCCGACCGCGGGACAGAACGTCGCGCCGGCGAGCACCTGAGTGCCTTCGACGACGGCGATGAGCGTTCCCCATAACGGCACGCCGCGCACGAAGGTCTTCGTCCCATCGATCGGATCGATGATCCAGCGCCGCCGTGCGTTCGCGCGCACCACACCGAGCTCTTCCCCTTCGATCCCATCCATCGGGAAGCGGGCGCCGATCCAGGCGCGCGCCTCCGCCTCCGCCTCACGATCGGCGATCGTGACCGGCGACCCATCCGCCTTCGATTCGACCGCGAGGTTCGAC
>DASTYE010000040.1:0-3483 GCA_035765135.1 Gemmatimonadaceae bacterium | reverse complement strand
CCCCGAAGACTACGTGCACCGCATCGGCCGCACTGGCCGGGCTGCGGCGACAGGCGACGCGTTTACCTTCATGTCCCCCGACGAGATCGCGACAGTTCGCACCATCGAACGCGTGCTCGGCACACCGATTCCGCGCATTTCGGTGCCGGGGTACGACTTCGGGACGGTGGCGGCGGACTGAGCGGCAAGGCGGTCGAGGTCGTCCAGGTCGTCAAGGTCGGCGAGGGAAGCCCTCGCAGTTCCCTCGACAACCTCGACGACCTGGACGACCTCGACGACCTTTGCTTCACCTCACCCGCCCCTCCCTCGAAATAAAGATCGTATCGGCCACTCGGCCCTTCGTGATCACGGCACTCAGGTTCGCGGCGCCGAAGCCGTGACCGAGCGGGGAGTAGGCGGTGGAGTCGCGCGTCGATGACAGCGTGACGCCATAGGTGCCCTGGAGATCGCGGCGAAGGATCGTGTCACCCGCGGAGAGCACGGTGATGTGGCCGTCGGGGCGGTCGATGATGATCCCCGTGTACGCCGACCGCAGGATGGCCGAGTGGCGCGCGATCGACAGCGAGGCCATGAGCTCGGCTGAGGCGTTGCGGAGCGCGATGCCGTCTCGCAGGCGACCGAACGTCGGTACCATGATCCCCGCCATCATCGCGATCAGACCGAGCACCACCGCCATCTCGATCGCAGTCACTCCTCGTCGCATTATTCCCCTGGCTCGAGATGCGCGGTATATACCACCGGCCCGCGCCGCGGGCCGCATCAGTCGCGCGCGAACGCGCGCGTTTCATCGCGACCCGCTCGAGCATGCGCCGATCCGTTCCATTCGTCGCCGTCCTTCTCGCGGCGTGTGCGAGTGCACCCCCGCCGCCACGCCCCGTTCCGGTGACGCAGTCGCCGCCCATCGACACGGCCACTGCCGCTCCACCGGCGCCGGTGGCGCCGACGTTCAAGCCGCTTCCACTCATCACCTGGGGTCCACTGCCACCGGGCGAGCTGAGGGCTGGCGTCCCTGAGCTGACGCAGGACCTGCGTCATCAGATCGTGCGTCTGCATTTCGATTGGGCCCGCCGCGCGGTCGTCGGATCGACCACGCTTCGTATCGCCGCGACGCCCATGAGCGGGGGGCTCGGAGCGATCACGCTCGACGCGGCCGACATGCAGATCAAGCGCGTGTCACAGCGGGATCGAGCGTTAGGCTTCACGCACGAGGGCGCCGTCCTGCGCATCTCGCTGCCCCAGCCGCTCGCGGCGAACACGATGACCGAGGTGACGGTCGATTACGAGGTCGTGCGCCCGACGCGGGGCGCCTACTTCATTGAGCGTCGCCACGTCGTGTGGGCGCAGGGGTTCGCCGAGGACACGCGATATTGGATTCCCACCGTTGACCGCCTGTACGACAAGACGACGTGGGAGATGATCGTCCGCGTTCCGTCGCGGGAGCGCGCGCTCTCGAACGGCCGCCTCGTTGGCACGCGTCGTCTCCCCGGTGGCGAGGTCGAGTGGCATTGGCGGCTCGATCAGCCTGCGTCCACCTATCTCATGTCCGTGGTCGCCGGCGATTACATCGTGCTGCGCGATCGCTGGCGCGATATCGCGCTCGGCTACTGGTCGTATCGCGATTCGATCGAGGCCACGTGGCGTGGCTTCGCGCGAACGCCTCGCGCGATCCAGTTCTTCAGTCAGTGGACCGGGATTCATTATCCCTGGTCGAAGTACGATCAGGCGGTGGCCCCCGACTTCGTCTTCGGCGGAATGGAGAACGTCACCGCTGTCACGATGTCGGACGACGCGATACTGCATCCCGCCTGGGCGGAGCCCCGTTCGAGCTCGGATGGGCTCGTTGCCCACGAGCTCGCGCACATGTGGTTCGGCGACTACGTGACGATGCGCCACTGGGACGACGCGTGGCTCTCCGAGGGATTCGCGACGTTCATGTCGGCACAGTTTCTGGAACGCCTGCGCGGGCCGGCGGCCAGCGCCACGGCGCGGCGTGACGCGCACGAGCAAACGATCGCGGCCGACCGGCGCAATCGCCGGCCGCTCGTCTATGGACGATGGGAGACCGATCCCGCGGAAGTGTATTTCAGTGGCCACATCTACCCGCGCGGCGCATCGGTACTCTGGATGCTTCAACGAATACTCGGTGACTCCACGCTGCGTGTCGGCATCAATCGCTACTTGCGAGCACACCCGTACCAGAGCGTGACGAGCGCCGACTTCCGCCGTGCGCTCGAGGAAGCGTCGGGGCGCGACCTGTCGCGGTTCTTCGCCCAATGGGTGTACGGCGCCGGGGTTCCCGCATTCCGCGTGGGCTGGTCGTTCGACAGTCTGCGTAACGAGGTCTCACTCACGGCGGTGCAGGTTCAGCCCCGTGATTCGCTTACGGGACGCTTCGATGCCGATGTCGATGTCGAGGTGCTCACCGACAGCGGTCTCGTCAGGCAGGTCGTGAGCGTTCGTGCGGAGACGACGGTGGTGGCGATTCCCGTTCCCGCCCCACCGCAATCGATCCGCTGGGATGCCGGCGACTGGCTGCTCGACGTCGTCGATTTTCCGAGGCCCACCGCGATGCTGACGCACCAGCTCGAGCATGACGCCGACGTGCTGGGCCGCCTCGAGGCGATCGATGCGCTGGCCACACGCATGGAGGCGGAGCCTGACGCGCGGCGGGCGATCGCGCGTGCAGCGGTCGATGATACCGTCTGGACGATTCGTGCGCGCGCGGCGGCGGCGTTGGCGCCGGTGATCGCCGACGACAGCGCGAGAGAAGCGGTGATGCGCACGACGCGCGATGCGGACAGTCGTGTTCGCGAGGCGGGATCCATTTCACTCGCGCGCACGAGTGATCGCGACGCGATCTCGCGGTTGCGGTCGCTCGCGCAGGGCGACAAGTCCTGGTGGGTGCGCGCCGCGGCGATGCGAGCGCTCGGCACCACCGATACGAGCACGGCCATCGACGTCGCGCGCGAAATGCTTCGCCGCGAGGAATGGCGGGATATCGCCCGTGTCGCGGCGCTCGAGACGCTGGGCCGCATTCGCTTTCCGGAGTCGAGAACGCTGATTCTCGAGCATCTCACCACCGGCGCACGCCCGGGTCGGGTGGCCGCGATCAACGCGCTCGTCGCCCACGCGACGCCAAGTGACACCGCGGCCGCGCTCGCTCTCGAACCGTTGCTCGCCGATGATGATCCGTTCATTCGGGCGGCGGTCGCCGGTGCGTTGAGTCGGATCGGTATGACGAGGAGCCTCCCGGCGTTGCGGGCCCGTCGCGCCGTCGAGGATGAGCCGCGCGTACAGCGCGCGCTTGATCAGGCCGTTGGTCGTCTCGAACGTTGATTCGAAGGAGCTCTGCATGCGGACGTCGTCTCGCATTCTCGTCGTCGCGTTCATCCTCGGAGGGTGCAGCGGTCCCGTGACGAGCGGGGACACGACGCTGGCGGAAACGCTGATCGAGATGGGCGATGCGCTTTCCGCCGTGCGGGA
>DASTYE010000039.1:0-10653 GCA_035765135.1 Gemmatimonadaceae bacterium | reverse complement strand
CGGGTCCTTCTCCTTCTGCAGTGCCTGACGCTCGATCTCCAGCTGGACGATGCGCCGCTCGACTTCATCGATCTCCTGCGGCAGCGAGTCGATCTCGATGCGCAGCCGCGATGCCGCTTCGTCCACCAGGTCGATCGCCTTGTCCGGGAGGAAGCGGTCGCCGATGTAGCGATGCGAGAGCGTCGCGGCGGCGACGATCGCGCCGTCGGTGATGCGCACGCCGTGATGCGTCTCGTAGCGCTCCTTGAGGCCGCGGAGGATCGCGATCGTGTCTTCCACGGAAGGCTCGCCTACATAGACCGGCTGGAAGCGACGCTCGAGCGCCGCGTCCTTCTCGATGTGCTTCCGGTATTCGTCGAGGGTCGTCGCGCCGACGACGCGCAGCTCCCCACGCGCGAGCAGCGGCTTGAGCATGTTCCCGGCATCCATCGCGCCTTCGGCCGCGCCTGCGCCGACGAGCGTGTGCATCTCGTCGATGAAGGTGACGAACTGGCCCTCGTTCGCCGTGATCTCCTTGAGCACCGCCTTGAGGCGCTCCTCGAATTCGCCGCGGAACTTCGCGCCGGCGATCAAGGCGCCCAGGTCCAGCGCGACGAGGCGCTTGTTCTTCAGGCTCTCTGGGACGTCGCCGTTGATGATTCGCTGCGCGAGCCCTTCGACGATGGCCGTCTTGCCGACGCCGGGCTCGCCGATGAGAACCGGGTTGTTCTTCGTGCGCCTCGAGAGAACCTGGACGACCCGGCGGATCTCCTCGTCGCGACCGATGACCGGATCGAGCTTTCCCTTCCGGGCCGCGTCGGTGAGATCGCGCGTGTACTTCTGGAGCGCCTGGTACTGCGTCTCGGGCGTCTGGTCCGTCACGCGGTGCGAGCCCCGGACGACCTTCAACGCCTGAATCAGCGCGTCGCGTGTCGCTCCGGCCGACGAGAGCACGGCGAAGCTATCGGTTCCGCGAACCTCGGCGAGCGCAACGAGGAGGTGCTCGGTCGAGACGAATTCGTCGCCGAGGGATTTGGCGAACTCGTCCGCCTTGTCCATGACCTGGTGCAGCTCGCGCGACAACGTCGGCTGTGCACCCGTCTGCTTCGGGTAGCGCGCGATCTCGCGCTCCACGCGGGAGCGAAGATCGCTCACGTTCCCGCCGATCTTGTGCAGCAGCGGCACGACGATGCCGTCCTCCTGCTGCAGCAGCGCGAGCAGCAGGTGGGCATCGTACACGAGCGGGTTGCCGTTCCGGCGTGCGAGCCCAAGCGCCTCGTTCAGCGCTTCGGCGGCCTTTACCGTCAGGCGATCGGAGTTGATCATCAAGTCATGTCCTGTGAACGTACATTACCACGCGAGACGTAACTTACCGTCAGGCAAGGGGTAAGCAACAGGCGTTCCTTCGATTCCTGCCGCGCGGGCGCTTGGGCGCTGCCGCAGTGGCGCAGGTTGTCAGTGCGAGGCGGATCCGTTCGCCGATCGCTGCCGGATCGACACTCTCGCCGAGTCGAGGAGCGCAAGCATCACCTCATCGGTGGCTCGGCTGAGTCCCTCGATGATCCCCTCGATCGTCCCGCTGGGGACCGGGCGCTCCACGCGCGAGCCGCCGGACCAGACGATCGAGTCATCTTCCACGCGAACCAGGCTGGCCTCAAGGCTCACCGCCACGAAGACGTCGTTCCCGCGATCGATCTCCTCGAACTCCCGGACGGTGCCGCGCCACGTGTACGTGAACGCGCGCCGGGTCGGCGGGCTGAACATGGCGCCGCCGCGAACGAGTGGTTTCTCCTGCATGAGGTCTGCCGCCCGGCGGCCCAGCATCTCTCCGAGAGGGATCGCCCACTCCCGCGAGGGATAGGTCGCGTATCCGGCTTCACCTACACGGTAAACGATTCCTCGCTGACCATAGAGACCCGGCGTCACATACCGGAGAATGGCCACCGAGCCCTCCGGCAGCTCGTCGACGGGGATGGCGAGCGGCGCACTGGCCGTCTCCGCGACCGTTGGCAGGAGGCGGTACATCTCGATCGGCGGAACGGAGCGCGTGCGGAAGCACGCGATCGCCGGCAGTGCGAGCAGGAGCAGTACGCGCCGATCGGTCATTGCGCGGCAGGTCCTGCCGTTTTGCGCGGAGCCTGACGACGGGAGAGCACACTGGTAGGCTCTTTCTCCAGTCGGTCGGCGAGGCGGGCGAGATCCTCCGAGGCGGCCGCGAGATTTTCGACGATGCGCCCGAGGCGATCGCCGTCTCCGGTCGCATCGCGGAAGTCCCCGATCAACCCGCGCAGATCGCGCATCGCCGCCAGGGCTTCGCGTTGCGCCTGGCGCAGTCCGGGACTGGCGCCGCGGAAGGCAGTGTCCAGCGATGCCACGAGGCGTTCGGTTCGCTCGAGCATTGTCGAGAGCTGGTGTGTGGCCTGGTCGAGATTCTCGATGACTCGCCCCGACCCCTCCGCCGCATTCGTCAGGAGCACGTCGACGCGTGTGAGCGTCTTGTCGATACGATCCCATGGGCTCGATGCCGCGATGCGCTCGACCCCGTGCAGGAGCGTGTCCGCACGGTCGAGAAAGACCGCCAGCCGGCTCATGGCATCCTGAAATGTGAGATTGTCGCGCGTCGGGACGCGACTGCGGGGAGGCAGCGCGGGCGATGTGGGAAGTCCCGGCTCGAGGTTCAGGTACGGCTGGCCGAGCAACCCCACCTGCGTGATCGTGGCGTAGGTGTCGGTGCGCATGGGCGTCTGCGTGCCGACGCGGAAGGTCACCTCGATACGCGTCGGATCCTGCGGGTCGAGCGCGAGTCGGGTGACCGAGCCGACGATGAGACCGCCGTAGCGGACTTCGTCTCCGAGGTTGAGACCAGCGACGTTCCTGAAGGCCGCTCGGTATTCGCTCCCCCGCCGGAAGAGCGACGGGTAGCGCGCGAACGCGACGATGGCGACGAGCACCAGCGCGGTGCCGCCCAGGAAAGCGACGATGCCGAGCCGTGAGTCTGTGGTCCTCATTCCGTCCCCCGGCGACGAAGCAGGCTGCGCACGATGGGGTGCTGGCTGTGCGCCAGCGAGTTGTGATCCCCGGCATCCACGATGCGACCCTCCGCCATGACGTAGACGCGCTTTGCATCCCCAAAGGCGTAGCGCGCTTCCCTCGTGAAGATGACGACTGCGAACCCGGCGCGTTCCTGCAGCACTCGCAAGGTACGGTCGAGCTCGGACGCCGCGTGCGCATCGAGCCCTTGCGTCGGCTCGTCGAGCAGGAGCACGGGGGGCCGGAGCGCCAGGGCACGCGCGAGCGCCACGCGCCGCTGCGCCGCCCGGTCGAGCTCGACGGGAATCGTGTCCTGTTCGATGGCCAGCCCCACTTCGGAGAGCAAACCCTGCGCCGCCTCCCGCGCCTCCTCGCTCGTCGCGCTCGTGTGCTCGAGCAGGGGAAGCTCGACGTTCTCGATGACGGTGAGGCGGGAGAGCAACGCCGCCCCCTCGAACACCACCCCGAATCGCGTGCGCATCCGCCGAACGACCGCCTCGGACTCACCACGGGCGTCGAACCGCTCGCCGTCAACGGTGATCGAGCCGGTGCGCGCCTCCTCGAGGGCCAGCATGTGGCGCATCACGATCGACTTCCCCGAGTGAATCGGGCCGAGCACCACGGTCGTCCCGCCCCGCCACGCCTGGAGCGCGATGTCGAACACGATCGGCGAGTCATCCGGCCCGGTGAGATCCCGCACCTCGAGGACGAGGTCGTTCACGTTAGGCGAGGCCCGGGATGAAGTAGAAGACGACGTTCACCAGCGTATCGGCGGCGAGTACGGCGAGCACGGAGTACATCACGGCACGGGTGGTCGCCTCGCCGATCGCGGCGACGCGGCCTTCGCCGTTGAGCCCTTCGTCGGTGGCGACGAAGCCGATGATGAAGGCGAAGATCACGCTCTTCCCCAGCCCGACGATGAGGTCGCGCATCGCGAACGCCGCCCGGAACTCCTCGAGGAAGAAGCTGGAGCTGTAGTCGAGGAACAGCGTGGTGCCGAGCCAGCCTCCGAGGATGATCAGCCCATCGGAGAGCACGGTGAGCGCGGGCAACGCGACGAGCAGCGCGGCCAGTTTGGGCGCGACCAGGTACTTCACCGGGTCGAGCCCCATCGCGCGCAGGGCGTCGATCTCGCCCCCGGCGCGCATCGAGGCGAGCTCGCCGGCGATGCCGGACGCGCTCCGCGCGACGACGAGGAGTGCCGCCCCCACCGGGCCGAACTCGCGCGCGGTGAACCAGGCGATGGCGCGAATGCTCATCGCCTGGGCGCCGTACTCGAGGAGCTGTGATGCGATCTGAAACGTCGCGATCAGTCCGACCAGGATCGAGGCGGGAATCACGAGGCGAAGGGCCCCGACGCCGAGCGATTCGAGCTCACGCTGGATCCCCGTGCGAACGGGGATGCGGCGCGAGACGGAAAGCCACGTGAGCCAGTAGAGCGCGCCGAGCGCGAGACGGCCGCGACTGAGGATGCGACCGGTCGGCGCGACCACCGATCGTGGTGCACGCGAGCCGGTCGTCACCGGTTGGTCGAGCGAGGTCATTTCTGCTTGACCAGCGAGAACATGGTCTCTAGCGTTCGCGCGCCATGGGCATCGGAATGATAGTGAGACATTGCGTTCTTGGCGCCGCGATCGCGGCGTGCGGAAGGACAGGCGGTGCAGCGATGGACGACTCGACGTTCGTCGAGGCGATGGCGCGACTGCACGCCCTGGATCGCAACAGCAGGCTCGCCGAGGCCACGCGCGACAGCCTGCGTCGCCGGGTGTTGCAAGAGGAAGGCCTCACATCCGCCGAGCTGGAGCGGCAGGCGCGCCACTACGCGGACGATCCGGCACGAGCAGCGGCAATCTGGGGGGCGATCAACACGAAAATGGGGGCGCTGCTGACCGACACCGCGGCCGCCCGGCGTGCGGCCGAGCCGGGGGAAAAACAAGCGCGGTGATGGCGAATGCCATCACCGCGCTCCGTCCAGCGTACGCCACCAGGCGTCACTTGCTGACGATCATCTTCTTCACCTTGACCTCTCCGTCCACCTCGATGCGATAGAGATACACGCCCGAAGCGACTTCGCGCGAAGAGCCGAGGTAGTGGCCATCCCAGTAGGCCGTGTACGTTCCGCACTTCAGCCGCACGTTCAGGAGCTGTTGTCCCGTCCCCTGCAGAATCGGTACGGCAACGAGCTGCGCGAGAATGTTGTAGATCCTCAGGGACACCACGTGCTCCCGATCGGTGTCCTGACAGGTCGTCGGGTCACCGATGACAAACGGGATCGTCGTGGTCGGGTTGAACGGGTTGGGATAATTCTGTCCCAGTTCAACTCCGGGGCGCTCACGAGCCGGCGGCGGGTTCTGTGTAGCCTGGGCCTGCCCGATCGTCGGTGCGAGTGCGCCTAGGGCGAGCACAGCAAGTGCTGCCCATCGGTGCATCATGCGCCTTTCTCCAGACTGACGAAGTAAGAGGTCTCTCTCCCGCTCCTGGAAACAGGTGGTACGATTGCTTGCCTTGGTCGCGAACATAGGATGCGGCTCAGGCGGTGTCAAGCAACCAACCGCCTACCGTCAAAGCAAACTACGGACCTATCAATACCCTGCCTGACGAGCGCCGTTCCGTGATCTGATGCCTGTCGCAGTACTCCAGGACGGGGATGAGAAACTTTCGGGAGATCCCGAGCATATCCCGAAGCTCCGACGGCGTGTGCTCGCGTCGCGGCTCCATTCCCCCACGGAGTCGGCCGATCAGACCGTCGAGCGCGGACCGGGCAAACCAGCGGTCGATCTCGACCGGAATGACGAGCTGCCGTCGCTCCAGAAGACGAAGCAGCGGCACGACATCCGGGCCGTGGCCCGCCTCCAGCTCGGCGACGCTCGGCGGCTCGGCGCCGGCTCGCTCGAGAGTCGCCAGGAGCTCGGCCTGGAGGCGGGATTGCCGGTCGGTGAGAGCGGGTGTCCATCCCTTGCGGGCGATCAAGCCTCCGTCGAGCTGAACGGTGCCGCCGGCGACCGCATCCCGCACGATCGTCTCGGTCAACTCGGGCCCCGCTCCCAGGCGCGAGCGAACGGCCTGCAGCGGTGCACCAGGCTCGAGCGGCGCGGCCGCGTGGTGCTCGTCGATCAGCCGGAGCAATGCGTCGCGAACGTCCTGGACCGTGCGCTCGGAATAGAGTCTGTCGCCAAGGCGGCGCGCACCTAACGAGCCCTCGCCTCTCGCCAGCGCGTCGGACTCGGCGGGGTTGGCACCGAGACGTACCGGAAGCGACGCGATCGCGAGGCCACGCGCTCCCGCCTCGCCGAGATGCCGTTCGAGGCGCTCGGCGGCACTCGACGCGACGCGGGACCACGGGCGCGAGCGGCGCCCCTGAGGCAGCGGGTCATCGACGACACCGCCGCCGACCGTGACCAGCGGCGACTCCCCGCGGAGCACGAATCGGTCGCCGGCGCGCGCGACCACCGGCTCGTCGAGGACCACGCGCGCGGCCGCCGTCGCTCCCGGCCGCACCGCGCCGCCGAGCGCCACGACGCGCGCACCGACGTCGGCCGTACCGAGATGGAAGCGGAGCTGCGTGCGAGGACCGAGCGCCTGACGAGCGGTGCGCAGCATCTCGACGTGTGCCAAGAGCACGGTCGTCGGCATCCACGACGCGTCGGCGACCAGCACCTGACCGCGTCGCAAGTCCGCGACTTCCACGCCGGCCAGCGCTACCGCGGCCCGCATTCCGGTGGTAGCGGCGGCGATCGGAGCCCCGTGGGATTCCAGGCCGCGCACGCGCACGGGGCGCCCCATCGGCATCACCTGGCCCGCCGCGTCGCGGCGCAAGGTGCCGCTCCACACGGTACCGGTAACGACCGTCCCGGTTCCCTTGAGCGAGAAGGCGCGGTCGATCGGCATCCGGAACAGGTCGTCGGAGTCGCGCGCCGGGAGCGCGGCGGCTGCCGCGCGAATCGCGGCGCGCAGCTCCGCAATGCCTTCACCGGACACGACCGATGTGGGGATGACGGGCGCCCCGGCGAGCGGCGTGTCCGCGAGCGCGCCGCGCACGTCCTCCTGCACGAGCTCGAGCCACTCGGCATCGACGAGGTCGCACTTCGAGAGCGCGACGACTCCGGCGCGCACGCCCAACAACCGGAGGATATGAAGGTGTTCCCGCGTCTGCGGCATGATCCCTTCATCGGCGGCGATCACGAGGAGCGCGAGATCGATGCCGGTCGCGCCCGCGACCATGTTGCGCACGAACGCCTCGTGTCCCGGCACGTCGACGACACCGAGGGTGAGGTCGTCCCCGAGGCGGAGCGGCGCGAATCCGAGATCGATGGTGATCCCGCGTCGCTTCTCCTCCTCGAGGCGATCGGTGTCCACGCCCGTCAGCGCTTTCACCAGCGCCGTCTTTCCGTGATCGACGTGACCCGCGGTGCCGAGTATCACGACGCGCTCCAGGGCGCATGCTCCCACATCTCGAACGCGTTGAGGGCGCGGTCCTGGGCGAGGTGCTCGTGCAGGAACTCGCGAAGGAGCCGCTGGTGGGCGCGGCTATCGAGGTCGGACAACGCTCCCCCGTGCTCATCGGCCATCCAGGCGCCAAGGCGCGCGCGCTCGTGCGCCGGAAGGGTTCGTCCCACCGGGTGCAGCCGCGCGCAGTTGGCGCAGAGGACGCCGCCGGCGGCATGGCTGAACGGCAGCGCGTCGGCGACCGCCAACTCGGTGTGACACGCGCTGCACGCGTCGAGCGAGGGCGCGAACCCCAGCTCGCCGACGAGCCGCCACGCGCCCGCGAGCGTCACCTCGCGTGAGTCGTTAGGTCCGGCCGCGCAGAGCGCGTCGAGCGAGCGCGAGAGCGCGTCGAAGAGCGAGGGCTGCGGCTCGTCGGTCGCGAACCGGAGAACGAGCTCGGCCAGCGCCGAGGCACCGCTGAATCGACCGAGATCGGTGGCGAGCTCCGGGCGGGGCTGGGCGAGATCGAACGCGCAAAGCGTGTGCAGATCGCGATGCTCGCGCACGAGGATCTCCACCGTTCCTTCCGCGAACAGGTCGAGCGCGCTGCCGAATCGCTTCGTGGATCGCCGTGCACCACGCGCAAGCACGGAGACGACGCCTCCCGCGCGCGTCGCCAGCCGCAGGATGCGCGAGGTCTCCGAGTAGTCGAACGCGTGGAGGACGATGGCGTCGGTCGTCAGCAGGGGCACGAATGGAAAATACGCCCCGTGCTCTGATTCGGTACCGTGATGATGGGAAACCGCAGAAGGCCGGAGAGGGGGCGGTGGTGGCCGCGGATGAACGCAGATTTCGCCCGTGGGCGAGATCCCTTCACCCGGAGGTGTCGACAAGGCGCCTTGGCACTACACCTCGCCCCGACGTTCTCGCTGGTCGCGACGAAGTACCTGCGTAATTCTGCCTTCATCTGCGGCCTACGAATTTTGACTGCGGCCCTCTGCGGTAGCTGCGGTTCCCTGCTTTTCGAAGACCTCACCAACCCAGAGTCACCCGTCCCCCGAGGAGCAGAGCTCGACCCGGCGCGCTGAAGCCAGCGATCGCCTCGTAACGCTCGTCGAACGCGTTCTCGAGACGCCCGGTGATCGACACGCCCGACGGACCGCGCTCGAATACGCGGACCTCGCCGGCGACGTCGACGGTGGTGTACCACGGGAGGCGAACGTAGCCCACGTCGTGACGGCTCCCGATGCGATTCGCGGTGAGGCTCAGCGATCCGCGCGTGCGAGAGTATGCCGCGGTGGCGCTGGCGGTGTGCCGGGGACGACGCAGCAACCGCTGCCCTTCCCGCCCGAACTCATCGTCGGTGATCTCGGTGTCGAGATACCCGTACGACGCGGTGAACGCGAGACCGGTGTACGCCGCGACGCGCGCCTCGACCTCCACCCCACTCGCCCTCGCGCGGCCAATGTTGGCGAAGGTGCCGAAGACCGCCGAGTCGGGCGGGAACGGAATGAAGTCGACGCGATCGCGGAATCGCTGGTCGAACCATGTGACACCGACTTTCACGCGTTCGGCGAGCGCCGTCTGCTCGACGCTCCCTTCGATGCTCCGGGAGCGCTCCGGCCTCAGCCCTGGATTGCCACGCGTGAACGAGGTGCTGAAGATCTCGGCGAACGCCGGCTCCTTGAATGCGGTGCCGAACGTCACGCGGGCGCGGGTTGCCGACGTGAGACGCCATGACCCGCTCGCACGCGTCGTCACGAACGTTCCGAACTTCTCGTTGTCATCCACGCGCGCTCCCACGACGAGCCACGGAAACGACCCACCGGCGAGGAGCTGTGCGTAGTATGCCCGATTCAGGCGGGATCCGTCGAAGCCCGCCGTATTCGCTTCGCGCTGCCGCGTCCACTCGGCGCCGGTGGTGAACGTCGCGGACCGCGGGAGCACGATGTCGACGCGGCCGTCGACCACGCGCCTCGTGCCCTCCGACTCATCGTGGTAGGCAAAATCGTCGGGGCGATCGACTTGATTGTCATTGATCGCGTCCAGCTCGTTCGCCGCGAGAAGCAGCCGCGCTGTCACGCGGGACGAGACCGCGGCGCTTCCCTCGACCGATGCGACGAGCCGCTTCTCCCGACGGTACTGGTTGCTGTCCACCGGGACGCCCAGAAAGTCGGTGGGATAATGATACGTCGCGTCGGAGTGCCGGATCATCGCGCGAAGTGCGGTGCCAGGCGTCGGCTCGGTCCGCACCGCCGCACCGACGTGGCGATTGCGGTATCCATTGTTGAAGTCGAGCACGCCGTCCGTCTGCTGTGAGGCGATGGATCCGGAGAAGGAGCTGCTTCCGCTGGTGACGCTCACCGCGCCCGAGGCGTCGCGGGCGCCGTAGGTTCCTCCTCGCGCGGAGAGATCGACACGTGTGCGATCCGACGTACGGTGCGTGAAGATCTGAATGACGCCGGTCACCGCATCGGAACCCCACAAGACGCTCGCCGGCCCGCGCACGATCTCGATGCGATCGACATCGGCTACCGAAATGTGCGCGAGATCGACGGCGCCGCCGGCATCGTTCACGGGCACGCCATCGATGAGCACCTTGGTGTAGTCACTTTCGCCGCCGCGCATGAAGACGGCGGTTTGCGAGCCGAATGACCCTGATTGCACGATCGACGCTCCGGGTACATCACGAAGCGCATCGGCGAGCCGGGTGATACCGCGCGCCCGCAGCTCCCCGCCGGACAGCACGGTGATCGAGGCCGGTGCTCCCTGGCGCTCGACAGGCAGCCGCGTGGCGGTGACGGTGACCGGAGCCAGCGTCACCGTGTCCTGGGACGCCTGCGCCTGCACCGCGGTCGCGGCGACAACGATCATGACGATCGCGCGAGATGTGATCATGAGGCTGGTTCCGATGGTCGAGGAGATTCCCTGCCTGACGAGCCGCGCCGTCCGCGCAGCGGCACGAGTGTGGGAGCACCTACTGCCGGATCGCGGGTGACCACGAGGGGCCACTCGTACACTCGCTCGAGGATGGCCGCCTGCATCACGGTGGCCGGCGCGCCGGCCGCCGCGACCCGTCCCTGGTGCAGGAGCACCATTGTGTCGGCGAAGCGGGCAACGAGGTTGAGCTGATGGCTAATAACCAGCACCGCGCGCCCTGCGCGCGCGAGGGCCGCGAACAGCTCGAACATCGCCATCTCGTGGCCGACGTCGAGG
>DASTYE010000038.1:0-20641 GCA_035765135.1 Gemmatimonadaceae bacterium | reverse complement strand
GAAGCGGGGCGCATGGAGCTTCGCTACGAGGACTTCGACCCGCGCACGATCGTCGCCGAGGTCGAGGAGACGATCGCGCCACTGGCGGGCGAGAAGGCGCTGAGGGTGACGACGAACCTGGCGTCGGCGCCGGCGTCGGTGCGCCTCGATCGCACGAAGTACAAGCAGGTGCTGACGAACCTCGCCTCGAACGCCGTGAAATTCACGCCGGTCGGCGGGACGGTCGAGATCACCGTCGAGTCCGTCAGCGGCGAGCGTTTCGCGACGAAAGTCCGCGATACAGGAATCGGCATCGCGCCGAGCAACATCGAGCGCATCTTCGAGAGCTTCCGTCAGGTCGAGGACGGCACCACCCGCCGCTACGGTGGAACCGGACTCGGCCTGGCGATCGCGCGTCGTCTGACAGAGCTGATGAACGGGACCATTCGCGCCGAGAGCACGCTCGGCAAGGGCGCGACGTTCGTGGTGACCCTCCCCGTCGTCTCGGAGGAAGAGGCGCAAGCCGTCGCCGCGACGCAGCCACCGGAGCCCGCGGGGGCGGCCACCGATCCAGTGGTGCTCGCGATCGACGACGATCCCGAAGTGATCCTGCTGCTGCGGGATTCGCTCGCCGCGGCCGGGTTCCGCGTTGTCGGCGCGCTCGACGCGAACCGCGGACTCGAGCTGGCGCGCATGCTCAAGCCGTTCGCGATCACGCTCGACATCATGATGCCGGAGAAGGACGGGTGGGAGGTGCTCAAGGAGCTCAAGGCCGACCCCGAGCTGGCCGACGTCCCCGTCCTCATCATGTCCATCGTCTCGGAGCGCGCGCTCGGGTTCTCGCTGGGTGTGACCGACTACCTGGTGAAGCCGGTCGACCGCAAGGTGCTGATCGATGTGCTCGATCGACTGCGCGAGCGCCGACAGCACCGGGTGGCGCTGGTCGTCGATGAAGATCCGGACGCGCGCCTGATGCTGGAAGATCTTCTCCGCTCCCTCCAGTTCGAGGTGCAGTCGGTGGCAGGCGGAGCCGACGCGCTTCAGGCGCTCGACAACATTGTGCCGACGGTGCTATTCCTCAGCGTCACCATGCCGCAGGACGAGCTGGCGGCCGTCATTGCGCGCGTCCAGAGCGAGAAGTACTCGGACCAGACGCGGACCGTTCTCGTCGCTCGCACCGACGAGCAGCACCAGGACCACGACTGGCTGCGTCGTGCCGCGACCGCCGTGATCGACGACAGTGCCCTGGCGCCCGGAGCCGCCGCGCGCGACAGCGTGGTCCGCCAGCTTCGCGCGGTGCTCGGAGAGATTACGACACAACGAGAGCCTTCATGACCGCCATTCTCATCGTCGAGGACGACCCCGACACGCAGACAATCCTGCAGGCGTACCTGTTGACGCTGGGAACCGAGGTGAGTCTCGCCGCGACGGCGGAGGAAGCGCGTCAGCTCATCGAGCAGGCGATCCCCGCCCTGATGGTGATCGACATTGGCCTGCCCGATGACGATGGGGTCTCGCTGCTGGCCGATCTCAAGGCACGGCATGAGCTGGGCACTACGCGCACCATCGCCGTCACCGCCTACTCCGACCCGGTGACCCGCGAGCGCGTCCTGTCGGCGGGCTTCCACGACGTCCTGTGGAAGCCGATCGATGGGCAGGACTTCCTGCGAGCGGTTCGGAGACAGCTCGAGGGCTGACGGCGTTAGGCTGCGTCCGCGGGACGCCGGCGCGTGGACGGCTCGATCGTCGACACGCTCGCCGGTTTCCGCTCCGCCCGGCTCGCGAACCAGGCCCCGAGGAGTACGAGACCCGTCCCCACGATCGAGAGCGCGGCGATCCGCTCATCGCGGACGAGGGCGCCCAGTGCCATCGCGATCGGCGGCAGGAAGTAGATCGTCACCGAGCCGCGCGTGGCGCCGACACGTCCGAGGAGCGTCGTGAAGGCGACGAGCGCGATCGCCGTCCCGAAGACGCCTAACGTGCCGACGGCGATGAGGCTCGACCACGCAAACGTGGACGCGGGGAGACCGCCGAGCCCGAACGGAACGAGCAGCGCGAGCGCCACCACTGACGCGCGAAAGACGACGGGGAGCGCGCCGTTTCGAACCTGGAGCGGGGCCGCGAGGTTGCCGGCGATCCCGTAGGAGAGCGTGGCCAGCAGCACGAGCACGACCCCTCGAATACTGGCGTGCGCGCCGACGATCGCCGGCCAGCTGATCAGGACGACTCCGGCGAAGCCCGCCACCAGGCCGAGCTGCTGCCGCGCGCCGGGAAGGCGCCGATGGATGATGGCCGCGATCACCGCGACAAAGAGCGGGGCGGTGGCGTTCAACATGCCGGCGAGCGAGGAGTCGATCGACCGCTGCGCGATCGGGAAGAGCAGGAACGGCAACGCCATCGAGAAGAGGCCCAGGGCGGCGATGGCCGGCCATTCGGAGCGCGGCACGCTGCGGCGCGCGGAGGGAAACATCGCCAGGACCATGACACAGAACGCCAACCGCAGCATGGCGACGAGCGGCGGCGCGAAGTGGTCGAGGCCAATTTCGATGAGGAGGAACGACGACCCCCAGATCGCCGCGACGGTGGCGAGCCCCGCCCAGTCGGAGGGAGCGAACGCATCGTGCTGGGAGCGGGGTTGTCTGGTCATGCTTGCGTCACCACTTCCGGGCGTTTCGCCGGCTGATAACCGCCGGGGACGAGGCGAGCCGAGATCGAGAGGCGATTCCAGGCGTTGACCGTGGCGATGGCCAGGGTGAGGTCGCACAGCTCCTGCTCGCTGAAATGCGAACGCGCTTCCTCGAAGAGACGTTCCGGCGCGTGTCCATCGGTAATAATGGTAACGGCCTCCGCCCAGGAGAGGGCGGCGCGCTCGCGCTCGGTGTAGTACGGGCATTCGCGCCACGCGTCGAGCGAGTAGAGCCGCTGCTCCCCTTCCCCGAGCGCGCGGAGATCCTTGAAGTGCATGTCGATGCAGTACGCGCAGCCGTTGATCTGCGAGACCCGCAGGCGGACGAGGTTGAGCAGATACTCGTCGATGCTGCACGTGGCGAGGTACTGGTCCGCGGCGTCCATGGCGTCGTACACACCGGCCGCTGCCTTCGCGTAGTTCAGCCGTGCTTTCATGTCATCCTCCGGTTGGGTGCCCGTAGGCTAGCGGTCATGTGGCCCAGCGAGTAGATCCATATTCTGTATTTTGACTGGACCATTATGCCGAAGCGGACTACCGCTTTCACGCTGGCGCTGCCACCGAGAGAATCGGGCACACCGGCGGCCACCTGGTTGTACGACGCCTTGCGCGCACAGATCCTCGAAGGGCGCCTGCGCCCCGGCGCCCGCCTTCCCGCAACGCGTGATCTCGCGAGGCAGTACGGCCTGTCGCGCGGGACGATCGTCAGCGCGTTCGATCAGCTGAAGGCGGAAGGCTACGTCGAAGGCAGCGTGGGAGCGGGCACCTTCGTGAACCTGACGCTGCCTGACGAGCTGCTTCACGTTCCCCGCTCCGACGCGTCGCGTGCATCGCCCAAGGCAGCGCGGCGACGCGTGTCGGACTTCGCGCGAAGTGCCGCACTCTTTCCCGGGTTCCCGACGCGTCCCGCCCGGGCGTTTCGTACGGACCAGCCCGCGCTCGACCTCTTCCCCACCGTGCTCTGGGCGCAGCTGGCCGCACGCCGCCTGCGCCGCGCCACCGCCAGCGCGCTCCTCGGCTGCGACCCCGCCGGATACCAGCCGCTACGCGAGGCAGTGATGGAATACCTAACGACGTCGCGCGGCGTGCGGTGTGACGCCGGGCAGGTCATCATCGTTGGCGGTGCCCAGGAGGCATTCGACCTGGTCTCGCGTGTCCTCGTAAACCGCGGCGATCGCGTGTGCATGGAGGAGCCCGGCTATCGCGGCGCGGGACTCGTGTTCGAGGCGTTCGGCGCGAAGGTGTCCGGCGTGCCGGTGGACGATCAGGGGATGGAGGTCCCGCGGGGCCGACGCTCCGATACACGTCTCGCGTACGTCACACCGGCGCATCAGTTCCCGGTCGGGGTTAGCATGAGCCTTCCGCGGCGTCTCGCCCTGCTCGAATGGGCGCGGATGACTGGTGCGCTGATCCTCGAGGATGATTACGACAGCGAGTACCGCTACTCCGGGCGACCGCTCCCAGCGCTCCAGGGACTCGATCGGCACGGGTCGGTGCTCTTCGTCGGGACGTTCAGCAAGGTGATGTTCCCCTCGCTCCGACTCGGCTATCTGGTGGTTCCGTCGGATCTGGTGGATTATTTCGCGGGGGCGAAATCGATCGCGACGCGTCACGCGCCGGTGCTCGAGCAGGCGGTGCTCGCCGACTTCATCGTCGCTGGGCATTTCGGGCGTCACGTTCGGCGGATGCGCGAGGTGTACGCGGAGCGGTTGTCGGTGTTGCTGGAGTCGGCACGCGAGCATCTCGCCGGCCTGATGGAGATCTCGAGCGTCGAGGCCGGGTTGCAGACGGTCGGATGGTTGGGAGCCGGGATGAGCGACGTCGCGGTGGCGAAAGCGGCGGCCGAGCGAGGCGTCGAGGTCGGGCCGTTGAGTCGCTACTGTCGTGGGCGGGCTCCACGAGAAGGTGTGCAGATAGGGTTCGCGGCGGTGGATGAGCGGGAGCTTCGGCGTGGCGTTCGGGAACTGGCGGTGGCGCTCGAAACGATGCCGCGCCGAGGTTGAAGCAAAGCTGTGCAAGGTTGGCGGCGGCGGACGTCTCCCTGATGGCGCTCGGAGGCGCCATTCACGAGTCCTTCAACATCACATCATGCTCACATCTTCATATCGAAGCTTCGCGCTCGTGTCGGCCGCACTGGTCATCGCGTGCGGGGAGAATGCGGCTCCCGAGCGGGGCGCCACGGACGCGGTCGGCCTGCAGGAGGGATACAGTCGGGAGAAGAGCATACCCGAGGCAGCGCCCGCGCCTCCAGCAATGGGCGTGGGCAGGGCTGGAAGCGCAACGGAGGTGTCGCAGGCAGCTCGCGATCCCTCGCAGGTTCGCGTCACCGACAGCGCGGCCGCGCCGTCGATGCTCATTCGCACGGGCACCGCGACCGTCGAGGTGGACTCCCTCGAGATCGCGATGCAGCAGGTGCGCGATCTCGCGCAGCGGTTAGGCGGCTACGTCGCCAACACCCAGCTCGCGAGCGGGCGCGATCAGATTCGCACCGCCACGCTGGAGATGAAGATTCCGGCCGCCCGCTGGGGCGATGCGGTTTCCGGACTGAAGCCGATCGGCAAGGTCGAGGCGCTCAACGAGTACACCGAGGACGTTGGCGAGGAGTACGTGGACGTCAGCGCCCGCGTGCAGAACGCGAAGCGACTCGAGTCGCGCCTCATCGAGCTGCTCGGGAATCGAACCGGGCGTCTCTCCGATGTGCTCGCCGTCGAGCGCGAGCTGGCGCGAGTTCGCGAAGAGATCGAGCGCTACGAGGGACGGCTGCGGTATCTGCGGACCCGTGCGGCGATGAGCTCGATGTCGGTCACGGTGCATGAGGCTTTTCCGGTCGTCGGCGCTCGTGGCGAAACGGGCGTACTCGGCGACGCGTTCAAGCAGGCGTGGCGGAACTTCGTGAGCTTCATCGCCGGGATCATCGCGGCGACGGGGATTCTCATCCCGCTGGCGGCGATCGCCTTGCTCGCGTGGATTGCGTGGCGGCGCTGGGGGCCGAGGCGGCCGCCGAAGTCCGAGGTGCCAGGGGCGAAGGCGTAGCCGCAGAAGACGCAGATGGACGCAGAAACTGCAAGCGTCAACAGCTTATCATGGATGACACGGATCTTGAACGGCGAAACGGCACGGATTTCACTGCAACTGCGAAAAGCTTTGTAAGAGCCTATCGGGTCAGGACCATAGTACCGGATCGATCGTTCTCAGGTTCTTGCCGTTGCCGTTCCAAAAGCCCTTCGCAGTTTGCAGTTGCCGTATCCGTGTCGTTTCGCCGTTCAAATCCGTGAAATCCGTGATAAGCTGTTGACGTTGCCGTTGCGGTTTCTGCGGCCCGCTGTGGTTATCACTCCGCATTCCGCATTCTTCCGTTCACGGCCGCGCTCGGATCTCTACCGCCAGCGCCCCCGCACGCAGACTCGACCATAGCGCAGCGACCGTGTTGACGTTGGTCGCCCATTCGGCCTGAAGCGCCGACGGCGGACTCTCGGCCGAGGCTGCTTCGGCCATTTCAGCGAAGCCGCTTCCGGGCGCGATCGCAACCGTGCTCGAGTTGACCCCGAAGACGCCATACGCCGCATTGGTCGCGCTCTCGAACGACGCCAGCGCGACCGCGAGACCACTGACGGCGTCGGCGCGCGCCGAGCCCGTCTGCACGATCGCGCCCGAGCCGTTCGTGCCACTCACGTCCACGCCTTCCCACTGCGTCACGATCCACTGCGCATTGGACACGTTATTGGGGAAGGTGATGGTGATCGGCCCGCTTCCGGGAGCTGAGCTCATCGCCCGGTAGAGCGTGATGCGCTTGAGCGGGCTCCCCACCGGGTCGAAGGTCACCGTCGCCACTTCCACCCACGTCGTCATCCCGCCGCCGGTCACGATCGGACTCGGGTTCGCGCCGTACGAGCGGTGCCCCATCACAGCCAGGAGAACGAGCGCGTCAGGCGCCGGCGAGATCGACGCGGTGGTGTACACACCCTGGTTGACCGGGCTGTTTCCAAACGTGACGAGTTTGGGTGTGATCGCGGCGGGACCGTCATCGGTAACCGTGACCGTGAGCTCATCGAACCCGGCGCCGCCGTCCTTGTCCGTCACCGTCACGCGCACGGTGTACGCCCCGTCATCGTCGTACTCGTGATGATCGATGATCGGAGAGTTCTGGTTCTCCGCCGTGCCGCTGCTCGTCTCGCCATCGCCCCAATCGATCCTGTACGTCCACGACCCATCGTCGGCGCCGGGGTCGGTGAAGCTTGCGCTCAGGTTGAAGGATTGCTCCTCCTGCACGAAGACATCGGAGCCCGCGTTTACGGTGGGGGCGATGTTGGCGATCGTCGCCGTCGTCATCGCGGGCGCACTCGACAACCCGAGTGCGTCGGTGACGACGAGGGTGACGGTGTAGACGCCGTCGGTGAGGTAGGTGTGGCTCGTGGTTGCTCCCGTGCCGGTGCTGCCATCGCCAAAGTCCCACGCGTACGTCAGCGGCGTGTTGCCATCCGGGTCGATCGATGCGCCGCCCTGGAAGGTCACCGCCGCCTCGGAGCGATATGGGCCGCCCGGCCTCGCGATGGGGGCCTGGTTAGGCAGCGCGGCGTGACAGGTTCCGCTGCCCTCGTCGGTGAACGTCTGACCGGCGACGGGGACGAACTTCCAGTCGTATCCATCGCTCCGCAGTGTCAGCTGAAGCACACCGAATGTCTCGCTGTTCCGCGCTTCGACGTTCGACTGCTGCGATCCGAACCCGGCGAGGGCGGCGCCTCCCGTTCCAACCGTGATCTGCCGAATGCCCTGCGCGTCGTCGCGCACTCCCGCCGGTGTCTGCGGCGCGTACCGCTGATAGCTGTGATCGTGACCATTGATGATGAGCTCGGCTCCAGCCACGTAGAGCGCATCCCACAGCGGCTTGAGCGTCCCATCGGTATTTCGTCCGATGTTGGTGGTGAACCGCGGATGGTGCCAGACGGCGACCTGACACGCCGTCGCGCTCGCCGCGAGATCGGCCCGGAGCCATTGCTCCTGCGGCGAGCCGGCGCTCACCGGGATGTTGCTGTTCAGCACCACCACGTGCCAGTTGCCGACGTCGAAGGAGTAATAACCCTTGTCCGGGTCGCCGGCAGCAGCGCCGAAGTAGCCGAAATAACCGGCCGCGTTAGGCGTGTCGTACTCGTGATTCCCCGCGACGGGACGGGTCCGGGCCTTGTGACGCCCCCAGCTCGGCTCGTAACAGTTCGCGAAATCCGCCGCGGTCCCATCCTCGTAGACGTTGTCACCCGCCGGGACGACGGTCCCCGGAAGGCCGTCGAGCAGCAGCGCGGTCGCTTCATCGTTAGGCTCGCCGCAGACGGCGATGTCCCCCGCCGTCACCATCATCGCCGGGGATCCCGCCGGTGGAGCCGTGACGGTGATGGTCGCCGTACCGCTCGTGCCTTCACTGGTGGCGGTGATGGTCGCCGATCCCTCGTAGAGGGCGGTCACGAGCCCACTGCCGTTGACCGAGGCCACCGCCGGCGCGCTGGTCGCCCAGGTCACGGGGCGGGAAAGCGGCTCACCGTCGACGTCCCTTGGCGTCGCCGTGAGCTGGACCCTCGCGCCTAACGTCACGCTCTCTGTGGCGGGGCTGACCTCGACCGTCGCGACCGCGACCGACGCCACGGTGATCGCGGAGGTTCCGCTCACGCCTTCGCTCGTCGCGGTAATCGTAGCGGCGCCTGGGGCGACGCCGGTTGCCAGCCCTGCCCCGTCGACGGTCGCCACCTCGGGATCACTGGTCGCCCAGGTTATCGCTCGCCCGTTCAGCGGATCACCGCTCGCGTCCCGAGGGGTCGCGGTGAGCTGCACGGTCCCGCCAATGTCGACGGTCGCGTCTGACGGAGTAACGTCGACTGTGGCGACCGGGACGCCTCCCGCGTTGATCTCGACGCCGAGCGCGGCGGCATTCAGGCTGGTCCAGCTGGCATCGATCGTGGGGTCGTTCGTCCCCCATTCCGCCTGAAGGTCGGAGAACGGAGTCTCCGCGGACGGGACTTCGGCAACCTCGGCAAACCCGCTTCCCGGCGTGATCGCGACCACGCTCGACCTCACCGCGAACACCCCGTACGCGGTGTTCCCCGCGCGCTGGAACGGGACGAGGTCCACCGTCAGCCCGCTCGCCCCATCGGCTCGCGCCGTGCCGGCCTGCACGATGGCGCCCGAGCCGTTCGTGCCGCTCCCATCCACGCCCTCCCATTGGGTCACGATCCATTGGGCGTTCGACACCGCGTTCGCGAAGGTGATCGTGATCGGTCCGCTGCCTGGCGTATTGCTCATCGCCCGGTAGAGCGTCACTCGCTTCAGCGGGCTTCCCACGGGATCGAAGGTGACCGTCGCGACCTCGTCCCACCCGGTCACCCCACCGCCGGTCACGATCGGGCTCGGGTTCGCGCCGTACGCGCGGTGGCCCATGACGGCGAGGAGAACCAGCGCCCCAGGTGCCGGCGAAATCGACGCCGTCGTATAGATCTTCTGGTTGACGGCGTTGTTTCCGGCGGTCAGAAGCGTCTGCGTGATGGCGGACGAATTACGCGTCGCCATCGCGGGGGACATCGAGGTGTCTGAGCGAGGCGACGTCGGTGTGGCATTCTCTCCACAGGTCACGAACGCGAAGAGGGATGCGACTCCGAGTCCTCGGAGCCAGCGGGAGAGGGTCGAGGTCGTGTTCACTGTGATAACGGGATGCTGTTGGGTGCTCGCACGGCGAGCAAACGGCGCGGTACGCGGCCCGCGCTGCAAAGTCCTTTCCACTTCATTGCCCCGAGGAACGAGGACAAAGGACCGAGGAATTCACATCGAGCTGACCCCACCATCCTCGAATTCCTCGGTCCTTGTTCCCCGTTCCTCGAGTGATTTCCAACCGGTCGAGACTCCCCGAGGTCATGGCCGTGCCCGGATCTCCACCGCCAGCGCGCCCGCACGCAGACTCGACCATAGCGCAGCCACCGTGTTGACGTTGGTCGCCCCTTCGGACTGAAGCGCCGACGGCGGACTCTCGGCCGAGGCCGCTTCGGCCATCTCAGCGAAGCCACTCCCGGGCGCGACCGCAGCCGTGCTCGAATTGACGCCGAAGACGCCGTACGCCGCGTTGATCGCGCTTTCGAACGGCGCCAGCGTCACCGAGAGACCACTCACCGCGTCGGCTCGAGCCGAGCCCGTCTGCACGATCGCCCCCGAGCCGTTCGTGCCGCTGGCATCGACGCCTTCCCACTGCGTGACGATCCACTGCGCGTTCGACACGTTGTTCGGGAACGCGATGGTGATAGGCCCGCTCCCCGGAGAGGGGCTCATCGCTCGATACAGCGTGATGCGCTTGAGGGGGCTCCCCACCGGATCGAACGTGACTGTCGCCACTTCCTCCCACGTGGTCATCCCACCGCCGGTGACGATCGGGCTCGGGTTCGCGCCGTAAATCCTATGTCCCACCACCGCCACGAGAATTAGCGCGTTAGGCGCCGCCGCGATGGACGACGTGGTGTACACTTTCTGGTTAACGGTGTTGTTTCCCGACGTGAGTAGTGTCGGCGTAATGGCGGCAGGAACGGACTCCGTCACCGTCGCGGTCAGGTCATCGGATCCAGTGCCGCCGTCCTTGTCGGTCACCGTCACGCGCACCGTGTACGTTCCCACGGCAGCATAGACGTGACTGGCCGCGAGTGGCGAGCTCTGGGTCAAGGCTGTTCCGCTACTGCTCGTCCCGTCGCCCCAATCAACGACGTACGCCCACGGTCCATCGTTCTCGCCCGGATCGCTGAAGCTCGAGCTGAGACTCAAGGCGTCCCCCAGCCGGACGAAGACGTTCGCGCCGGCATTCACCACCGGGGCGATGTTGGCGATGGTGGCCGTCGCCGTCGCCGGCGCGCTGGCCAGACCGAGCGCGTCGGTCACCACGAGAGTGACGGTGTAGACGCCGTCTGTTGCATAGGTGTGGCTCGGCATCGCACCAGTCGCAGCGGTGCCGTCCCCGAAGTCCCAGGTGTACGTCAGGGGCGTATTGCCATCAGGGTCCGTCGACGCGCGACCGTCGAACGCCACGACTCCCTCGGATCGATACGGCCCGCCAGCGCGCGCGACCGGTGGCTGGTTAGGCGGAGGCTGCCATGGCCCGTGGCAGGTACCGCTCCCCTCGTCCGTGAACGTCTGTCCGGCGACCGGTACGAACTTCCAGTCGTACCCGTCGCTCCGCAGCGTTAGGCGCAGGACGCCGTAGGCAGTGTTGTTCCGCACCTCGATGTTGGATCCGGCGGAGCTGAAGCCGTAATGACTCGTGCCCCCCGTGCCCACCGTGAACTGGCGAATCCCCGCGGCATCGAGCACGCCCCCCGGTGTCTGCGGCGCAAATCGCTGATAGCTGTGATCGTGACCGTGGATGACCAGCTCCGCTCCCGCCGCGAAGAGCGCGTCCCAGAGCGGTTTGACCTTCAGGTTCGTGCTCCGGCTCGAGGATGTCGTCCACAGGGGATTATGCCAGATCGCCGCCTGACACACCTTCGTGCTCGCGGCGAGGTCGGCTCGGAGCCATTGCTCCTGCGGGGATCCAACGCTCGTCGAGATGATGCTGTTCAACACGATGATGTGCCATTCGCCGAGGTCGTAGCTGTAGTAGCCCTTCCCGGCCTCTCCGGCCGCCGCACCGAAGTATCCGAAATAGCCAGCGGCGTTGGAGGTGTTGTAGTCGTGATTCCCGGGAGCCGGGCGAGTACGACCCTTGTGCCGGCCCCAGCTTGGCTCGTAACAGTTCGTGAATTCCGCCGGATCCGCCTTGCTGGATGTGTTGTCACCCGCCGTGAACACGGTGCCCGGAATCTCGTCGAGCAGAAGCGCCGTTGCCTCGTCGTCGGACTGACCACAGACGGCGATGTCCCCCGCGCCAACCAGTGTCCTCGGCGAGCCCGGTGGCGGTGGTGAAACGACGATGGCGGTGGTACCGCTCGTGCCCTCGCTCGTCGCGACGATCGTCGTCGATCCTTCGGACAACGCGGTCGCAAGCCCACTCGTTTTCACCGACGCGACCGCGGGCTGGCTGCTCGTCCAGGTCACCGCGCGGCCGGAGAGCACCTCCCCATCAATGTCCTTCGGCACGGCGGTGAATTGCGCCGTCTCTCCCAGCTCAAGCGTCGCCGTCGCCGGAGTCACGTCGACGGAAGCGACGACGGCGCGCGTTACCGTTAGGCTCGCGCTTCCACTTATTCCCTCACTCGTGGCGGTGATCGTGACCGATCCCATCGCCAGCCCTCTGACCAGCCCGCTCTCGTCCACGGTCGCGACGGCGACGTTGTCGCTCGCCCAGACGACCGCGCGTCCACTCAGGACGAAACCGCGCGCCTCCTTCGCCGTCGCCGAAAGCTGGACCGTGGACTTCGCGGGCACGCTCGTGATCGCCGGGCTCACCTCGACTGACGCTACCGGCGCTGGCGTCACCGTCAGCACCGCGCTACCGGTCCTCCCTTCGCTTGTCGCCGTGATCGTCACCGATCCTTCCGCGATCGCGGTGACGAGGCCGTCCGAGCTCACGGTCGCGATTGCTTCATCATTACTGGTCCACGACGGTGCGCGGCCCGGAAGCGGATCGCCGTTGGCGTCCCGCGCGGTCGCGCTGAGCTGCACCGTTCCGCCCGCCTGCACATCGGCTGAGGCTGGTGCGACATCCACCGATGCGACTGGAGCACCGACGGTGACAGCGGCGTGGCCGCTCTGTCCCTCGCTCGTCGCGGTGATCGTGACCGTTCCCACGTTCAGCCCGGTGACCAGCCCGGCTTCGCTGACTGTCGCCACCGAGGCATCGCTCGTCGTCCACGTGACGGCTCGCCCGCTGAGCGGATTGCCCGCGGCGTCGCGCGGTGTCGCCGAGAGCTGCAGCATGGCCCCCGTCCCGACGCTCGCGTCTCCGGGACTCACGACGACGGTTGCGACATCGGGCGGTATCGCGGCTCTGATCTCGACGCCGAGCGCCGCACCGTTCAAGCCGGCCCAGCTCGCGTCAATGGTGTTGTCGTTCGACGCCCACTCCGCCTGCAGATCGGACGGCGGGGTTTCAGCGGATGGATGTTCGGCGGTCTCGATGAATCCGCTCCCCGGCGTGACCGCGACAGCGCTCGACCTGACGCCGAACACACCATAGGCGGCGTTGTTCGCCTGCTCGAATGCGGCCAGCGTCAGCGCCAGCCCGTTCGCGCCGTCGCCACTCGTCGATCCGAGCTGTGCGATGGCCCCCGAGCCATTCGTCCCACTCACATCGACGCCCGTCCATTGCGACACGATCCACTGTGTGTTCGACACGGAGTTCGCGAACGTGATCGTGATCGGCCCACTACCCGGAGCCGCGCTCATTGCCCGGTACAACGTCACGCGCTTGAGCGGACTTCCCACTGGATCGAAGGTGACGGTGGCCACCTCCTCCCACGTCGTCATCCCTCCACCGATCACGATCGGGCTCGCCGCGGCGCCGTACGCGCGATGTCCGATGACCGCCAGGAGGATGAGGGCGTTAGGCACCGGTGCGATGGCGGCGGTGGTATAGACCTTCTGGTTGACGGTATTATTGCCGGAGGTGAGGAGCGTTTGTGTGATTCCGGGAGAGTCCTGCGTCACGTTCGCGTGAACGGACGCGATCTCGCCCCCAGGAGAGGTCGGTGGCGCTTCCTCAGCGCATGTCGCGAGTGCGACGAGGGACGCGGCTCCGAATACACGGAGCCACGCAGCGCTGGACGTTGTGGCGTTCATGGTTGTTCGAGGGAGGTCCATGGGGCTCACTGGCCACTGAGTCGCATGCCCTGCGGCACGGTTCAAAGGCCCCTCCATGGAGTTTTCGCCGGACGGCATTGGAGATCGAAACGATCGGGCACAATCTGCCCGACCCAGGAACTCGCGCCATCAGCGTTCCCCTCAGGGGCATCAGGTTTTCCCCGATCCAGTCGCGGCGCTGACAAACAGAAACCCCGCACCGGCTCGCGGTGCGGGGCTATCCGTGTGTTTAGTGGTTATGCAGTCATGCCCGTCGCGAGATGTTCACGGCGCCGTTCGCGCCCTGATCTCGACACCAAGCGCTCCCCCGTTCAGGTTGGCCCAACTGGCGACGATCTGGCTGTCGTCCATCTTCCATTGAGCCTGCAGGTCCGACGGAGGGCTTTCCGCGGAGCCCCGCTCGGCAAATTCCGTGAACCCGTTCGTTGGTGTGATCGCGACCGTGCTCGAGTTGACGCCGAAGACGCCATACGCCGCGTTGCTCGCGCTTTCGAAAGCAGCCAGCATCACCGCCAGCCCACTCGCACCGTCAGCGCGTGCCGAGCCCATCTGCACGATCGCACCCGAGCCGTTCGTCCCGCTCACGTCCACGCCTTCCCACTGCGTGACGATCCACTGCGCATTCGACACGTTGTTGGGGAAGGTGATTGTGACCGGTCCACTCCCCGGTGAGGTACTCATCGCCCGGTAGAGCGTGATACGCTTGAGGGGGCTCCCCACCGGGTCGAAGGTGACCGTTGCCACCTCCTCCCACGTCGTCATCCCGCCGCCGGTGATGATCGGGCTTGCCCCGGCCCCATACGTGCGATGCCCCACGACCGCCACGAGCACGAGCGCGTTAGGCGCCGGTGCGATGGACGTCGTCGTGTACACCTTCCCGTTGGAGGTGCTGTTCCCGGACGTGAGAAGTGCTGACGTGATCGTGGCCGGGCCCAATTCGCTGACTGTCGCCGTGAGCTCGCCGGATCCCGCACCTCCGTCCTTGTCGGTCACCGTCACTCGCACCGTGTACGTTCCCACGCTGGCATAGACGTGACTGGCAGCGATCGCGCTCTGCGTCAGCGCCGTACCCGTGCTGGTTTGGCCATCCCCCCAATCGATCGTATACGTCCACGGACCATCGTTGCCGCCCGCATCGCTGAACGTCGCGTTCAGGTTGAGACTCTGGCCCACGAACAAGGAGGCATTCGGTCCCGCGCTCACGACCGGCGGGATGTTGGCGACCGTCGCCGTCGCCGTTGTCGGCTGGCTCGCCGCGCCCAGCGCATCGGTCACCACGAGCGTCACGTTATAGACGCCATCGGCCGCGTAGGTATGGCTCGGTGTCGCCCCGGTGCCCGTCGTGCCGTCGCCGAAGTTCCACGCGTACGTGAGCGGCGTGTTGCCATCCGGGTCCGCCGAGGCACGACCGTCGAACCGCACGATCGCCTCCGATCGATACGGGCCACCGGCCTGCGCGACGGGCGGCTGGTTAGGCGCCGGTGCCGCCGGGTCGTGGCATGTTCCGCTCCCCTGGTCGGTGAACGTCTTGCCGGCAACGGGCACGAACTTCCAGTCGTATCCATCGCTGCGGAGCGTGAGCTGGAGCACGCCCCAGGTTCCGGTCTGGCGCACCTCACTGTTAGGCTCGGGCGTGCCGATGCTGTACATGACGCGCCCGCCAGTGCCGACCACGAATTGACGAATGCCGCGAGCCGGATCGGCCACGCCGGTAGCGGTCTGCGGCGCAAACCGCTCGTAGTGGTGATCGTGGCCAGCCAGGACGACCTCGGCGCCGGCGTCATACAGCGCCTGATACAGCGGCTGCGTCGATGCCGTGTTTCCGTGGCTCCCCGAGCTGAATCGCGGATGGTGCCAGTACGCGAGCGTGCACTTCGCGGGGTTCGCCGCCAGATCGGCCTTGAGCCAGGTCATCTGCGCCGAGGTGCTGCTCATGCTGATGTTGCTGTTCAGCGAGATGATGTGCCACGCGCCGAGGTCGTAGCTGTAGTATCCGCGACCAGCCGGCCCGGCGTTTTCGCCGAAGTAGTTGAAGTATCCCGACGCGCCGCTGGTGTGGTAGTCGTGATTGCCCGGCGACGGTCGCGTCCGCGCCTTATGACGTCCCCAGGTCGGCTCGTAGCAGTTGGCGAAGTCGGAAGCGGTGCCGTCCTCGTACGCGTTATCTCCGGTGGTGTACACCGTACCGGGGATGTTGTCGAGCAGTTTGGCGGTTTGCTCCTCTCCGTCGACGCCGCAGTCGGCGATGTCGCCGGCGCCAACCAGGACAGCCGCCGGCGGTGCCGGCGTGACCGTAATGGTTGCCGTACCGCTGTGCCCCTCACTCATGGCGGTGATCGTGGCAGTGCCGAGCCCAACGCCGTTGACGAGTCCGGTCTGGCTCACCGTGGCGACTGCCGCGTCACTCGTGGACCACATCACGGTTCGCCCGGTCAGCAGATTGCCGTCCGCATCCCGCAGCGTCGCGGCGAGCTGCAGGTTTGCTCCCGCCTCGACAGTCGCGTCGGCAGGGTCAATGGTGACTGTCGCGACGGGAGCCGACGAGGGTGGAGCCCCCGCCTTGATCTCGATTCCGAGTGCGGCCCCTCGCAGGTTCACCCAGTTGGCATCAATCGTGTTGTCGTTCGTCCCCCATTCCGCCTGAAGGTCGGACGGCGGACTCTCGGATGAGGGCGACTCGGCGATCTCGGTGAAGCCGGTGCCGGGCGTGACGGCGGCCGCGCTGCTCGCGACGCCGAAGACTCCGTAGGCCACGTTGTTCGCATTGGCGAGCGCGGCGAGCGCCACGCCAAGCCCGTTCCCGGCGTCGGCCCTGCTCGCGACCGTCTGACCGATGGCGCTCGCGCCGTTCGCGCCGCTGCCATCCACGTTCTCCCACTGCGAGACGATCCACTGTGCGTTCGACACGTTGGCGGCGAAGGTAATGGTAATGGGACCGCTGCCGGGGGCCGAGCTCATCGCGCGGTAGATCGTTAGGCGCTTGAGGGGGCTGCCGATGGGATCGAAGGTGACGGTCGCGACCTCTTCCCACGTCGTCATGCCACCACCGGTCACGATCGGGCTCGCCGGTGCTCCGTACCCGCGGTGCCCCAATACCGCCACGGTCACGAGCGCGTTCGGTGCGGGCGCAACGGAGGTGGTAGTGTAGACTTTCCCGTTGGTGGTGCCGTTGCCGGAGGTGAGGAGGGTGTGCGTGATGGCCGCGGCGGTGTGCGTCGTCGCCACCGGGATGGGCGCGATCGGGCGGCCAGGGGATGTCGGGACGCCGTCGTCGCCGCAGGTGACGAGTGTGACGAGGGATGCCACTCCGAGGAGTCGGAGGCAGCGGCGTTCTAGTGATGTCGGATTCATTTCATCTCTGAAAAGGAAGCCTCTTGCGCGCACGGCAACCGAGCCACGTGACCTGGGCCGCGGTTTGCGCGGCACCGGCTACGGAGCTGGTGGTGGCGGCCTGCCTGCCCATCGTGTGCTCGTTAGGCAGCGCCGGTTGCGCGGAACGCCGGCGTGCGCTGACGGCACGTGCGCACCGCTTGGCAAGAGTGGAGCCGACGGGCCTCGCCGCTGTCCGATGCGCGACGATAAATCGCGCACTCGGCGTCATCGCGGTCGGCGAGGAGATCGAGGTCATCGAGGTGAGGTGACCTCAATCACCTCGACACCCTCGACGACCTCGACCGCCTGGGTGTAAGATTGGCCCCCATGAAACCCAAAGAGCTCACCCTCCGCGGCCTGATCCTCGGCTCGCTCCTCACGCTCGTCTTCACCGCGGCCAACGTGTATCTCGGCCTCAAGGTCGGTCTCACCTTCGCATCGTCGATCCCCGCGGCGGTGATCTCGATGGCGATCCTGAGCCGGGTGAAGGACTCGACGATTCTCGAGAACAACATCGTGCAGACCGTCGCGTCGGCGGCCGGCACGCTCTCGGCGATCATCTTCGTCTTGCCTGGACTGGTGATCGTCGGATGGTGGATCGGATTCCCGTTCTGGGAATCTTTTCTCATCTGCGTGAGCGGCGGCGTGCTCGGCGTGCTGTTCACGATCCCGCTGCGACGCGCGCTGGTGACGACGTCCGACCTTCCCTACCCCGAGGGTGTCGCGGCGGCCGAGGTGCTGAAGGTGGGGAGTGGGCAGCGTGGTGAGACGAAAGACGAGACCGGGGAATCGCGCGAAGGACTGAAAGCCGTGATCCTCGGCTCCGTCGCCTCGGCGGGGCTCGCGATCCTGGTGGGGACGCGATTCATCGCCGGCTCGCTCGGCGGCTTCATTCGGCTCGGCGCGACGACGGGGACCGCGTATGACATCGCCTGGTCGCTCGCGCTACTTGGTGCGGGACATCTCGTCGGGCTGTCGGTCGGAATGGCGATGCTCGTCGGCCAGATCATCTCGTGGGTGATCGCCGTTCCGGTTTTGACGTCGATGCAGCCGCCCGCCGAGGGTGTGGACCTGGCCGCGCACACGATCGGGATCTGGCGGACGCAGGTGCGGTTCATCGGAGCGGGTGCGATCGGCGTCGCCGCGATCTACACGCTGATCAGGCTGGCGAAGCCGGTGGTCGCGGGGCTCGTGAGCACACTCAAGGCGTCGCGCGCCGCGGCGATCTCCGACGATCGCGATCGGGACATTTCGCCGCAGTGGATTTTCGTGCTGACCGCCGCGTGCATGGTGGTGTCGGGGTGGCTGGCGTTCGGGTTCGCGCGGGGGACGCCGGTGCTGGCCGGTAACGCGTTAGGGTTGACGGCGATCGCGGTGCCATTCGTGCTCATTATCGGCTTCGTGATCGCCGGCGTCTGCGGCTACATGGCCGGACTGATCGGCGCGTCGAACAGCCCGATCTCGGGCGTGGGCATTCTGTCGATCGTGGTGGCCGCGTCAGCGGTGACGCTCGCCGTGTCGCCGACGGTGGACACTCGTCAGGCGCTAGTGGCGTTCGCGCTCTTTATTACATCGATCGTCTTCGCCTGCGCGACGATCTCGAACGACAACCTGCAGGATCTCAAGACCGGTCAGCTCGTGGGCGCGTCGCCGATGCGACAGCAGATCGCGCTCATCGTCGGCGTGGTCGCGGGCGCGGCGGTGATTCCGTTCGTGTTGAACTTGCTCGCGCGGGCGTATGGCTTTGCCGGAGCGCCGAACGTTGATGTCGTGGCGGCGAACCCTCTCCCCGCCCCGCAGGCGACTCTGATATCGGCCCTCGCTCAGGGCGTGATCGGCGGCGAGCTCGACTGGACGATGATCGGGATCGGCGCCTTGGTCGGCGTGGGGCTGATCCTGCTCGACACGATCATGGGCGTGCTGAAGAAGCTGCGGATTCCGCCGATGGCGGTCGGGATCGGGATCTATCTGCCCATGTCGGCGACGGCGGCGGTGATCATCGGCGCGGTGCTCTCGCACTGGTACGACGGGCGGGCGGCGCGAATGCCGAATCCGGAGCGTGCCTTACGATTGGGGACGCTGGTTGCTTCCGGGCTGATCGTGGGTGAAAGCATTTGGGGGGTGATCAACGCCGGGCTCATCGTCGCTTTGGCGAATGATGCGCCGATCGCGCTGGTAGCGGGGGACTTTGCGCTCGCGCCGTGGTTGGGGGTGATCGGGTTTATTGGAGCGATCGTGTGGTTGTACGGGTGGATGCTCAGGCGGTCGAGGGTGGCGCGATAAATCCTGGGCGGATATGCCGAATTCAACCGCCCCTATGGCTGTGGCAGAACCAGCGAAGTATTTGACGATCGCGACGTTAGTTGAGGTTATCGCTTCGGAACCCTCTTGCGCTTCGCGTCAGAAATTGACGCAGCTGCTTCCGTCGGGTCGTTCGAAGGCCGATGGCACCGGTCAACGCCCCGTTTCGTGAATCGAGAATGAACGTCCTAGCGGGCATCCTTATAGGTTGGTTCATCGGCGGATGGTCGGTCCGAGTGTTGTCGGTGCTTAGTTGGGGCTTGGCCTGGTGCGGCTACAGATGGGCGGTGTCCGCACATCATGACCACACGGCCGTCATGCGCGCGTCGGGCCGTCATGCCCGCTTTGGCATAAGTCACGGCACGGCCTACTTCATCATCGAGTACGCCACCGCGGTCACTACAGCCGGCCTGCTGGCGGTGCTGACTGGGCTTGTCACCCCAGCTTCAAACAGTAGCGTCGCATCTTCCCCCGAATCATCGGTTAGCCATCAGTCCCCGTCCATCGTGGGGGCGGCTCCCGTAAAGAGCGCGCTCGATTCGCTCGCGCTCGAAGCGGGCATAGCTCGCCAGTGCGATGGGTTTGTTGGATATCTGCCGGACAGACCAGTTCTGTCGGGACAGCAGCTGCGAGGCGGAGGGCGGTCAGGGCGTAGCCTGCTGGAGGTGTCCAACCATACGCCGTTTGACGCAGTCATTCACCTTGTCAACGTCGAAACGAATCGCGGCACCCGAATCATGTTTGTTGCATCCGGGGCTACAGGAATCTTCCGTCACCTTCGTTCGGGTATCTACACCGTTCGCTTTGCCCTCGGGACGGAACTACTGGATTCCCATCGCTTCTGCCACCCACGTGGCTTTCGCGAGTTCGACCACAAGTTCCACACGAGTGAGATTGTAAGCGGGGAAGAAATTCAGTACACGAGGGGCCGCATTACACTTCACCCTGTCGCGGTGGGTAACGAGACGACGAGTCCCATCGACAGCGCAGTGTTCTACGCAGGGACGTAACGAGCCCGCCTTCAGCCATAACGACGCCACGCACGACGTGTTCATCGTGAATTCGACCGACGGAAGCGAAGTGCGAATTACCAACGGATGCCCGCCTCGACTTCGTGACCGACTCGCAGGCTGGTTCACTGAAGCCTCCATCGCACTTCCCACGCAACCCTCGATCGGATCACCAGTGGCGGCCGGTTGGGACGACCCGTTGGTTTAGGCTCATGAAAACGCGAATGGCGATCGCGATCGTGGCTGCGGTCACGCTGTCGAGTCCGAGTGCTGCTCAGAAGCTCGTCGGACGAGATTTGATTCGCTCGCTCCCGACACCAACGCTGCTCGACTCGGCGGGTCTGTTCCAGGCAGTGTACGCCAGCGTCGGCGACGACCTCTTCATCGCCGGGCAGCCGACCGAGCGTGCATTGCGGGAAATGAAAAAGCTCGGCGTCACCACCATCATCAACCTGCGCATGCCGCAGGAGATGGAGCGCATTGGGTTCGACGAGCCGAAGCTCATCGCCGAGCTGGGGATGAAGTACGTGTACATCCC
>DASTYE010000037.1:0-5769 GCA_035765135.1 Gemmatimonadaceae bacterium | reverse complement strand
CGGCAACGTCATGAGCCTCGGCACAAGGTCGATAAAGGCTGACAAGGGTCGGCGAGAATCGCTCGACTGGCAGCGCGCAGCTGCAACGCGAACTCCCTGCAGCGCACACGCCCGCGAAAACTCCGTCAGCAGCCGCGTCTTCCCAATCCCCGGCTCGCCATGAATGAAATGCACGCTTCCTGTGCCGGTACGCGCGCTGTGAAGCGCCGCCGTCAGCGTGGCCATCTCGGCGCTTCGCCCGACGAAGGGAACGTCCACCGGCGGCACTAACGGAAATTCGAGCTCCGGCTCGGCGATTCGCCGACGCAACGCCACCGCGGGCACTCGAAGCTCGCGCGCCCCCGGCCCCATCTCGCGTAGGTAGCGGTCGAGGATCGCCATCGCCTCAGCTTTTCCTCCGTGCATCGCCGCCGCTTCCGCCAGAGCGAGCGTCGCCTCCTCGTTCAATGGGTCGATCGCGAGACACCGATGGCCGAGGCGCTCCACGTCCGCCCACTCACCCCGCGCCTTTCGCGCCGCGATCGCGCCGACGAGCACCCGACGTGCCGCCGCGCTGACAACGTCGCGTTGCCGCTCAACCCAGTCGCGAAACGGTTCAGAAAATGCCGGCGCGTACCCGGGCAGGAACGGGCCGCAGACACTGTCGGCAAGGCGCTCGACACACTCGGGGCGATGCGCGGTGAGCAGCGTCTGAACGTCGCTGTCCACCACGTTAGGCGACAGCACGATGTGCGTCCGGTCGACGTCGAGCGGTGCGCCAAGAGTCCGGAGACGGTAAATCGTCTGACGCAGACAATGCGACGCGCGGGCGGTGGCGGTGTCGGGCCATAACATGCCTAACCACTCGCTTCGCTCGACCCGCCTGCCGGGCTCAAGGGCGAGCAGGAGCAGTGACGCGAAGACCATCTCGGCGTCCGGCGCCACCTGACAATTATTGAGCTGGATCGAGCATTGACCCAGCGTCCGCACGCGTATCATTGCACCATGATCCGGTTGCGCGTCACGCCAAAGGGAGGGTGGGTGGCGTCAGCGAAGCGTCAGCGAGGCTCTTCCCGGGGGTCCGTTTGCGCTTGCGGCGTCGCGGGCGCGCCCTCTACAGTACCGGCGGCCGCCATCGGTGGCCAGAGTCGTCGGGCCGGTCGCCTGCGCGGCTCTCGGATCGGGATATTGTCGGAGGTCTAATGCCGGAAGCCTGGCTTCGCGGTCCAATCGAAGCGATCGACTCGTTCCTACAGCCCGCCGCGCACGCACTGGCGCAGGCGCGCGAGGACCTGGATCGCGCCACTGCCGGAATCTCGACCGCGCAGCTCTGGGCGCGCCCAAACGGTGCAGCCAGCCTCGGCTACCACTTGCGCCACGCGGCGGGGAGTCTCGACCGCCTCCTCACCTACGCTCGCGGCCAGCACCTGAACGACCGACAACTCGCCGAGCTGAAGCGCGAGGGCGAGCCGGGAACACCGCCGCAGGACGCCGCGGCACTGGTGACGCACGTTCGGGGAGCAATCGATGCTGCCCTCGCACAGCTCAGGGCGACCCGTCGCGAGGAGCTGCTCGAGGCTCGCGCCGTCGGTCGCGCGCAGCTGCCGTCCACCGTGCTCGGCCTCCTCTTCCACGCCGCCGAGCACACGACCCGACACGTCGGTCAGGCGATCACCACCGCGAAGCTCATCGCTGGAGGCGGCGCGTGATGCGGCGGGCGGCGCGCCTAACGGCCCTGATTCTCGCATTCGCTGGCTGCCGCGACAGCGAGCGCGAGCGGGAGATCCTCGCTCGGATCGAGCTTCCTCCCACCCCAGTGGAGCACCGTGAGGGCGACTCACTCTTCACCGCGCATTGCGCGAGCTGCCACGGCCCATCGGGGAAGGGCAGTGACATCGGACCGCCGCTGCTCCACATCATCTATGAGCCGAGTCATCATTCCGATGCGTCGTTCCTGCTGGCGACGCAGCGGGGGGTCGCTGCGCATCACTGGCGCTTCGGCGACATGCCGCCGCAGCCCTACGTCGATTCCGCGACGGTGCGGAAGATCACCGCCTACGTGCGGTGGGCGCAGCGCGAGGTCGGTATCGAGTAGCGCGTCCCCGATGCCACGCTTTTGGGAGATTCTCCCGGGTCGTGAGGATGTCACTGCGGCGTGAAGCGCAGCGTGTCCCCGCCAAACGTGGTGAGCAGCAGCGATCCACCGCGCATGTCGAAGTGCTCGGTCTCGCCAAGAGCGGTGGTCAGCAGCTCCTCCGCGACCCGGGCACGGTCGCGCCGGCATTCCAGTGATCCCATGGCGATGTACGTGAAACGCAAACGGTCATCGCGAGCGACGTAGGTACCCGTGTAACTGCGGCATCCGCCGAAGCCGGACACGCTGTCACTACTGAAACGCAGCGTCACGCGGGTGGTATCGAGGCCCGGCATCGTGCTCGACCGCAGCCGCCACAATGTTCCCACGAGCTGTGCCGGATCGACGGGCGAAGGCTGGCGGAGGATGAACGCCAGCGCGTCGGCGCCGCTCGACTCGCGCAGCCGCAGCGTATCGCGTCTGATGGCCGCGGTGGTCGCTCGCTGCAATGCATTGGCGAACCGGCGCTCCTGCTCGTCGATACCAGCGGGGCGGGTGCACCCCCGCGCCGTCATCTCGAGCCCGCGGTGGATTTCCCCGCGGCGCGCCCCGTACCAGTTGCATCCCGTGTAGCCACCCACGCCGCCGGGAGATGTCTCCAGCGTCACCCGCGTGCCCGGGATGACTGGTCGGCCGGCGATGGAGTACGCGATCCACTCCGCTGACGCCGTATCGGGCCACGCGACCGCGCTATCACGCGATTGTGCGCGCTGCTCCGCGCCCTCACACGAAATCAGGGTGGCCGCGGCCGCAAACGACAACACCGGGTGGAGAGCTCGCACAGACTGGAATAGTCGCCTTACCTTCTGCCGGCCGGGATGACGACTTCGCTCATCGTCTGCGTCTTACCGTTCGGGAGCATCGCCACCGCGTACACCATGTAGGGCGCGCTCTCGGTGAGATACCACGTCGCCACCATGCGTCCGTCCGCCTGACGACGCTCCTCGACCTTCCACGCGACCATCTCCGCGCCCTCCACCTGCACGCGCTCCTTCCCGTGCACGGTGAACACGCGCATCTCCGACGCCGTCATCGCCGGTCCCCACACAGGCGCCGTCATGACGACACCTTCCTCGAGGCCGGCGGCGAGCGGGACGAGATCGGACGCCGAGGCGATGAAGCCGGGGCGGTCGAGCGTCAAGTCCACCGCGTGCTCCGCCGAATCCGCTGCCAGGCGCTTCGACCCGCGAACGCGCTTCCCGTCGATCGTCAGGCGGGTGAATCCACCGGTGCTCGACGTCGCGTGATATGCATACGGCGCGAGCGTCCTCGCGTCGTACGTCTGCCTTATCTCCCAGGTCTGCGTCGTTCCCGTCGGCAGGAACCGCGTTCCCTTCGTGACCCAGCGGTGAACCGGACGGCCGGCGGAGTCGCCGTGCGTCAGCTCGTTGGTCCACTCCGCGGTCACGCGCTTGTCGCCGTCGCCCGCGCGCACGGTCACGCGGGCCGCGTGCGGCTCGTAGATCCTTCCGTCGATGAGCCGCGAGCCGACCTCGAGACGGATCGTGTCGGAATGCGACGCGGTCTGCGCGATCGCCGTGGACGCGCCGGCGATGACGAGGATGACGCAATACACAGGGAGCATGGACGGATCACCGAGGGGGTTCGACAGGCGGCGCCGGAAGGTCCAATCCTCCCGTCATTCATGGGGGGCGCAAGAGGCCATACCAAAACCAAACGCTCGTTCGTGTCCCCCTGGACTCAGGACCGCGGTCGGAATCTGCGAAAGTCGCGAGCGCTTACGCTTGAGTTAGGCAGGGCACACGCGAATATTGCGGCGCCAAGCCATCACCCAGTTCTCCTCGAGCGAGTCGCATGGTCGAGCAGCGCCGTCGACCCCGCATTGTCATTCCATCATCGCCGTCATCCATCGCCGTCATCGCCCTCGGCGGCCTCGGCTTCGCCTGCGGCGGGACCGACGCTTCCCCCGGCAACGCAACCGCCTCCGCCAGAGTGAAGTCGTCACCACCGCCTGCTGAAGGCGTCTCGGCCAGGCGAGTTTTGGACGCGTGTGCTTGGCCTTACGCTGGTCGATGAACTCGGCTCGGAACGTCGCAACCCCCCAAACGGCGGACCGGCCGCGACGAGGATTCGGTGACACCGGCAGCACCCCCAGAAACCCGCACCTCCGAGCAACCCGAATAGAGCGCGCCGCCATTCTAGAGTCATAGGCTTTCCCAAATGAGCATGCCGCACCTGGGTCAGGCCGTGGTAGGTGTATTGGACGTCGTGGCGCATCAGACGCGTCGCGCGCTGGCCGCTGGGTCGGCCGGGGCTCGCATATCGACGATTCGCCTTAGCCTGGAGCCGCGGGGTCGAGGATTTTCGATTGAGGTTAAAGCGCGCTTGACGGATACGGAGCAGCGGGACCCCCGACCCGTCTTTCTGGATGCCTCGAACTGTCCTCTCAAGCTCCTTGTAGTTGAGTGTGATGCCGCGACGACAATTGTACGTCGCCCAGGGGCGCGTTTTCACAAGCTGGACCTGGCGCCCGGGCGCTCGTGGCACGGTGCCGAGCTCGTCATGCAGCTCGAATGGACGCCGCGCGGCTGCCCAACCGTACTCGTGGTTCCGGAAATGCTGCCGACAGTTGTGCGAGATTCGCCCCTGCTCCCCTCGCGAGACTCGCCAAGCCTGTCAACCATCTCTATCGAGCCCCGTGACCTGCCAGATGAAATCGAGACGGCTAAGGTCAGCGGTACCGCCTTGGGACCCGCCGGTGCCGCGGACGCGCTCCAAGTGGTGCTGGTACACGGCGCACGTACGAGTGTCGAACGCAACGGCCGCAGAGTAGTGCTTAGTAGCGCACTCGCGAGAGAATTGGATGCCAGGATTCAGCCGGGCGTCATCTCAATGTTCGCTAGCCTTGTTCCCGCGCTGTGCGCCAGGTTTGGTGTCGACGCCGTCGACGGTGTCGTGCTTGCGCGGCGAGAGGAGCTCGGCCGAATTAGACGGGAGCCGAACGGACTTTGTCTCACTGCGTCGCGCGCAAAGTTGGGCGTAACCGAGAGCGGTGGTCTGCCGTGGGACGTTCACTTGGCTCGTAAGCTCGCGAGTCTCTGGTGGGGAGTCGGGTGCCGAATCTTCGGTCAACACGCCGCTGAGCTCGAATGGGCCATGTGTGCTGCCGCCGGTCTCAGATGGGCTGAGTCGCTGGGGGAAACCGCCGACGTCCATACTGTGCGCGCGAGGTATTCCGAGATAGCTCGCATTCCGAGATGGCGAGACAGGTTGTGGTCGGCCCGTGGATTCGTGATGCCGGCAGTCGCCGCTCGCCTCGCGCTCATGCTGGAAAAGCGATTCGAGGACGTGGCATGGGCCAGTCATCTCAGGGACCTTACGGTCGCTACATGGGGCCGGACTGTCGCGAGCGACCGTGTTTTGGAAGCGCTGGATGTCGGGTCGGCCTAACGTCACGGCAGTGTGGGATGGTGCATCTCCGGGGTCTCCGTCGCTCCCGGTGGGAAGAAGCGCTGAGCCGACCGAGACGGATCGTGTCGGAATGCGACGCCGCTACCCTTACGCTTGAGTTAGGCGCTACCCGCACGGATATTGGGTCGACAGGCTCCGCCCCATTTCTCCCTCGGAAGAGCGTCGTATGATCGAACAGCTCCGCCGACCTCGCGTCCTCATCCCCGTTGGCGCCGTTCTCGTCC
>DASTYE010000036.1:0-22186 GCA_035765135.1 Gemmatimonadaceae bacterium | reverse complement strand
CGCTTCGCTGCTCGCGCTTCATCAACGCCGTCGCGCACCGGCACAAGGAAGTTTCTCAGGAGATGTTCCCGGGGTTCCCGATGAGCGCGGTGACGAATGGCGTGCATGCCGTCACCTGGACGTCGAATCCGATGCGCGAGCTGTTCGACCGCTATATCCCCGAGTGGCGGCGCGACAACTTCTTCCTCCGTCACGCGTGCACGATTCCGCTGGACGAGGTACGCGAGGCGCACGCGCGAGCCAAGCGCGAGCTGATCCACGATATCGTGCAACGCACGGGCGTGCAGCTCGATCCAAACGTGTTCACGATCGGGTTCGCTCGGCGCGCCACGCCGTACAAGCGCGCCGACCTCCTGTTCAGCGACCTCGATCGGCTGCGCGCCATCGTGCGGCACACGGGACCCGTTCAGGTCGTGTACGGCGGAAAGGCGCACCCACGCGATGGCAACGGACGCGAGATCATCAAGCGCATCTTCGAGGCGTCGCACCAGCTCGGCGCCGCGGTGCGCGTGATCTACCTCGAGAATTACGACCTCACGCTCGGCCGCACGCTCACGTCGGGATGCGACCTCTGGCTCAACAACCCGATTCCGCCGCTCGAGGCATCGGGCACGAGCGGGATGAAAGCCGCCCTCAACGGCGTCCCGAGCTTCAGTGTGCTCGACGGCTGGTGGATCGAGGGGTGCCACGAGGGAACGACCGGCTGGGGGATCGGCGGTGACCGCGAGCGTCCGCGGGATCCGTCGGGCGACGCGACGGATCTGTACGACAAGCTGGAGCGCGTGATCCTGCCGATGTACTACGGCCTGCCTTACAAGTACGCCGAGGTGATGCGGAACGCGATCGCCGTGAACGGGTCGTACTTCAACACGCAGCGGATGGTGATGCAGTACTCGTACAATGCGTGGTTCGTTGATGCTCCGAGCGCGGCGGAGGTCGAGGTGGGGCGCTAGTCGGTGATCGCACGGCAGAGACGTCAGATGTCAGATGTCAGAATTCAGAATTCAGCGTAACACCTACGGGCAGCCAATGCGTGGCTGCCCGTGGTCGTTTCTGAATTCTGAATTCTGAATTCTGACATCTGACATCTTTGCCGTTAGCCGTGCGCTCGTGTGTCCAGGCAAGCGACGACCGCACCGAACCGCCCCCGTTACTTCGGGATTCCTTGGCGCGTCTCCATCACGCTCGCCCCCATCCGGAGCGTCAGATGCGCACCAGTGGCGTCCATCAGAAGCTGGATATCGAAGCGGTGCTGCGGCCCAGCCGATGGGCCAGCGGCATGCAGGTGATCGGGGCTATTCCTCCGCACGTGGCGGGTCAGCTCGGCTTGCCGCCGACGGCGCGCAGCGTGTGGCTGCACGAGCAAACGGTTGCGCACATCACGGATCAGCGGAACCTGACGATCGCCGATTCGGAGTTCGTGTTCGAGTATATGCCGGCGGCGGTGTTGCACCCGATGTTCTGCGGACGGGAATACAAGGGCGACGCCCTTCGCATCTCGCTCGCGGAATATGTGCGGAGTGAGCGTCGTTATCTGTATCTCAGCGCGACGGTCGTCGGCGCGGGAGACCGCGACGAGGTGTGGGTGAGCTCGGGGTATCCGATGCGTGAGGAGACGCTGCGGCGCTATCTCCGCTGCGGGCGTTTGCAGGGAGTGATTGCAGGGAGGATCGAGGGCGGAAAGACGCGCACCGCCAGGCGGCTCCAGTTGGGGGCCGCGACACAGATGCCGTGAACGGCGCGCCCGGCCGACTTCCCTGACGTAGAGCCCCGGTTGCGACAGCGACCGGGGTTTTTTTCGAGGTAGTCGAGGTCGTCAACGTCGTCGAGGTGAACCAGGGGAAACAACGCCCCTCGATCACCTCGACGACCTCGACTACCTCGACTCCCTCCGCCTCAACCTACGGATTCGGCGTGGGAGGTGGGTTCCCGCCGCCAGTCCCGCCACCCGTGCCGCCGGGCGTCTCGACCTCGATCCGCGTCTCGTCGGTGCCACCCCCGCCTGGACCACCGGCGAAGACGAACCACGCAATGAGCGCGACCACCACCAGTACCACGATCGCCCAGATCCAACCGGAACTGCCGGCGCTGGTTCCACCGCCACCGGGGCTCTGGTTCACTTGTACGTCGGCCATGGGTCTCCTCCTCGAATGGGCCGATTCCCGCGCCGGCCTCGCCGCGGGTAGGCGTGAGCGCCCTCCTCCTATGCAAGGGGAACGCCAGAAAAACCGCTACTTCTTCGCCCTCGAGGGCCACCGGAGGAGGAGCAGCCCCGCGAAGATGGCGGCGTAAATGAGCGGCTCCCGAATGTCCTTCTTCACCGCCCAGAGGAAGTGCACCGTCCCCAGCGCCGCGACCGCCCAGACCAGGCGGTGAAGGCGCGTCCATCGGCGGCCCATCCGCCGGATGGCGTTCTTCGTGGATGTCGCCGCCAGCGGGATCAGGAGGAGAAACGCCAGCATCCCCACCGTGATGTAGAGATGCTCGGCCACATCCTCGACGATGTCGCTCACGTCGAAGAACATGTCGAGGCCGATGTACATCGAGAGGTGAAGGCACGCGTAGCCGAACGTCACGAGTCCGAGCGTGCGGCGATGTTTCGCGAGCCAGTTCCATCCGGCGAGACGTCGCACCGGCGTCACGGCGAGAGTGAGCGCGAGGAATCTCAGCGTCCAGAGCCCGGTCTGGATCTCGAGCTCCTCGATCGGGTTGGCGCCGAGATCGTCGGTGAGCGCGCGACGCGCCAGCCACGCGGCCGGGAGAAGGCAAACCAGGACGAGCGAGACCGTCGCGAGGCGTCGGCTCTGCGGCCGCACGCCCGAGCGGGGAATCGCCGTCGTCGTCAGAAGAACTTCCTCAGATCCATTCCGGCGTAGAGGCCGGCGACCTGGTCGGCGTAGCCGTTGAAGGGAAGTGTCGCGCGCCGCCTGAATTCGCCGATCCGTCGCTCCTTCGCCTGACTCCATCGCGGGTGATCGACGTCCGGGTTCACGTTCGCGTAGAACCCGTACTCGTCAGGCGCGGCGACGTTCCACGCCGTCCGCGGCTGCGTCTCGACGAAGCGGATCCTGACGATCGACTTGATGCCCTTGAAGCCGTACTTCCACGGAACCACCAGCCGCAGCGGGGCGCCGTTCTGGTTAGGCAGCACCTTCCCGTACAGCCCGGCGACGAGAAGCGCCAGCGGGTGCATCGCCTCATCGAGCCGGAGCCCCTCGGCGTACGGCCAATCGAGGACGGGTCGCCGCTGCCCGGGCATCTGCTGAGCGTCGTGGAGCGTCGTAAACTCCAGGTACTTCGCCTTCGACGTCGGCTCCACCCGCTTGATCAGGTTGGCGAGCGGGAAGCCGAGCCACGGGATCACCATCGACCACGCCTCGACGCAGCGCATTCGGTACACGCGCTCCTCGAGCTTGTGCGGCTTGAGGAAATCCTCGATCGCGTACACCGCCGGCTTCTTCACGTGCCCCTCGATCGCGATCGACCACGGCCGCGGGCGAAGCGTGTGCGCGTTCTTCGCCGGGTCGTCCTTGTCGGTTCCGAACTCGTAGAAGTTGTTGTACGTCGTGACGTCCTCGTATGGCGTCAGCTTATCGTCGTCCTGCGAGCCGCCCTCGCACGCCTCCAGCGTCCGTGATGCCCCGAGGGTGCCAAAGGCGGCAAGCCCGACCCCGGCACGCGTGATGAAGCGACGCCGGTCGAGGTAAAGCGCCTCGTCGGTGATCTCGGAGGCTTGTATGTCGGGTGCGCGTCTGATCAGCATTGGCGGGTCCGTGAGGGGACAGGATGAAGAATACATGGTACCGCGGGGCGAGTTCCATGTCGGCCGAATTCGGAATGCGGGATCCGGAAGCCCGACTCGGAACACCGCCTTGCCAGGGGCGCTCTGAATTCTGGACTCTGAATTCTGACATCTTTGCCCTTCCTAACCCCCTCGACACTATCTCGCCACCGGGATAACGTGCGCGGACCACATACACCTCATGCCTATGACTCGCTCTCTCGGAAAGGCGGCCGTTCTGTGCGGCGCCTTGCTCGTCCCCGCCATGGCCGGCGCCCAGCGCGGTCGCCCTCCCTGCGCTGCTGACAACGGGGGTATCACACTCCCGCAGGGATTCTGTGCCCTCGTCGCCGCCGACAGTCTCGGGCCCGCCCGCCACATCGCGGTGGCGCCGAATGGCGACGTTTTCGTCGCCCTCCGAAACCTCCGCGATGCCAAGGGCGGCATCGTCGCTTTGCGGGACACGAATGGTGACGGACGCTTCGACGTGCGCGAGCGGTTCGGCGACAACGGGGGGTCGGGGATAGCGGTGCGCGGCAACGAGCTGTTCTTCGGCACCGATGACGCGGTTCTTCGCTACAGGATTCCAGCGGGCGCGCTGCGTCCCACCGCCGTGCCTGACACGATCGTTGGGCAGCTACCGACCGGGCGAAGCCATACGGCCAAGACGATCGCGCTTCGCGGCAACGAGCTGTTCGTGAACATCGGGTCGCCGTCGAACGCCTGTCAGGAACGCGACCGGCAGCCACAGGTGCCCGGTCAGAATCCTTGCCCCGAGCTCGAGACGCGCGCCGGTATCTGGCGCTTCGATGCGGGGCGTACCGGGCAGACGCAACCGGATGGCGAGCGGTGGGCGACCGGAATTCGCAACGCCGTCGCCATCACGATAGATCCCGCCGACGGATTCCTCTGGGTCGCGCAGCACGGCCGCGACAACCTCGTCCAGAACTGGTCGGCGCACTTCGACACGACCGAGAGCGCGGAGCTTCCGGCCGAGGAGCTGTTCCGGGTATCGCGCGGCGATGACTACGGGTGGCCGTACTGCTTCTACGACGGCCTCGCGAAGAAGAAGGTGTTGGCCCCGGAGTACGGCGGCGACGGGCAGCAGGTCGGGCGGTGCGCGAACGCCAAGGCTCCGGTGGCGGCGTTCCCGGCGCACTGGGCACCTAACGGGCTACTCTTTTACCGGGCGACGCACTTCCCCGCGAAGTACCGCGGCGGTGCCTTCATTGCGTTCCACGGCTCGTGGAATCGCGCGCCGCGCCCGCAGGGAGGCTACAACGTCGTATACGTTCCGTTCGCCAACGGGGTCGCCGGGAGCTACGAGGTGTTCGCCACCGGATTCGCCGGCGACTCGGTGCAGCCGAACGCGGCGCGCCATCGTCCCGTCGGACTGGCGCTGGCCCCGGACGGATCGCTCTACATCAGCGATGACCGTGGCGGGCGGATCTATCGGGTGTTCTGGAGAGGGCGACTGACTCCCTCGAATGAGGAATGATGACCGAGGACCGAGGAATTCCTAATCGAATTCCTCGGTCCTTCATCCTCATTCATCATTAGGGTCTTACGGCTTCGCCGGCGCGACCGCGATCTGCCCGGTCGCCGCATCCCGCATCGCTCCGAGGAGCGTCGCCACGTCGCTTCGTGTCATCACGATGTACACGCGCTGCTCGCGAGCGTTGTCCGTGGCATAGAAGGCATAGCGTGACGCACCGTCGCGATCGACGCGGTCGATCATCATGACCGCCTTCGGCCCGAGCGACAGGTAGGGCGACTTGTACTCGATCTTCTTCGAGCCGTCGGCGTACTCGTAAGTGACCGCCGCGAGGGCGGTGCCGCGCTCGGAATCGACGAGCGCCCAGGAGCTGTCCGTCCAGGCGGTGAGGCGCTCCGCGTCCACATAGCCCGTAATGCGGGACATTCCGCGCCACGCATCGACGAGCACCATGCCGCCGGTGGCGGGGCCGATGGTAATCATCGTCATTCCCACGCGCATGCGCGTCTGCCCGGGAACGAGCGACTGCGCCGATGCGGAGGCTCCCCCCAGAAGGGCGACGATGGCGGCCGTGCAAGCGAGCGGGCGAAGCATGCGTCCCTCCCTCCGGGCGGGCTGACGGTGGCGTGTGGCAATTCGCGTCACTGGGAGGACGGGGGACCGTTGCCAAAGGCAACAGCGGGGGAATGCCTGGTCGAGCCAGACGGTCAGCGCTGGCCGACAGCGCCTCGCTCGGTCCGCGGTGTGTTTCCCGGACCGCGGCGGTCCTAACGAGGTCTCCGCGCCACGTGCGCCGCATCGCGAAGCACGACGACGAATCCCCGTGCCTGCGCCGCTCGCAACGGAACCGACACGGTTCGGTGATCGCCGAGCCACGCCGTGAGGAACAGCTGTGACCCGCGGCTGGTCTTGAGCCGCGTCAAGCGCAGTCCGCTCTGGTAGGAGCTGTCCGCATGTCTGAGCACGGGCGTCGACCGCTCGACGGGGGCATCCGGATGCGCGTGCGCCTCGTCCCGAATGAGCACGGCGGCCGAGTCGACCCACTGCTCGATCGATCGGGAGTCGAGGAAGACGACGATCGCGTGCGGCCTCCTCCACATGAACACCTCGACGCGCGGCGCGTCAGCGCTCACCCGGAGCGTGACATCGTTGATCAGGTACTCCGCGATCGTGCGCCGCGTGGGAAGCGGGTCCGACTGCGCGGAGAGATCCGCGAACGCGGCCAAGCCGTACATGAGGATCGAGAGCGTGACGCGAAGCATCCAGGAATCCTTGATGAGGCTCGGCGGTCGCATCGCTCATTCGCGCTGCATCGCGCCGCGGCAGCGGGTATCTGCGGTGAAATGCAAGAATCGAGCGGTAAAGGATTCACACTCCCGTTGTCGCTCGGCAGTCACGATTTCACAATGCAGGGTCAGCGCGGCGCGTTGTCGTCCGCGCCGCCCTTGCGTGCTCACCGAACAGCGGAGGTTCCATGAGGATGCTCAATCGACTGGGGTTACTTGCGCTCATCGGAGTGGTCGTCGTGTCCGCGTGCGACGACGACGAGACTGGTCCAACACCGGAGAGATACACGGCAACGCTGAGCGGGGCCAATGAAACTCCGCCCGTAACGACGACTGCGGCTGGCACCGCGACGTTCACCGTGAACGGAAACAACCTGGACTACACCGTCAACATCACCAACTGGCCCGCGGGCCGGACGGTGACGGCAGCCCACATCCACTGCGCCCCGCCAGCCGGCCAGACGACCTGTCCGCCGCTGAAGGGATGGCCGGCGGGCTCGATTACGACCACGGGCGGGTCGGGAACCATTGCGCTGAGCGACGCCGAGCTCGCCGGGATCCGCGGTGGCGGAACGTATTTCAACGTGCACAGTAGCCAGAATACGGGGGGCGAGATTCGCGGGAATCTCGTGCGCCAGTAGCCGACGCGGGTGCTCAGTCGCCGGACGCCGGAACCCGCTCGGCGTCCGGCGCGCCGGCCGGCGCGAGTCGCCCACGAAACGCCGTGTAGGTCACCGCGAGCCACGCGACTCCCACGAGCACACCGCCGACGATGTCCGTTGGCCAGTGCACGCCCAGGTAGAGGCGAGAATAGAGGCTGAAGAGCAGCAGCACCACCGCCGCGCTCATTGGCCATCGCCATCCGCGCTCGCGTCGCAGGAGGATGGCGACGGTCAGCAGGACGGACACGCTGGCGATCGCGTGTCCGCTCGGAAACGCCGCCCACGCGTGCTGGCCACGCAGCTCGAAAAGATCGGGACGCGGCCTGTCGAAGATGTCCTTCAGAACCGCGTTCAACGTGAAGCTCCCCAGCTGCACGATGACGAGATGCGCCGCGAGGTCAGGACGCCGGCGCCTGACGAGTAGCCAGATCGCGACCCCGACGACCAGCGGGATGAGCGTGATATTCGTCCCGAGCCACGGCAGCACCAGAAACAGCGTGTCGAAGGGCTCCGACAGCTTCACGTGCGTTCGCAACATGAACTCGCGTTCCCAGGCGAGCCCCTGTTCCCAGTTGCCGGTGCGTCGCATGAGCTGCGCGAACAGAATCCCGACGAGCAGCGCGGCGGCGTAGCCACCCACCACCCAGCTCCACGTCCACGCGAGATCTCCGCGCCGCCGGAACCAGCGCCGGGCCGTCTGACGTGACGTCACTCCTCGAATCCCTTCGTCGCGCGCTCGAGCTTCGAAAGGTCCTCTTCCTGTTCCAGCACTCGCGGGCGGAATCTCAGGCCGAACACACGCACCGCCTCGAGGCCGGCGAGGCAAAAGCCCGCCCAGGCCAGCCCGATGATGACGCCGGCGATGACGTCCGACGGATAGTGCACGCCGAGATAGAGGCGGCTCACCGAGATGAGCAGCACCAGCAGCAGCGAGATCGTGATCGTCAGCGCACGCATCCATCGTCGTCGTTCCAGTCGTGCGATGAGATACGCGACGGTGAAGTAGACGATGGCCGAGCTCATCGCGTGCCCCGATGGAAACGAGCTGCTCGATGGCTCGGTCAGCCACTCGAACAGCCGTGGGCGCTGGCGATCGAAGCTGGATTTCAGAATCGCGTTGAGCACGATGCCGCCCCCGGAGGCGACGAGCAGGAGAAACGCAGAAAAGCGGTGCTGCGTGGCAACGAGGAAGAGCGCGGAAATCGCCACGATCACCATTACCACGAGTCCCGTCCCGAGCGAGGTGATCTCGAGCAACGATCGCTCGATCCACTCGATGCGGTGCGCCGCCATCCACCGCATCACGCTGTCGTCGAACGCCTGCGTCGCGCCGCTCCGCACGTGCGACGCCAGCTCGACGAAGAGCGCGGTACCGGCGATGGCGATCGTCGCTCCGCCAATGAGATAGATGCCGAGCGCCGTGTAGAAGCTGTTGGCGTGGCGCCCGATCGCGCGCAACGTCGCGTAGAGGACGTCGCGTGAGAGATCGAACCGGCTGCGCGTCTCGGCACGACGCTCAGGGCTCAGGCCTGGTTCCACCATGGATGGTCACCTTTCATACTCCGGGCCAGTTCAGGGTAGACTGCAAAGATGTCGGATGTCAGAATTCAGAGTGCAGCATGCAGATGACACCTGCCCTGGCCTGTCTGCGCCTGGCCTGAATTCCGACATTCGACATCAGCTGTCTGACATCCTTGCGACTCACCAGAGGTTGCCCATGTCTCACGTTCGACTCGCTCTCTTCGCCCTCCTCCTCGCCACGCCTCTGGCGGCCCAGGTCGCCGCTCCCGCCGCGACCGGGTACCGCAAGGAGTTCGGCACCATGTGGACGTTCGACGCACCGCCACTCGAGTACTGGAAAGCGACCTACGGCTTCACCCCCGATCAGGGATGGCTCGACAACGTTCGTCTGGCATCGGTGCGTCTTCCGAACTGCTCGTCGTCGATCGTGTCCGCGCGCGGGCTGGTTCTCACGAACCACCACTGTGCCCGTTCGTGCATCTCGTCGTCGTCCCCGCGTGACACGAACTATATCGAGGTCGGCTTCATCGCATCGTCGATCGCCGAGGAGCGGCGCTGTCAGGGGTTGTACGTCGATCAGCTGCAATCGATCGAGGATGTAACCGCGCGCGTTCGCGCGGCCAGTCGTGCAGCGACGGCCTCGGCACAGGCGGACCGACGGGCGCGCGTGATCGATTCCATCCAGACGGCGTGCGGCTCGGGCACCGGGCTCACCTGCCAGGTCGTGAGCTTCTACCAGGGCGGTATGTACTCGCTCTACCGCTACAAGCGCTTCGATGATGTGCGGCTGGTGATGGCTCCCGAGGAGGGCGTTGCCTTCTTCGGCGGTGATCCCGACAACTTCACCTTTCCGCGATACGATCTCGACATCTCGCTGCTGCGCATTTATCAGGACGGCCAGCCCCTCGCCGCGAAGAATTATCTCCGCTGGAATGCACAGGGCGCCGCGGATGGCGAGCTCGTGTTCGTGACGGGAAACCCCGGGAGCACGGGACGCCTGCTGACGATGGCGCAGATGGAATATCTGCGCGACGTCGTCTATCCGGAGAACCTCGCCAGCTATGCGCGTCAGCTCGACGTGCTGCGTGCACTCACCAAGGATGACCCGGAGCGCGAGCGGAGGTACCACAACACGATCTTCTCGCTCGCGAACTCGGAGAAGGCGGTGACCGGCTATCAGTCCGGTCTGCTCGACGCGGCCCTGATGGCGAAGAAGCGGGCATTCGAGCGGGAGTTTCGCGCCCGCATCGCGAAGGACGCCACGTTGCGCGCACGCTACGGTGGGGCATGGGATGCCATCGCCGCGGCGCAACGTGAGCTCGCGTCGTTCGACAAGGCGTCGCGATATCGCTCGTTCGCGGGATCGCAGCTGCTCGGCATGGCCGGCCAGCTCGTCCGGATTCCCGCGCAGTCCGCCCTCCCCGACAGTACCCGCCTCCCGGAGTATCGAGGCGAAGCGATCGAGCGGATGAAGCGTCAGCTCGTCGCTCCTGTCCCCATCGACACCGCCGTAGAAGCGCGCCTGCTCGCGGTGCAGCTGGCCGCGGCGAAGCGCGCGCTCCCCGCGAACGATCCGTTCCTTCAGGCCGTGCTCGGCAACCGCACCCCGGAGGCGGCGGCGCGCGCGCTCATTGGAGGTACCCGGCTCGCGGATCCCGAGACCCGTAAGGCACTGCTCGACGGCGGCGCGAGTGCCGTCGCCGCGTCCACCGATCCGCTCATCGTCGTGGCCCGCAAGATCGACCCGCTTCAGCGCATCGTCGCCACGCGTTCGCGGCGGCTCAACGCGCTGATCTCCTCGGAGGGCGAGAAGCTCGGCCAGGCGATCTTCGCGGCCTTCGGAACTTCGCTTCCTCCGGATGCCACGTTCACGCTGCGCATCTCGGATGGCGTGGTGCGGGGCTACCCGTACAACGGTACGGTCGCGCCGTACAAGACCAGCTACTACGGGCTGTACGGTCGCGCGGCGGAGTTCGACGGGAAGGATCCCTTCGACCTTCCTCCGCGGTGGCTGGCCCGTGTCGACAGCCTCGATCTCACGGCCCCGCTGAACTTCGTCTCGACGAACGACATCATCGGCGGGAACTCAGGGAGCCCGGTGATCAATCGAAATGCCGAAGTCGTCGGAGTGATCTTCGACAGCAATATCGAGGGGCTGCCGAACCGGTTCGTCTTCACCGACGAGGTCGCGCGCTCGGTGAGCGTGCATTCGCGCGGGATCACCGAGGCGCTGCGCCGGATGTATGGGGCAGGGTGGATCGTGGAGGAGCTGACGGGACAGTAAGGGCCGGGATCGCGGGGTCGCGGGGTCTGGGGGTCGGGGCGCCACTCAAGGGGCTCCCCCAAGCGCCCGTGCCCCCGCGACCCCGTGACCCCGGCCGTCTGGCCTCGATCCTGCCTCGTGCGCCCGCATGCGGCAAAGTCTCGAGGCCCGCGCGCGCTCGGTGTTGCGGGACCAGTTTGGTCACGCCGAGTTCCAGCGTGGCCAGTGGGAGCCCATGCGAGCGCTGCTCGCCGGACGTGACGCGATCGTCGTCATGCCGACGGGGAGCGGGAAATCGCTCATCTACCAGCTCCCCGCGCTGATGCTCGAAGGGCTCACTGTCGTCGTGAGTCCCCTCATCGCGCTCATGAAGGATCAGGAGGACAAGCTCAACGCGCACGGCGTCGACGTGATCTCGATGCACTCGCATCTCACCGATACCGAGGCCCGCGAGATTCACGAGCGCGTCGGTGGCGGTGAGGGCGCCATCCTCTATCTGACCCCGGAACGGTTCAAGGATCGCGAGTTCTTCGAGCGATTGCTGGAGCGGAAGGTCAGCCTGTTCGTCGTCGATGAGGCGCACTGCGTCTCGCATTGGGGGCATGATTTCCGCCCCGATTACCTGACGTTAGGCTCCGTCGCGCGGCGGCTCGGCAGGCCACCGGTGCTCGCCCTCACGGCCACGGCGACGGAGGAAGTACGTCGCGACATCGCTCGCCAGCTCGAGATGCGTGACCCGCACCTCACCATCACCGGCTTCGCGCGCCCGAACCTGCGCTTCGAGATCCGGCGCACGGTCAACAGCGCGGTCAAGGATCAGGAGGTCGAGCGCCTCCTGCGCGAGTGCGACGGATCGGGCGTCATCTACGCCGCGACGATCCGGGAGGCGGAGCGGCTCTACGAGAGCCTCCGGCACGATCACTCGGTGGGATTGTACCATGGGAAGATGGCACCGGGCGAGCGCAAGGAGACGCAGAACCGCTTCATGGCGGGCGATCTCCGCGTCATGGTCGCGACGAACGCTTTCGGGCTGGGCATCGACAAGCGCGATATCCGGTTCGTGGTGCACTACCACTTCCCTGGTTCCATCGAGGCTTACTACCAGGAGGCTGGCCGCGCCGGTCGGGATGGCAGGCCGGCGCTGTGCGCCCTCCTGTACCGTGTGGAGGATCGGCGGGTTCAGTCGTACTTCCTCGGCGGGAAGTACCCGGAGATCGAAGAGGCCGCGCGAGTCGCCATCTGCCTCGAGCAGTATCCGTTGCTGACGCCGGTGGCGCTCATCGATCTCGCGAACCAGGCCGACGTGCCCGCTCGTAAGGCGCGCATCGTACTCGCGCTGCTCAAGCGTCACGGCCTGGTCCGCGAGCATCGCGGCGGCAGCTGGGAGCGACTCGGCAGCCAGCTCACGTCGGTGAACCTGAGCGAGGACTTGCACGACTACGAGGAGCGTCGCGCGATGGACCAGGCGAAGCTCCGCGCGATCATCCAGTATTGCCAAACCACACAATGCCGAACGCGGTACATCCTCGAGTATTTCGGCGAGGAAGTGGAGGGCGACTGGTCGTGTGGCAACTGTGACTCGTGTGACGACGATCCTGGAAGCGCTCAGCGTGCTCGCGGCGTTCGGCGTGTGGCCGCGGCAGGCATCGCCGACTGACGAGCCTCGCGACTACTCGTAGCTCACACGCGCGGGACCGGCCGGACAGTGGTCGCCACAGCCAAATCGATAGCGGTTGCGCGCGAACCAGCGGTAGAATCTGTCGGCAAGCCGACCCACCAGCGGAAGCTTGAAGATCCACCCGAGCATCCATCCGCGGGGCAGGAGGCCGAGCAGGTCCTCGATGGCCTGCGCCCCCTGTGTGGTGCGACCGTTGGGAGCAATGAGCTGCACCGCATCCGCATACGCTTCGGCCGGAATCCACGGAAAGCGGGCGCGCACGCATGGGTTCTGCGACGGAATGCTCTCGATTTGGTCGCGCCGGTCCCACCGCTCGACGAGTCGGATGAAGCGATTGCAGACGGCGCAGTGGCCGTCGTAGACGAGCGTCCACGGGCGTCCCTCGCCACCGCAGTCGCTGGACTTTCCGGCGAGCACGAACTGCACGATCGGGCGCTGCGACGCCGGCGTCGTCACGTGGTGACCTCGGTGCGAATGACGGGTGGGTGGGAGAGCGTGTTGTGAATGGCGCACAGGTGGGCCGCGCGTTCGGCGGCAGTCCGGCGCTCGGGCGGCAGTGAGGGCCAGATGATCTTCATGTCGATGTCTCCGACCCGATGCGGTGCATCGGCGAATCGCCACTCGATCTCGACGGCGAGCGTCGACGCATCGATGCGCGCATGCTCGGCCCAGGATGCCAGAACGGACAGCACGCACGTCCCGAGGGAGCTGGCGAGCATGTGGAAGGGAGAGTATTGCGCGTCGGCGCGGTCCGACTCGATCGTGACTGGACCAAACCCTTCCTCGAGGCGAATGCGTTCCTCCGACACCAGCACGATCTTCACGTCGCCCTCCACTCGGTCGCGGCGCCGCCGGTGCAAGGACCACGCCCCGCCTCGCCGATGTTCTCTCAGAGGTTTGGTGCTCGCGTCAGCCACGTTCGCGCTGTGTGCGTGTGATCGCGCGCAGGCCGCTGGACAATATGACGACTACATGCTTCTGCGAGGGCATCTGGTTTCCGCGGAGACAGCGGCGGCGGGATCGCGCGGCCGATACGCGGTGCAGCGGGTTCGACTTCGCAGCTCGACCGGCATCGAGGTGACAGGTCGTCTGTTGCGTCCCGCATCGACGGGTCGCCTGCCGGCGATCCTGCTCAACGACGGGCGCGAGCTGAACAGCGCCGCGATCGAATATTTGCCGATGGAGTTCGGCGACGTCGTCGTGCTGTCGATCGACTACCCCGAGGCAATCCCCTATACGATCGGCGTGACGGACATGGTCTTCAATGGCGGACGCATTCGAGCTGCCGCGCGCCTGATTCCCGCATCCTTTTCCCTGGCCGGCGAGTGGCTTGTCTCGCGCGACGACGTCGATGCGGCGCGCGTGGGACTCGTCGCGACGTCGTTCGCGGTCCCATTCGCGACCATCGCCACCGCGATGGATGCCCGGTTTCGCGACGTCGGGCTCATCTACGGCGCGGGCGATTTCGCATCGGTAATGGCGGCGAACCTCACCTTGCGCCCCCGCTTTCTGCGCCGCCCGGCGGCGTGGCTTGCGACGCGTTCGTTCCGCGAATTCGAGCCCGAGCGACATGTCGCTCGCATTTCACCAAGGCCGCTGCTGATGATCAATGGTGTGGATGACCCGCAGATGCCCCGACGCGCCGTCGAATCTCTGTTCGAGGCCGCTCGGCAGCCGAAGACGCTGATCTGGCTTCGCACCGGGCATCTGTCTCCCACGGACAGCGTGCTCATTCGCGCCCTGGTCGACACGGCCCTGACGCGACTGCCGATTCTGGCCGACGGACCACGAGCCACCCAGGCTGCCCCCTGACGGCACCTGCTTTGCGGCGTTGATGAGTATGAACAGGAGCGTGTGACATGGCGGCGGTAATGAGTGGTCACGACGTGACCGTGACGAGCGGCGGTGTCGCGCTCCGCGGGCTGCTCGGCATCCCCAGCGCCGCGCGGGGAGTCGTGCTGTTCGCGCACGGCAGCGGCAGCGGACGCCTCAGCTCGCGAAACAACTTCGTGGCGAGATCGCTCCAGGACGCTGGGCTGGCGACGCTGCTCATCGATCTGCTCACCGAGGATGAAGAGCGTGCGGATGCCCGAACCGGGCATCTGCGCTTTGACATCGAATTCCTCGCGAGACGGCTCGAGGCGGCGACGGAATGGCTTGGGCATTCACCTGACACGGCCTCCCTGAAGATCGGATACTTCGGGGCGAGCACAGGCGCTGCGGCGGCGCTCGTCGCGGCGGCGGAGATGCCCGATCGGGTTCACGCTGTGGTGTCGCGCGGCGGGCGTCCCGATCTCGCGGGGGATTCCCTTCCTGAGGTCGAAGCGCCGACGCTGCTGATCGTCGGCAGTCGCGACGTCCCGGTGATTCCGCTCAACGAGGATGCATTGGCCCAACTGCGGTGCGAGAAGAAGCTGGAGATCGTGCCGGGGGCATCGCATCTCTTCGAGGAAGCGGGAACGCTCGAGGTGGTGGCGCGCCTGGCGGCGTCGTGGTTCGACAAGTACCTGCGCGGCGCGGACTGATGCTTTTTCAGGATCGTGTCGAAGCGGGAAGGCGGCTGGCCACCGAGCTGACAGCCCGGCTTCCGACGATTCGCGATGAGGATCCGATCGTCCTCGCGATTCCGCGCGGTGGGGTACCGATAGGCTACGAGGTCGCGCGCGCGATCGACGCACCGCTCGACCTGTTCATCGCGCGAAAGCTGGGAGCGCCTGGACACGAGGAGCTCGGCATCGGGGCCGTCGCCCCAGGGGGAACACGGTTCCTCGACGCCGATGCGATCCGCGCCCTCGGAGTGTCCGAGGCCTACATCGAGGAAGTGACGCGAAAGGAGCTCGCCGAGCTCGAGCGGCGCTTGCGGTGCTTTCGCGGCGATCGTCCACCCCCGGCGATCGAGGGGCGATCAGTCGTCCTCGTCGATGATGGGCTGGCGACCGGCGTAACCGCGCTCGCGTCACTCGCCGCGCTGCGCCTCCAGCACCCGCGGCGGCTGGTGTTCGCCGCTCCGGTCTGCTCCATCGAAGGCGCGACGGCGGTGAGTCGTCAGGCAGACGACGTGGTGTGCGTCGCGATGCCCGAGCGCTTCTTCGGCGTGGGCGCGTGGTACCGTGACTTCACGCAGACGACCGACGAGGAGGTAGTGCAGTTGCTTGATTCGAGGGGTCAGGAGTCAGGAGTCAGGGGTCAGGGGGTATCAGGAGCTGGGTAACAGGAGAGGACCCCGCACCTGATCCCTTGGTGCCGTTCTCTCCTGTAACCAATCCCCGACACCCCCTGACTCCTGACCCCTGACTCCAGGGGTTATCGGGGTCACCGCATTGAGAACCTCACGAGCGCTCTCGTCTCGATCACCTCGCCGCCGTGCTCGATGATCGAGATGAACCGCTGCTTCGCGCGATAGTGGATATTCCCGCCTAACCGGAAGAAGCCACGTTCCACGCTCATCCGCGGCGCTCGCACGTACCAGCGGCGTACGATCCACACCCCCGATGCGAGCTGCTCGAACTCCACGCGCCCGCCGACGCGAGACATGGGGACGCTCCAGGGAAGCTTGGTGTAGCCGAAGTCCAGATGGCGAAGCGCCGCGGTCGCTGAATCGAGCCAGAGCACACCCGTGATGTCGGCGACCTTGCGCTTTTGCGCTGGCTCGAACGCCAGTCCGATCAGGCCGTCGCGGCCTTCGACGACGCGGAAGCAGTGCCCGCGGAGGAACACCTCCGACAAGAGCACTTCGGCATCCGGCGCATAGAAGTACCATGCGTCCGGCCCTTTCTGCTCGATGAACCCGACGCGATCGAGATGCTCGGCGGGGACCGAGGCGAAGGGCCGTTGTGCCATGCCGCTGAGCAGCCAGGACGAATCGCTACGGACAAACCGCGCGAGTGTGTCGAGCTCGCGTGCCCACCGTCGCGCGGTAGTCTGAAAGAGGTCCCCCCGCTCGGCGAGCGCGGTCTGGTAGAGCGCCGTGCGCACCTCCTCCCACAGTTGGAACGCGGGGACGCCATCGCCCGGGCGTACCAGGCACTGGCGCTGGGCGTGGACCGTCACTGCGGGGAGGATCACCCGTACGATCGGCGCGAGGACGTCGTGGACCTTTACCTCGCCGTTCGCAATGTCGAACGGCGCTGATTCGACGGCGCGATATCCGATGCGCTTGGTGCGGATCGCGTAGCGGCCGGGCGCCGGTGCGCTGATGGCATACGCGCCACCGTCGAGCGACAGCGCTCGAGCGCGTGGCGTCCCGGCATCGTCGACGAGAATGATGAGGGCATCGCGAACGGGCGCACCGCTGAGCGAATCGATCACCGTCCCGCGTACCGTCTGGGCGCTCGCGCTCGTCAGGCTCAGCGCGAGCAGCGCGGAGACCAGCAAAGTCATGGGTAACACTGCTCCTCCTGCCGGCGCTTCCCTCGCCGGCGCCTTCACACACCCGACGGATACGTCTCCGGCAGGTCGGCGTCCACACGAACCGGCATGTGGAGCGGCGACACCGCGCGCGTTTCGTCGAGGTAAATGAAGGCATCGTAGCGCTCGGGCAGGATCGTCGGAACGTAGTTCCCGTGGTGCTCGAGCTCTGGGTGATAGACGACGCCGATCGCGCGATGCCCTCGTGGCTCGCGCAGCTCGTCCACCACCGGATGCGCCTCCCGTACGGCGAACGGGAGGAGGAAGTCCGGGATTCCGGTGTGGTGGAGCACCGATTCGTAGCTGTCGCGACGGGCTTCGGGGACGCGCATCTCCTGCATCGGGGCGCCCCACTCCTCCGCGGCGATGACACTCCCCCGATACGTGCCGAATCCGACGATCGCTACGTCGTCGCTCCCGTGGGCCTGCCGCACGAGCTGCCCCACGTTCACCATTCCGGCGCGCGCCATGTCCGTGAATCGCGCATCGCCGACGTGCGTGTTGTGCTCCCACACGATCGCTTTCGCTGCCGGCCCATGAAACGCCATGAGCCGCTCCAGTGTCTCGACCATGTGGTGATCGCGGACGTTCCACGACGCCGGCCCGCCTCGCACCATGGTGCGGTAATACCGCTCCGCGTTGCGGGCGACGAGCGCGTTCTGCTCCGCGTTGAAATAGCTTTCCGGGCCGTCCTCCCGGTGTGCCATGTCGCCCTCTCGCAGGAGACGCAGCATGGCGACCGCCTCGTTCTCACACGAGGTCGGTACGATCGCGGTGGCACGCGCGTAGTCCTCCGCGCTCTCGCCATACGGCTCGAAGCAGCGGTAGGCGCGGCGCGCGGCACGCGCGGCCTCGGGGTCCACGCGCTCGAGGTACGCGATCACCTCGTGCATGGACTCCCAGAGCGAGTACACATCGAGACCGTAGAATCCAACCCGCCGGTCGCGCGCCCGACCATCGTTATGCGCGCGCAGCCAGCGGCACAGCTCGACCACCTCGAGGTTGGCCCACATCCACGTCGGCCAGCGCTCGAACGCGTGCAGCACTTCGTCGGCGCTCCGGCCGCTTCCGGGAAACCCTTTGACGTAGCGGTTCACCCGATAGCAGTCGGGCCAGTCTCCCTCGACCGCGATGAACGAGAACCCCTTCTCCTCGATCAGCCGGCGCGAGATCGCCGTTCGCCAGGTATAGAACTCCGACGTCCCATGGGAGGCTTCACCCAGCAGGACGAAGTGCGCGTCACCGATCAGCTCCAGGAGCGGATCGAGATCGGCCGGATTGGTTAAGGGATGCGCGAGGTCGCCAACGCCACGCGCCAGGCGCGTGACGTCAGCGCGACCTGCCTGTTCCTCGGCGAAACCTCGCACGCTCCACTCCGCTCACGTTCGATTTTCACGCAAAAGCAAAGGGAGTGCCGCGAGCACGCGGAGATGAATGATCCCGCGAGCGACAATGAGAGTGATGAATGAGGAGTGAGGAAGATCACCATTCCTCAGTCCTCGTTCATCGTTCCTCATGCTCGACTCATCGGTTGCTGCTGCGTCAGGCAGTGAAGGGTGCCGAGCCCCCACACGAGGTCCACCGCGTGAATGCCGACGACATCGCGCCCCGGAAAACACTCGGCGAGGATGTTCAGCGCGATACGATCGTTTCGGTCGTTGAACGTCGGAACGATCACGACGCCGTTAGCGATGTAGAAGTTTGCGTAGCTCGCCGGCAGGCGTTCGCCGTCCATGATCACCGGGCGAGGGTAGGGGAGCGGGACGATCCGCAACCCGCCTTTCACCGTGCGACCCGCGCGCTCCAGTCGAAGACGGTTGTCCACCGAGCGCGCATGGTTGTCGTCGGCCGGATCCGACTCGACGGCGAGCACGACCGTGTTGGGATCGACGAATCGCGCGACGTCATCCACGTGGCCGTGTGTGTCATCGCCGACGCATCCCTCGCCCAGCCAGACTGTCGTGTGAATCCCGAGGTACTCGCGGAACGCACGCTCGTAGCCGGCACGGTCGAGTCCGGGATTGCGCTCCTGAACGGAGGAGAGCAGGCACTCTTCCGTCGTTAGGAGAACACCGGCGCCATTGGTATCGATCGCGCCCCCCTCAAGAACGAGTCGGCCCGCGCCATCGGGACGCTGCGCCTCCTCGGCGGGAACCTCCGCGAGCCGGGCGACAGCCGGCGCCACGAGCGCGTCGGCGAGATGGTTCTCGTACTTCGCCCATGCATTGAACCGCCAGCAAATGGCCTCGACGCGTCCGTCGTCGCGCCAGACCATCGTCGGGCCTGAGTCGCGGAGCCACACGCGGTCGCTCGGAACGAGATGCAACCGACACCTGTCGCCGCGAACCCCGTGCGATCTTAGCGCCGCCATCGCCTCGTCGCGAACCTGCACCGAGTGGCAGAGGATCTCGACGCGCTCGCGCTCGTGAAGCACGCGAACGATCTCCGCATACACCCACGGAATCGGCTCGAACTTCCCCGGCCAGTCGGGCCGGTGGTGAGGCCAACCAAGCCAGGTCGCGTCGTGAGGCGACCACTCGGCTGGCCAAAGTCTCGTTGCGCGGGGAGGCATCACGCCAGGTCAACGGCAAAGATGTCAGACGTCAGAATACAGAATTCAGAATTCAGATACCGCATTCGGAGACGTTTCTGAATTCTGAATTCTGTATTCTGACGTCTGACATCTTTGCCGTTTCGAATCACCCTATGTATCGCTGAAGTATGGGCCCGTACGCATCGATCCGTCGATCGCGCAGAAACGGCCAGTTCCTCCGCGTGTACTCGATCATTCCCGGGTCGCACTTCGCGACCAGGATAGTCGGCTCCGTTCCCGCTTCCGCGATGAGGCGACCGAACGGATCGCTGACGAAGGAGTGACCGAAGAAGTCGAGCCCGTCGGTTCCTGGCTCCGGCTCGTGCCCCACGCGATTCGCGGCCGCCACGAACACGCCGTTCGCGATCGCGTGCGCGCGCTGGATCGTGCGCCACGCATCGGCCTGGGACTTTCCCCACTCGTCCTTCTCCTTCGGATGCCATCCAATGGCCGTCGGGTAGAGGAGAATCTGCGCGCCCATGAGCGCCGTGATGCGGGCCGCCTCCGGATACCACTGGTCCCAGCAGATGAGAACGCCGATCGTCGCATAACGAGTCCGAAAGACCCGGAACCCCGTCTGGATGCTGGGCGTCTCGCCGTGCTGGTAGATCTCGCCGGGGGTGAAGTAGTACTTCTCGTGATAGAGCGGGTCATCCGGGATGTGCATCTTGCGATACACCCCGAGCACCGAGCCGTCGGCGTCGACGACCGCGGCCGAGTTGTGGTAGACGCCCGCCGCTCGCTTCTCGAAGATCGGCACGACGATCACGAGTGCGAGCTCGCGGGCCAGCGCCTGCATCTTCTCGACGGTCGGGCCCGGAATCGGCTCGGCGAGGTCGAACCGTTCCGCGTCCGTCACCTTGCAGAAGTAGGGTGCGTTGAACAGCTCCTGCAGCAGGATCACCTGCGCGCCGCGCTTCGCCGCCTCGCGGATGTTCTCGATTGCCTCGGCGACGCTCGCATCAGCGTCGACGACGACGCGCTGCTGGATGACGCCGAGCGTGAATGAGGTCGCGGTCATGACGCACCGGCGGAGCAGGGCACGCCCAATGCCCTAATGCTCCGCCTGCGTCCCGGAGGCCTTGTCCACTGCCGCGGCCAGCTCCGTATAGGCGTCTGGCGACAGCACCTTGAACGAGAGCATGACGTGCGCGATGCGGCCGTCAGGCCCCACGACGAACAGATTGCGCGTGTCGAACTTCCGCGCGTCGTACGAGCCGTAGAGCCGCCCGACCTCGCCGGAAGCATCGCTCGCGAGCAGCATGGGGAAATCCGACTCCCTGGCCCACGCGGCGAGGGTAGTATCCGCATCCACGCTGATGCCGAGGACCACGACGTTCTTCCCACCGTTGAACAACGTAGCGTACTGATCACGGTACGCTTCCATTTGCACCGTTCAGCCCCGCGTTCGCGCTCGAACGAAGAAGGCGATGACCACGGTCTCGCCGCGGAAATCGCTCAGCTTCACCGGCGAGGCCAACCGGCCGTACCGGGTTGCCCCCGGCAGTGAGAAATCGGGTGCCATCTGGCCGACGGCGGGCGGCCGAGTGACACTGTCCGGGGCCTGTGCGGCGCCTGCGGCGGCAACTCCCGCGAGGGCCAGCGCCGCATACAGAGCGGTTCTAGGCGACATCAAGAACTCCGATTAATGGGGCCGCGGCAAGATGGCTCTTTCGACCCTGCTTGGGCAACAGCCGCCGTCCCGAATGTGACCCCCATTACCCTGGTCCTTTCGCATTCCATGCGGGTAGACAGGGGCTGTCCCGGAGGGGGACGATACCCTGTCTTAGCCCGCCCAGGAGGCCCTCAAAGCCTGGCACCGGCACTGCTTATAGAGGAGGCCGGTTGGACCGCGAAAACAGCGGCTCTCGTCGCGAGGTTGTGCGGCCAGTTCCACGAGGAGGAACCATGTCGAAATTCGTTCGCTGGATGATCGTGCCGGTCGTCGCCGTTCTGGCGGCCTGCGGCGGTCAGAAGGATTCGGATCAGCTCGACGAGGCGCTTACGCGCGACCTGGCGCTGGCCGCGTCGATGCAGTATCCGCAGCAGCAGTTCATGTCGCCGATGGAGATGGGCTATCCGCAGGCGCAGTATCCGCAACAGCAGATGCTGTATGATCAGTACGGCCGCCCGGTGTACGCCCAGCCGGTGGCGCAGCAGGCGATTTACCGTGCGCCGGCCCCGGTTCGCCGGACCACCGCGCGTGCGTCGTCTGGTACGACTGTCCGGCGCGAGCCGGTCCGCCACACGAAGCGTGACGCGCTGATTGGCGCCACGGCTGGCGCGGTGATCGGGAGCGTGATCTCGCGTGACGTAAAGGGCGCGCTGATCGGAGCCGCGGCCGGTGGGCTGCTAGGTGGTGTTGTCGGTCACACGATCGACGTACAGCACTAACTGCTTGGGCCAGGGGCCAGGGGCCAGGGGCCAAGGGAAGGAAAGGCAAACGGCCGCGCTGTGCGCGGCCGTTTGCTCATCTGATGAGCGCGGCTGCCGCGTAGCG
>DASTYE010000035.1:0-14781 GCA_035765135.1 Gemmatimonadaceae bacterium | reverse complement strand
GTGCGGCCACGCGCGTATTGGGTGCCCGTCCCCGCTTCCCGCTTCCCCCTTCCCGCTTCCCTGGTGTGGCTCCAACCTCGTTCACTCTTCCCTCACCCCTCTCCCTCATCCCTCTCACCTACCCCTCCTCCCTCCGACAGGCGACGACGTCTATTGCGCCTGACGATGAACCGGTCCCAAGTAGTGGTCGAACCAGGCGAGGACCTCGCGAATGATCTCGGCGCGATTGGGCGGAATGTGACCGCCGTCGAGCCGGGCGTGACGCTTCCTGTCATCCGGCGCGCCCAGTCGCTCGAATAGCGGACGCTGGGCGAGCTCGTAAGGCATGAGAAAGTCGTCACGCCCGTTGATCATGAGGGTCGGGGCCGTCACGCGCGGCGCGAAAAGGATCGGGTTCATCTCCGGGCGCATCGGCATCGGGATGAGGCCCCCGGCCAGGAGCACGCTCGCCTTGATGCGCGGCTCGACGGCGATGAACACCGGTCCCTCGTGCGCCCCCGCGCTGAAACCGTAATAGCCGATACGCGTCGCGTCGAAGTCGGGGCGCGTCTCCAGATAATCGATGGTCCGCCCGATATCCTGCGACCAGCGGATCATCATGTCGCGCCAGTGGCTCGGCACCAGGGACGGCTCCTCGAATCGCTCGTACTGCCCCTTGTAGATCGGATACACGAGAACGCGACCGGCCCGCGGGATGAAATCGAACATGTACTCGGACGCGAAGTGCTCGCTGGATTGGTGGAGGTAGACGTCGCCGCCGGGGAACCAGATCACCGGCTGGTATGGTGGCGACCCGTTGTGCGGCATCAGGAGATTCACCTCCATCCGCTCGTCCCCATAGGCCGTCCTGATCGAGACGACCTCGCGGCGGTAGTTAGGCAGACTGTCGTTCGCCCGCACGAGCTCGGGTTCGAGCGGCGTGCGATCGTACGCGTACATTCCGCGAAAGAGCGCGAACGCCTCATCGGAGACGGGTGCGGGAATGTCGTACTGGTGCCGCGGCGTAACCGGCGCAAAGAGATTCTCGGGCGGCGGCTGCGGATATTTCGCGCAACGCACGCCGTGCGTCGGCTCACGCTCCATCGGGTCCGCTCTGATCAGATGCTCGAAGACGTACCCGGGCTCGTTCCACGACCCGCCGAGGATGTACCGGTCGGTGCCTGACCGATTCCATACCCACTCCTTCACGTTCCCGGCCATGTCGTAGGTGCCCCACGCGGCGAGCCCCTTGAACCGGCCGACCGGCGCCTTCGCGTTCGTGTCGGTATTGCTGTGAGCGAGAATGTCGGAGATTTGCTCCTGTCCGATCGCGTGGAACCAGTGGAACACGGTCGGCAAGCTCTTTCCGACGAATGCACAGTACGCCGCCGCCTCGTACCAGCTAATGCCTCCCACCGGATAGTCATCCTCGCCTGCCGGATACGCTCCAGCCTCCCATGTCGAGGGTCCCGGCCGCCCGGTCGCATCACGGAAGGAACCGAGGGCGTCTGTCCACGAGAGCTCGAGACCACGGCGCTCGATGGGTAGCGGCCAGAGCTCCTTCTTCTCGTAACCGCCGCCATCGACGAACGCGCGGAATTCGCGATTCGTCACTTCGTAGCGGTCGAGAAAGAACGTCTCGACCTCAACCGCCGGCATCTCGCCCTGCGGTCGCGCGCCGGGCACCGCGATGAGCACCGCCGTGGGGATGCGTACCATTCCGGTCGGCCGCGCTCCGACGGAATCGAGCGGGAGCCCGGTCGCGAGCACGCCGATGGAAGTGCCGCTGAACGGTGCGCCCTCGAATGGCTCATAACCCGGCTTGGTGATCCGCCACCGCATCAGCGCGTAGGGAATGCGCGTCCTCAGCGGCGTCACGCCGAGTCGCTCCCACCGCGCGTCCGGTGTCGAGTATCCTTTCACCCACACCTCGGCGCCCTCGGGCTGCGTCGTGACGCGGGCAGGAAGGGTGATGCGGTTCATCACCTTCTCGAGGGCGGGATCGCCGGCTCGGTAGTGCTGCGCCCTGCGCGCGAGGCGAAAGGCGTCGTAGAGATCGCCGGCTTCGGTCAGGCCGGTGATCTCGGGGACGGCATCGTTCCGTGCCCAGCGCTCCCCGGCGCCGCGCGCCCAAAGCACGCCGCCGCTGCCTAACGCCAGGGCGATCGCGGCCAACGTTGCAGCGACAGCAGGTCGCTTGAGCGTGGCGACCACGCCGTGCAGGGCGCGCTCGCGCCGCTCCCGCAGCTCACGCAGCTCGGTCGCGAGATCGGCCGTCGACGCATAACGCCTCGCGGGATCCTTCGCGAGGCATCGACGAACGATCCGATCGAGGTCGGCCGGCGTGTCCGGGCGGACGCGTTTGAGCGGCGGAGGATCGACGCTGAGAATGCCGCGAACGAGCGACGCCCCCTCGAACGGCGGCTGCCCGCTGACCATCTCGTAGAGCGTAACGCCGAGCGAGAACTGGTCGGAGCGATGGTCCACCCGTTCGCCAGCCACCTGCTCGGGGGACATGTAGAGCGGCGTGCCGACGACAAAGCCCTCGCGACTTTCCATCGTGGGGGCAGTCGCACCAGGTGATCGTTCCGCCGACAGGAGCGGTTTGGCGAGCCCGAAGTCGAGGATCTTCACGAGCCCGTCGCCGGTCACCATCACGTTCGCCGGCTTGATGTCCCGGTGCACGATGCCCGCGGCATGCGCCTTCGCGAGCCCGTCGGCCAACTGCGATCCCAGCCGGAGCACACGCTCGATAGGCATGGCTCCGTCGGCGATCCATTCACGGAGTGTACGCCCCTCGACCAGCTCCATCGCGATGTACGTCATCCCGTCCTGCTCGGCGATGTCGTGGATGACGACGATGTTCGGATGGTTCAGCGCCGAGGCCGTGCGTGCTTCACGCTCGAAGCGGGCGAGGCGATCGGGGTCGTTGGCGAGATCCCCTGGAAGGATCTTGATCGCGACGTCGCGACGCAGCTTGAGGTGGCGAGCCCGATACACCTCGCCCATCCCGCCCACGCCAATGGGGCGGAGGATTTCGTAGGGGCCGAGTCGCGTTCCGGCGGTGAGTGGCACGTGCCTGCCTCTAGACCGCGCGAGGGTGTCGAGAAAGTGGGACGGGTTCCGCCACACGGCAAGAGGGAAGTGGGTGGTTCTTCGATGAACACGCTGGTGTCGCGGTATGACATCGTCGCGCGCGCACGGGGTGCCCGTCCCCGCTTCCCGCTTCCCTCTTTCCGCTTCCCTGGTGTGGCTCCGACCTCGTTAACTCTTCCCTCTCCTCCCACCTCGTCCCTCACACCTCCGCCCTCGGGCATTGACGTTGAATCAGGTTGAGCTAGCGTTCTAGCCCTAACGGGATGAGAGCACGGCGACGCCGCCGGCCCCCCTCACACTTCGCTGGTCGAGCGCCAGCAATTCGGTCCACCCGCATCGTCGACCAGCTCATGACCGCGCCAGCCGTTTCATCAGGCACGCGCCCCCGCATGCGCGTGAACAAGGAGGTGCGCTTCGCCGTCGTTCTCTACGGCGGGGCCTCTCTCGCCATCTACATCAACGGCGTCGTGCAGGAGCTCTTCCACCTCGTTCGCGCCACCGCGCCCGATCCCGAGGATCCGACGCAGGCGCTACTGTCCGACGAGAAGCTGACGTCCACCGAGCGCACATATAGACACCTCGGTCAAACGCTGGACGCGAGCGGCAAGGCACCGACCACCTACGATCCCGCCGCCGACATTCGCACGCGTTTCATCGTCGACATCGTCTCCGGTACATCGGCGGGCGGGATCAACGGCGTCTTTCTCGCCAAGGCGCTCACCATCGGCGCAGCGCAGTCGATGCGGACGCTGCACCGCATGTGGCTCGATGAGGGCGACCTCGACCGTCTCATCAACGATCGCGAGTCGGTGAAGGATCTCACCGGGTTGAGGCAGCAGCACCCGCCGGCGTCGCTCCTCAACAGCCAGCGGATGTATCGCAAGCTGCTCGAGGCGATGGACGCGATGGATGAGTCGGCGATGACACGCATCCCGCTGGTCGATGAGCTCGATCTCTTCGTGACGACGACCGATGTCCGCGGCCTCCCCGTCTTCCTTCGCCTCGGCGACGAGCTCGCCTCGGAAGCCCGCTATCGAAACGTCCACCGGTTCAGCTTCACGCGGACGCGTGCGGCCGATCCGGCGGACGACTTCACTCCCGAGCGCAACCCTATCCTCGCCTTCGCGGCGCGGTGCACGTCTTCGTTTCCGGTCGCGTTCGAGCCGATGAAGCTCTCCGACATCGACGACGTGCTCGCGACCATGCCCGCGCACCGCGCGCGAGCGGGCCAAGGTCGTGATCCGTCGCGATGGAAGGAGTTCTTTCCCGCGTATCGCCCGCCGTCGTCGGGGCAGATGCTTCCCGACGCCGCGTACGATTTCACCGAGCGCTCATTTGCCGATGGAGGCTATCTCGACAACAAGCCGTTCAGCTACGCGATCGATCACCTGTCGCGCAGGCACGGTGGCGTGCCCGCCGATCGCAAGCTCATCTACGTCGAGCCGTCGCCGAGCCACCCCGAGGATCGCCCCGTTGACGCGGACAAGCCGGATGCACTCGAGAACTTGTCGGCGGCGCTCTTTCTCCCGCGCCAGGAGACGATTCGGGAAGACCTGCAGCGCGTGCTCGAGCGCAACCAGCTCATCGCTCGCGTCGAGAGAATCCTTTCCGGGATGGAGCGCGACGTCGAGGCGGGAACCGCCGCTCAACGAGCGGCGACGTTGCACGACACGCGGTTCAACGAAACCGACCTCGAGTTGATGATCGAGCGGTTCGGCATTGGCTACGGCAGCTACCACCGCCTGAAGATCGCGGCGCTCACCGACCGGATCAGCCACGTGATGACCCAGCTCGCCGGCTTCGACCAGGAGGGGAGCGAGTTCCTGGCGATCCGTCATCTCGTGAGTGCGTGGCGAGAATCGAAATACGTAGCGTACCGCTCGGCTGGTGACGACCGCGCCACCGAGAACGAGTTCCTGCTGCACTTCGATCTCGACTACCGCCTGCGTCGGCTCGACTTCGTCTTCAACCGCATCGACCGGCTGTCCTGTCTCGACGAAGGCGCGGTCGTCATGCTCAAGGCGTGGGGGATCGACCTGCGCCCGGAGCGCGAGGCCGAGCTGCAGCAAACGCTTCAGGAGATCACTCAGCGCCTCGCACCAGTCTACATCGCGCTCCGCCAAACCGTCGAGACACTCGGCGCATCACGGCCCGAGGCCGAGCTGTCGCGGGTCATCGCTCCGCTCGAGGCACTGCGCCCCGAGGAGGCACGGCGACAGCGCACATCGAAGCCGGTGGCGGCGCAAGTGACGGGCGGTCCGCCTAACGCCATTGCCGCGGCCATGCTCGCGATTGGTGTCCCGCAGCAGGAGCTTCACGCGCTCGCACGGGAGCCGTCGGAGGAAGCACGTAACCGATTCGCGCGCGGCCTTTTCCGCCAGTTCGCGGACGGCTTCAATGCGCTGGGGGAGGCGCTCGCCGCGCGCATTGCCGCCGTGACATGGCCGGCGAGCGAGATCTGCAACGCCATGTTCGCGCCTGACGGATCGGATTCGACATCGCTCGGCAACCAGGTGCGCGCGATGCTCGGCGAATACTACCGGACTTACGACCGATACGACCTGATCTCGTATCCGATCCTCTACTCGACGGAGGTTGGCGACGAGGTCGATCCGGTCGAGGTGATTCGCATCAGCCCCGAGGATGCGAAGAGCCTGATCGACGAGCGGAAGCCTGACGAGCGCCGCCGGAAGCTCGCCGGGACGGCGCTCATGCACTTCGGCGCCTTCCTCGACAGGCGGTGGCGGCAGAACGACATCCTCTGGGGACGTCTGGACGGCGCCGAGCGCTTGATCGCGTCGGTCACGCAGGGATCGTGGCTGTCGGACGAGCTACGCGCCTCGATCCTTCAGCGGGCACAGCTCGCGATCTTCGAGGACCAGCGCGACGCGAGCACCATCGAGGCGACGTGTGATCTACTCGCTGACGCACTGTCGTCGGCCGACCAGGGGCCGAGCGCCGAGCAGATCCGCGCGCTCGTCGCGCCTCCTCCGGGTGCAACGGGCAACCCGATCGTTCGACAGGCGCTGATCGCGGCGGCCGATCCAAAGCGGGTGCGCGAATACTATGGGCAGGCGTACGAGGTGGATCGTGAGGTGAATCCGCTCGCGGCGCTCCGTGCGATGTCGCGCTCGTCGCGCGTATTCGGCCGAATTCTCGAGAGCATCGCCGACCGGCACAACGTGCGCGCGACACCGGCCGCATGGCTGACGCGCATGAGCTCGATCTTCTGGGGTCTGGTCGAGGTCAGCGTCCCGCGATCGTTCAAGGCGCTGGTGTTCAGGTACTGGCTGCAGCTCGTGTATTTCGTGGCGGTTGTCATGATTGCAGGCGGGACGATCTTCGTCGAGCGCACCGTTCAGCGGTTTGGTCTGCTGTTGCTGGGACTGACGCTGGCGGCGCACCTCGCCTCCCTCGCGCTGCGCGACGTCATCCTCCGGCGCCGGAGATGGATTCGCGCGTTAGTTACGCTCGCGATCATTGCCCTCGGCGTGCTCGCTGTCATCGGTGGCTTGCACGTCGGCGAGACATGGGATGGCGTGGTCGAGTGGATGCGTCGGCGATTCTGACTGGAATGACGACGCTTCTGATTCCAGGCACCCAGGCGACCCGCCTCGATGATCAGGACGGCACGGTCGTCTACAACGCCGTGCGCGTCGAGGTCGGTCTCCAAAAGAACGACCTCGGTGGACGGCCGATCTCCGAGTGGGCGCGCCTGCTGAGCATGGAGCACGCCGAGGGAGTGCTCGATCCAGTGAGGACAACGCTCGAGCCCGGCGCGGAGCTGCGGCCGGGATCGGTGGTGGTCACTCCGTACCAGCTCTTTCCCCATGCCTACGAGGAGTGGTCGTACGACTGGCGCGCCGACCTTCGCTGGAACGCGATACGTCTGCTCAGCGAGCTACGTGCGCGCGTCGCCGGCGGCGAGGGTCGCTTCAACCTGATCGGCCACTCGCAAGGCGGCCTCCTCATTGTGCTCGCCAGCAAGCGCGCCAACCCCGGCGAGTTCGCGCGCCTGGTCGCGCGAGTCGTACTGGTTGGGGCGCCGCTCGCCGGAACGCTGCGCGCCGTCGAGGCGCTCGTCTTCGGCCACCCGAGCCTCGGCGAGAACCAGCGCGGTGTCGCGCGCCAGATGGCGCGCACCTGGCCGTCCATCTATCAGATGCTGCCGGCGTGGCGCTGCGTGGTGGACGAGCATGGGACGACGCTCCCGGAAGGGGAGCAGCTCCTCTCGATGACCGGATGGCCGTCGGACGACGCGGGCGGCGTGACCGAAGACATGCTGTCGCGCGCGCGAAAGACCCAGATTCTGCTGCACGATCCCTTCGCGAACTTCGGCCCGGGCATTCGCGTGTGGACGGTGATGGGCGTGAACAAGGACACCGGCCGCACGCTCGTGAAGAAGGACGGACGCTTCGTTTCGATTTCGATGGAGAAGAAGTCGGGCGACAGCCTCGCGCATTACGCCGAGACCCTGAAGTGGGGCGGGGAGTCGTTCTCGTTCACGGTCGTGCCGTACGGCGGCGGCACCGAGGCGCACGCGATGCTCTGCGCCGACGAGACGATTGCCGACCACATCAAGCATTTCCTGACGGTGCCGGTCCCCGAGCCCGGCGTGGTGTAGGCGATGCGCCTGACGACCCTTGTGGTTGCGACCTCGGTGACTGTGGTCGCATCCGCCCAGGCACAGACGAGCTCGCCGCGGCTCAACGTCGCGATGGTTGGCGACTGGAGACCGGCCGTGACGTTAGGCGTGTTCTGGACGAAGACGCTGACGCCTCCTCCCACCCTGCCGGCGGCGATCGTCGAGTCGCACTGGTCGCTGCGAGCCCTCCTCTCGGCGGGAGTGACCTTCGCCGCGCCGCGTGGCTACGCGATCGACATGACCGGCTTTGGCTACTTCGGTGCGCTGCGCGACGCGGAGCTCGGCCCGATCAACCGGATTGGCCCCGTTGTGGTCGGCTCCGTGAATCCGAACGCGGCCGGTCTGGCTGCGCGTGTAGAGGCCTCGGCGCGCGTTGCGGGACTCCAGCTCGGATGGGTCCGCGTGTTCGAGGATGACACGCACCGCGTCTTCGGCGGTCTCGACGTCTCGTTCGGCTTCCTGGCCTGCGACATCCTCCAGCGATGTCGGGACGGGACATGACCGCCGTCAAGCGCGAAACGTGTTCGTCCCTGTACCCGGCGAGGTCGACTACATCAGCCTCGACGGCGTGCATCCGACGATTCCGTAGGCGGTTGCGGTTTGCGGAAACCGGCCTAGCATTCGCGGAGCATGCTGACCCCCGACCAGCTTCGCGACGTCATTGCTCAGGGCGAGCAGCTCGACGTCGAGTTCAAAGGAGAAGCGGACGCGCCGGTTGACGACCGTGACCTCGTCGAAACGGTGTCCTGCCTCGCCAACGCGCGCGGAGGGCTCGTCGTCGTGGGGGTCGAAGACGATGGGCGCATAACGGGCGCTCGCCCGCGACATGGGACGTACACTGACGCGCGGCGCCTCGAGCTCATGATCGCGAACCAGACCGCGCCGGCCTGCTCAGTCGAGTGCGGTGTCGTCTCGATCGACGACAAGGACGTGGTCGTGATCAGCATCCCCCCCGAGCAGCCGGTGACAGCGACGGTCGCCGGCGTCTACCGCCGTCGTGCGACCGATGTCCGCGGGAAGTGGAAGTGCGTCCCCTTTCTGCCCCACGAGATGCAGTCCCGCGAGGCATCCCGTGGGGCGATCGACCACTCGGCGCTCGTCGTCCCGCAGGCGCGATGGGACGACCTCGATCCTCTGGAGCTGGAGCGGCTGCGCCAGACGATCGCGCGCAATGCCGGGCGGGCGGACGCATCGCTCCTCACCCTGCCGGATGAAGAGATCGCGCGTGCATTGGGGCTCCGCGTCGGGGACGGCATCACGATCGCGGGACTCCTCATGGTCGGACGTGAGGAGTCGGTGCGGCAGCTCATCCCGACACACGAGGTGGCATTTCAGGTACTGACGGGCCTCCGCATCGCCGTCAACGAGTTCTATCGGTTGCCGCTGATTCGGGTGGCGGAGGTGATTCGTGAGCGCTTCGACGCGCGCAACGAAGAAGAGGAGATGGCGGTCGGATCGGTCAGCGTTGGCGTGCCGCGCTACAGCCCGGCGGGATTCAGGGAAGCGCTCCACAACGCGCTCATCCACCGCGACTACACCTCGTTAGGTGCGGTGCACGTCCAGTGGACGGAGAACGAGATCGAGATTTCGAACCCCGGCGGCTTTCCGGCCGAGGTGCGGCTCGAGAACCTGCTGGTGACGGCGCCGCGTCCGCGGAATCCGGTGCTGGCGAACGCCTTCAAGCGGATTGGTCTGGTTGAGCGGACCGGGCGCGGGATCGACACGATCTTCGAGGGGCAGTTGCGGTATGGGCGGCACGCTCCCGACTACTCGCGCTCGACGGCCGACGCAGTGCACGTCGTGCTGCGCGGTGGGCCGGCGAATCTGGCCCTGGCTCGCCTCGTGGCTGCTCGTGACAAACCCGGGCAGCGTCTCGGGGTGGAGGAGCTGCTCATCATCAACGCTATCGACAGTGAGCGGCGCGTTACTGTCGCGAGAGTGGCGGCACTGATTCAGAGGGCCGAGCCGGTGGCTCGGTCATATCTCGAGCGGCTGGTGGAGAGCGGGATTGTCGAGGCGCGCGACGACCGGCGGGAGCGGGCGTACCATTTTTCCGCCGCGACCTACCGGGCGCTGGGGACGCCGGAGGCGCTGATCCGGGTGCGGGGGATCGAGCCGATTCAGCGCGAAGGCATGATCCTGCAATATGTTGCGTCCCATGGCCGGATCACGCGCGCCCAGGCGGCCGATCTCTGTCAGGTGGGGCCGCGGGAGGCGCGGGCGGTACTGGAGAAGCTCGTGAAGCGGGGCGATCTGGTGGTGAAGGGGGAGCGGCGGGGTTCGTATTATGAGCAGGCGGCGGAGGCAATGTCATAAGTTATGAACATTGTCCACAGCGATATGAACACGGTCATAAGGTTTGGCAGGGCGGCCACATTCGCCAGCCGCGACGGCCTTGGGGCTCTCCGGGGAGGGCTATGGCTGTAGTGCCATAAGGCTTGCCTTGACCCACGATACGCGGCCTCAACGCGACCGAAATGGCGGTTCTGACATACCTGCCTCCTCGGCGATACACACGCCCGAGCGCCGCGCACCAACGATCCGCCACGCCACCAAACGGTGACGCCCCCCCGCTCCGTCGAACGCAACAGTTCGCGGTGCCCACCCCCGACCCCATCCCACCGCTCAAAATCGAAATGGCGAACCACGTCGTCCAGCGGCTTCACGGCTGGTCGCAATGGTACGCGGCCTCTTTCATCCACACCGACCAACCGCGCATGTCGGATCTCCGCAACGGTCGGCTCAAGCGCTTCTCCCTCGAACAGCTGATTCGATTCGCCGCACGCCTCGGCGCCGAGGTCACCATCACCGTCACCTGGACGAAGCACAAACGGTTCATCGCCGGCGGCTCTGGCGCTGCGCGGTAGCGACATCCCATATTGCGCGCCCCCGCGCATCCCACCTAACGCGATCCCCGGAGGGATCGATGCAACCGAACACGGCGAGACTCCGGTACCACGGCACCGGCGGCGCTCTCTTTGGGCTGATGTTCGTCAACTACCTCCTCACGCTGATCACCCTCGGCATCTACTCGTCGTGGGCCCGGAACAAGGTGCGCGTCTTCCACTGGAGCCACACGGAGATGGACGGCGACCGCTTCGCCTACCACGGAACGGGTGGCGAGCTGTTCGTCGGGCTCCTCAAGGCGATTGGCGTCATGATGGTGTTAGGCCTCGGGTTCGCCATGATCGCGCCCGCCGTGCAAGAAGAGACGCCGACGGCAGCGGGGATCTTCTCGGTCATCGCCTTCTACGCGGTGATCTCCCTGCTCGTCGTGTACGCGGTGAACAGCGCGCGCCGCTATCGGCTCAGCCGTACCTCCTGGCGAGGAATCCGCTTCTCCTTTCACGGGCACGGCAAGGACTTCCTCGCCCTCGTGATCCGCGGCACCCTGCTCAGCATCGTCACGCTCGGCTTCTACACGCCCTACTTCCAGAACCAGGCGCGGAAGTTCTTCGTCGACCACGCGCGCTTTGGATCGGAGCCGTTCATGTACGACGGCACGCCGGCGGCGCTCTTCGGCCATTACGTCAAGGCCTTCCTCCTCACCATCCCGACGCTCGGCCTCTACTGGGTGTGGTACTCGGCGTTCAAGCATCGCCACTTCTGGAACCACACCGCCATGCGCGGCGCACGCTTCCAGTGTACGATCACCGGAGGGGCGCTGCTCGGACTCCACCTCACCAACCTGCTCCTCGTGGTCTGCACGTTAGGCATCGCCACGCCGTGGGCGATCGTCCGCGTCCATGAGTTCTGGGCCGACAACCTCGCGCTCGTCGGCACCGTCGACTGGGCGTCGATCACGCAGCGCGCACAGGAGGCGAGCACCGTCGGCGAAGGGCTGGCCGACAGCTTCGATGTCGACGTCGGCTTCGGGATGTAGGCGAGCACGTGTGGACCGGCTTCTACTACGACGGCCGCACCGCCGCGCGAGAGGTGGTCACGATCACCCTCCAGGGTACGCGGCTTCAGATCCAGCGCGCCGACGGCACATCGATGCTCTGGCCGCTCAGACTGCTGCGGCAGACACAAGGCGGGCTCGACACCGAGCAGGTGCGTCTCGAGTTCGGCAGCGAGCCGACGGAAGCGCTCCTCGTCAATGATGCGCGGTTCGCCGCCGAGATCCGCGCGGCGTCGCCGGTGGCGAAGCGCGCGATTCGACGGCAATGGAAGACGTCGCAACTGATCGGCTGGAGCGCGGCTGCCGTCGCCACGGTCGTCGGCGCCTACACGTTTGGCGCTCCGGCGGCGGCCGCGTGGGCAGCCGATCGCGTTCCCACCGCATGGGAAGTCGCCATGGGCGAAGGCCTCGCCGACCAGGTTCAGGACCTCGAGGAAGTGTGCGCCGACGCCGACTCCGTGCCCGAGCTCCGGGCCGTCATCACGCGGCTGACGGACGCGGGCCCCGGGGCCGAATACCGATTTCGCGTTCTCGTCGTTCGCGACTCGGTGATGAACGCCTTCGCGGCGCCGGGCGGATTCCTTTTCCTTAATACGGGGCTGCTGCAAGCGGCAAGAACGCCCGAGGAGCTGGCCGGAGTGCTCGCCCACGAGATCCAGCACGTCACGCTCCGGCACTCGACACGCGCGATTCTGCGCGAGGTACCACTGCGATTCCTCGTGGCCAGCGTCTCCGGCGGCACCGGCGTCGATGCCGCCGCGAGCACCGTCATCTCGCTCGGTGCCCTCAAGTACCGGCGTGCCGATGAGGCCGAGGCCGATCGCGAGGGCATGCGGTTGCTCGGTGCGGCGCACGTCGATGCATCGGGCATGATCTCGTTCATGCGCACGATGGAATCACAGTATGGTGACGCGCCAACATTCGTCCGATACCTCTCCAGCCACCCGCGAACGGCCGATCGCATTGCCGAGCTCGAGGCCCTGGCTGCAGCGAACCGGCAACAGGTGACGCCTCTGCTCGACACCACATCGTGGCAGCGACTCCGCACCCTCTGCGAAACCTAACGAGCTAGCAAACACAAGCCGAATACTACGAGGCGTTTACCGCGATTGCCTTGACAACGAGGGCACGTGACTTAAATAGCGGGCTCACCCGCATGTAGGTCATGGAGGCCTTCATGTATTCGACCGGCGATGTGTCGTGCCGCACGCGTGCTGCGCGTGCGGCGATCATTCTGTGTGCTCTGGCGGTGGCGTGCGAGCCGGATCGGACCGGGCCCGACGTCACACCCATTCCCACCCAGGTCCCGCTCCTGAAGGTCGCGCGCGCCCGCGTGATCGAGCCGGGTGACACGCGCATCCCGAACCCTCCGGCCGTCGCCGCGTGGGCCGGCGCGGAGGTCACCGATCCGCTCGTGACCAGGGATCCGGCGAGCGGGCGCGTTTTCGCGCTGGAGGCTGGCACGCGGATCGTCGGGCTCGCCGGCTTGGAGGCCGCGGCCATCGACCTGGCGCGCCTGGGTGTGGCGCGCGCGCGCGGGCTCGCGTTCGATCCGACGACCGGGCACTTGCACGTGCTCGACTCGGAGCGGCGGCGGATCCACGAGCTCTCGCCCGCGGGCGAGGTCGTGGCGATGTGGGATGTGTCGGCGTACGGGCTCGAGGCCCCGCGAGCGATGACGTTCGCGCCGACCGGCGACGCCACCGACGATCCGTCGGCGCAGGGACTCTATGTCGCTACCGATGCCGGCATCACCGAGTTGTCGCTCATCCAGCTCGCGGCGGTACCTGATCCGTCGGGCGCAGCGACACTCATCGCCACCACGCTGACGTCGCAGTTCCCGAAACCCAGCCCCGACCCCAGCGGCATCGCCTACGCCACGCATCTCGACAATCTCATCATCAGCGACGGCGAGGTCGATGAGATGTCGCTCTATGCGGGCGCGAACATCTTCGAGACGGCGAAGACCGGAGCGATCGCCCGCAGCTGGACGAGCATATCGTATTCGACCGAGCCGGTTGGAGCGGCGTACAATCCGGCGAACCGGCACCTCTTCATCTCCGACGATGACAGGACGCAGGTCGACGAAGTCGATCCGGGAACCGATGGGATCTATGGCACGGCGGACGACCAGATCACCTCGTTCGACACCGGGATTTTCGGATCCACCGATCCGGAGGGCCTCGCCTATCACGTCGGGCAAGGCGCGCTGTTCATCGCCGATGGCGTCAACGCCCAGGTGTTCCGCGTGTCGCCGGGCAACAACGGCATCTTCGATGGCGTTGCACCGGCAGGCGACGATCAGGTCACGAGCTTCGACACGCAACAGCACGGCCTGCTCGACCCGGAAGGCATCGCCTACGACTCGGACTTCGGTCACCTCTACGTCGTTGGGCAGCCGGAAAACCTCGTGTTTCATCTGACGACCACGGGGTCTCTCATCCGCGCCATCGATGTCTCCGCCGCGCAGGCCATCAAGCCCGCGGGCCTCGAGTATGCGCCGGCCAGCACGACAGCCGGCGCAATGTCGCTCTATGCCGTCGATCGCGGAGTCGATAACAACTCCAATCCCGGCGAGAACGACGGCAAGATGTACGAGCTCGCCCTCCCGTTCTTCTCCGGCAACGCACCACCAACCGTCACGATCACCGCACCCTCCAGCGGCTCGGCGTTCGTGCAGGGCGACCTCGTCACGTTTACGGGAACGGCGACCGATCCGGAGAGTGGAAACCTCACCGCGTCGCTGGTGTGGACCTCCAGCATCGATGGGGCGATGGGGACGGGTGGCTCGGTCCCGACGACCGGGCTGTCGTTAGGCCTGCACACGATCACCGCGTCCGTGACCGACGGAGGCGGCGCGCAAAGATCCGCGTCCATCACCGTGAGGGTGAACCCGGCCGGCCTCGTGCAGGTGCGCGTGGCTGCCAGCACCGACGATGTCGAGGAAAAGGCCACCGGCGGCCTGGACATGGGAAGCTCGGATCTCGAGCTGGTCTTCGACGGCAGCAATCAAACGGTGGGGCTTCGCTTCAACGGCATAACGATTCCGCGCGGGGCGACGATCACGCGCGCCTACGTGCAGTTCCAGGTGGATGAAACCACTTCCATCGCCACCTCGCTCAACATTCAGGGGCAGGCGATCGACAACGCTCCGACCTTC
>DASTYE010000034.1:0-10561 GCA_035765135.1 Gemmatimonadaceae bacterium | reverse complement strand
GGAAACAAGATCGGCATGAAGATCGTGGATGAGCGTGTTACGATCGTCTCCGACCCGCTCGATCCGGAAGTACCCGCGAACACTTTCACCGGTGAGGGACTCCCCACCTCGCGGACCGTCTGGATCGAAAACGGCGTGGTGAAGAACCTCTCGTACGATCGGTTCTGGGCGCAAAAAAGCGGGCGCCAGCCCGTGCCCTTCGTGGGATCGCTCCGCATGAATGGCGGCTCCGCGTCGATGGAGGAGATGATCGCGTCCACACCGCGCGGCATTCTCGTTACACGGTTCTGGTACATTCGCCCGGTGGACCCGCGGACGATCCTCTATACGGGCCTGACGCGCGATGGCACGTTCCTGATCGAGAACGGGAAGATCACGAAGGCGATCAAGAATCTGCGATTCAACGAGTCGCCCGTCTTCATGCTCAACAACCTCGAGGCCATGGGCGCGCCTGTGCGCGTCAGTGCGTCGGAGAGTGGCAGCCCGGGCCTGGCGATCAGCGTCCCACCGATCAAGGTGCGCGACTTCACCTTTACCAGCCTCAGTGACGCGGTGTAATGACTGACCGCAGAGATTTCCTCAAGCACGGCTCGCTCGCCGCGGCGGCGCTTTGGACCGGCGCCTGTTCGAGCGGCGCGCCAGCGACTATTCCGGCCCCGGCTCCGGCGCAAACGCCGCCCGGCACTCCGCCGGCAGACATTCAAGTCCCCACGCGCGAGCTGATGATGCGGGCGCTCGATGCGGCTCGTGATGCGGGCGCCGGTTATGCCGACGTTCGCATTGGGCGCTATCGCAACAACTTCATCGTCACGCGCGAGCAGCAGATCATCAACGTCGTCGATACCGATTCCATCGGCTGCGGCGTGCGCGCGCTCGTCGATGGCACGTGGGGGTTCGGCGCCACTCGCACGCTCACCGCCGACGGCGTTGCGGCGGCCGCGCGGGAAGCCGTCGCGATCGCGAAGGCCAGCAGAATCGCCCGGGATCGCCCCGTGGAGCTCGCGCCGACGGAGGTACACCGCGACGTCACCTGGAAGAGCCCGTACGAGATCGACCCCTGGACGGTGCCTATCGAGCAAAAAGTCGATCTCCTCCTGCGCGCCAATGCGGAGGCGCTCAAGGTGCCGACGGTGAAGTACGTGTTCAGCGTCATGTACTTCGTGAAGGAGGATCGCAGCTTCGCCAGCACCGAAGGATCGACGATCGATCAGACGGTGATTCGGAGCTGGGTCCCAATGCAGATCACCGCCGTCGCGCCTGACTTCTCGGATTTCCAGAATCGCTCGAGCGTGGTTCAACCCGCGGGGCGAGGGTACGAGTACGTGCTCGCCCAGGATCTCGTTGGCAACGCGTCGAAGTGGGCCGAGGAGGCGGCGCAGAAGATCAAGGCGAAGCCGGTGGAGGTGGGGAAGTACGATCTCATCCTCCATCCGTCGCATCTCTGGCTCACCATTCACGAGTCCATCGGTCACCCCACCGAGCTCGACCGCGCGCTCGGATACGAGGCCAACTACGCGGGCACGTCGTTCATCGCGCCTCCCGAGAAAATGCTCGGCAAGCTCAAGTACGGGCCCGAGTTCATGAACGTGCGGGGGGATCGCTCGCAGCCGGGCGCGTGCGCGACGATCGGATATGATGATGAAGGGGTGAAGCCGGAAGACTTCCTGATCATCAAGAACGGCGTCTTCAACGACTACCAGACGACACGCGAGCAGGCCAACTGGCTCAAGTGGTGGTACGACCAGCAGGGCATACGCCCACGGTCGCACGGTTGCTCGAACGGCGACTCCTGGGCGAGCGTCCAGTTCCAGCGCATGCCGAACGTGTCACTCCTCCCCGGCGAGCGCGACATCGGCTGGGATGAGATCATCGCCGATACCGACCGCGGCATTGCCATCGTCGGCGACGGATCCTTCTCCATCGATCAGCAGCGCTACAACGCGCAGTTTGGCGGACAGGTCTTCTATGAGATCCGCGGTGGCAAGATCGTGGGCATGCTGAAGGACGTGGCCTACCAAATGCGCACGCCGGATTTCTGGAACGCCATGGACATGATCGGTGGACAGCGGAGCTACGAGCTCGGTGCCAGCTTCTTCGATGGCAAGGGCCAGCCGCCGCAGAGCAACGCCGTGAGTCATGGGTGCCCGCCGGCGCGCTTCCGTCAAATCAACGTGATCAACACGGGGAGGAAGGCATGAGCGTCCCCAGACGGTTGATCACCCCGCGGCACATCCGCCAATCGCTCCCCGCGAACGACAATGTCGTGACGCGTGAGGAAGCCGAGGCCATCGTCGCGCGCGCTGTCGGCTTCTCGAAGGCGGAGTCGGTTCGGGTCACCCTCGACAGCAGCGCTCAGGGGAACGTTCGCTTCGCCGCGAACCAGATGTCCACGTCAGGCGGAGTCGTGAACGCCAACGTCGTCATCGAGAGCGCGTTCGGACCCAAGCACGCCGCCGTGACGACGAACGATTTCTCCGACGCATCGCTGCGCCGCACGGTCGAACAATCCGAGGTGCTCGCCCGACTCGCGCCCGACGATCCGGAATCGATGCCGCCCCTCGGCCCGCAGCAGTACGCGACGGTACCGGCCTGGTTCGATTCCACCGCGAATCTCACCGCCGAGGAACGCGCTCGCGCGGCGCTCACGGCGCTGGGGCCGGCGCGGACCGCGAGAGACCTCGCGGCCGCCGGATACATCGTGACGAGTGCCCAATCCAACGCCGTCGCGAACAAGGCCGGCCAGTTTGCCTACCATCGCTCCACGTCCGCGAACTACACGCTGACGGTACGCACCGCGGACGGTACCGGATCGGGATGGGCCGGTGCGGAGGACAACGACTGGTCAAAGATCAACTTCGCCGAGGTGAGCAAGCGCGCGATCGACAAGGCGCGACTGTCGCGGAATCCGGTCGCTGTCGAGCCAGGACGATACACCGTCATCCTCGAGCCGCAGGCCGTCGGCGATCTCGTGCAGCTGATCGCGTTCTATGGCGACGCGCGCTCCGCCGACGAAGGACGCAGCCCGTTCGTGAAGCAGGGCGGTGGAAACAAGATTGGCGAGAAGATCGTCGACTCGCGGATCACGCTGCTCTCCGACCCAATGGATCCGGATCTGCTCGCGCAACCGTACGACGGCGACGGTCTGCCGCTGGGACGGCAGGTGTGGATCGAGAACGGAGTCCTCAAGCAGCTCTATTACTCGCGCTTCTGGGCGCAGAAGCACAACAAGCAGCCTACGGGCTCGCCCAGCTCGCTCAAGATGCTTGGTGGCACCGCCACCATCGATGACATGATCCGCTCGACGCCGCGAGGTATTCTCGTCACCCGGCTGTGGTATCTGCGGGAAGTCGATCCGCGAACCATTCTCTACACGGGACTGACTCGCGACGGCACGTTCCTCATCGAGAACGGGAAGATCGCGAAGGCGATTCGGAATTTGCGCTTCAACGAATCACCCCTGTTCATGCTCAACAACATCGAGGCATTGGGACGTCCGATGCGCCTTGCGGGAACCGAGGCGGGCGGGGCGGTCGTCATGCCACCGATCAAGGTGCGGGACTTCACCTTCACGAGCCTCTCCGAGGCCGTATAGCGTGGGCGCGCGCGTCGGCCGCGGCACACCTGCCGAGTCGACCGCCGCCTCACTCGCCGACCCACCGGGGGATCGGCGGCTCCCTCACTCCTTCACGGAGAAGAACCATGCCTGCGAGGAAAAAAGGCGCGAGAAAGGGTGCTCGGAAGTCCACGCGCAAGTCCACGCGGAAGAAGGCCACTCGTAAGGCGACGCGCAGGAAGCGCTCACGTCGCTAGCACCACCTCGAAGGACGAAGGGCCGGCGACGTCGCCGGCCCTTTCTCATCCCCGTTCAGTCATCGCGCATAACGAGCCATCGCCAGCTCGATGATCCGCTCGACGAGCGCATCGTACTCGAGCCCCCCGCGTGCGGCGGCTCTCGCGAACTCGCTCTCGCGCTCCAGATAACAGTTCGGATTGACCTCGATGACGAACGCCTCCCCGGCATCGTTGACTCGCAGGTCGATGCGCCCGTAGTCCCGCAGGCGGAGGGCGTGAAACGCGTCGACGGCGGCCGCGTTGAGGCGCTCGAGCAAATCCTCAGGCAGCTCCTCGGGAAAGATCGAGCTCGTCCCCTCGAACTCGGCGCCACCCCCGCTGTCGTCTCCCCACTTCGCATCCCAGCTCGCCATGCGCGGACGATCGGCGGGGAACTTCGAGAAGTCCATCTCGATCACCGGCAGCGCCGTGGCGTTCACGTTCCCCAGTACACCCACGTAGAACTCGCGGCCATCAACGAACTCCTCGACCAGCACCGGTTGCGAGAACTCGCTCTGCATCGCGTGCATTTGCTCGAGCAGCTGCTTCAGGTCGTGAACCACCGACGCGCTCGTCAGGCCCACCGACGCGTCCTCCTGTGGCGGCTTCACGATCACCGGAAAGTGCAGGTTCTCCGCCCAGTCGAGCGCTCCTCGATAGACGGTGGCGAAGCGCGGCGTCCGGATGCCGTGGAACGCCAACATCTTCTTCGCGAGGATCTTGTCGCCGGCGAGCATCAACCCCGACGGACTCGAGCCCGTGTAGCGCAGCCCCATGAGATTGAGCAGCGCCGCGACGTTCGACTCCAGGGCGCTCTTTCCGGCGAACGACTCGGCGATGTTGACGACGAGATCCGGTTGCGCACGGCCGAGCCCGGTGACCAGTGGCTCCACGCGCTTGTCCACCTCGATCGGCTCGACTTGATGCCCGATCCGGGCGAGCGCATCCGAGAGTTGGCCGAGCACCGGGTCCGCGGGCGCCTCCGCGGCTTCGCGCGTGTAGAGGAGGACGATCTTCACGCCGTGCTCCGTTTACGTCGCCTGAAGGCGTGCGCGTAGCGGTGATTCATCATCACCGCGGTTCCGAAGGAGGTTAGCTCGATCAGGGTTGCCGCCTCGAGCCCCGCGACCCGGAGGTCGAGCACATCGGCGCGAGCCACCAGGAAATCGATGAAGCTGCGGAGCGTCGTGGCACTCTCGCCCGTCCAGTACGCGATTCGCTTCACCACCTCACGTCGATGGCGTCGCAGGAAGTCGGCGGCCCGCTCCCCGTTCGGCGCGAGGGCCTCCGGCGCGAAGATCGTGCGGAGGTCGCCATCGAAGTGATGCTCATCCTCGATCGGCAGGCGTTCCTCGGCCGACTGATAATGCTCCTCGACCGTGTAGTGCATTGCCTCGACGGGGAGATCATCCTCCGTCGGCGCGGGCACGACCGGAACGGTCGCGCCGACTTCTCGCACCACCGTGTCCACGTACTCGAGCTTGGCCATCGCCGGCCACCCGGCGTACTCGGCGCGCCAGTCGCGCTCGGGCGTCAACCACACCGCGAACGTCTCGGCGAAGTCTTCGTCAGGGTGCTTCTGGGCGTACCAGCCGAGGATGTGCCTCACGAAGTTTCGCGAGAACGGATCGGCGTGATACCGGTCGCGGTAGGGGCGGGAGTACGGACCGAAGAGCGCGTGCCAATCGGCGCGCTCGTACAGGCGATACGCGTAGTTGAACGCGTGTCCCGCTTCATGCCGGAGATAGCGCATCGTGTCCGTCTCCGTCTCGACGTCGACCGCCATCTCCTCCTCGAGCTTCGTTAGACGGGGGTCGGCGAGGTAAAACGGCACGCCGATGATGGGAGTACCGTCGGGACATCCCCATTGGTCGCTCAGGTACACCGGGGGATGGAACGCCAGGCCCCGCGCGTCCAGCTCGCGGTACAGCTGCTCGACGAGCGGCTCGACGGGTGTTCCACGGATGGATAGCCCGAGCTCGGAGATCCGCTGGGAGAGCAGGGTCCGACGCTGCCCCTCCCAGTCGTCGGGGGACGCTTGCACGCCTGCGTGATCGGCAAGCGTCGTACCCTGAAATGAAAGCGCGCCGGAAGCTGAATGCTCCCGGCGCGCCTGGTCAACAATGCTCAGGCCGCTTTCGTGTCGGTGGATGGCTCCGGATCTGGCGCCGGTCCCCACACGTAGACGCTGAACGTCGGTGGGGTCTCCTCGCGCGAGCCGCGCGAAATGACGATCCCCAGCGGCTCTTCGATCCTGCGCGCAGCGCGCTTGCGCTTCGTCTCGGCCATCTGACACCTCTAAGTGATGAGCGCCCCGGAACGGTCGGGGCGCGCCCTGATGCCCAAGGGCGCGTACCCTTCAAGCACCCGACATGCCGTTTCGTTCCTTTCGGCTAACTCGTTGTCAGATGGGGACTTCACAAAACGCAATCACGCCGGCGACCCGGCCGATGTTGCACTCCGACACGTCCAGATTTCGCGATTGCGTGTCGTTCTACGACGTCACGCGACGGCCTTCCGCGCGAGAAAGGTCGCGCGCTCATCGTCGTGCAACTCGACCTCCCACCCCCGGTATCGCTGGCGAAGCTCTTCAACCGACAGGGCGCGGCGCCCGGCCACGAGGGTTTGAACGAGGTGCACGCCGCCATCGGCCGTCGCGTTCTGAAGCAGCGTGATCACGTGCGCACGTTCGGAGTCGGACAGCCCACCGAACGCCGCCGGCGTGCAGACGACAGCGTTCAATGGGATGTCGGGACGCCACACGCCGAGGTCGGAGACGAAGCCGCGTACGCGACCAGTCAGGCCCACCTCGACCGCGCAGCTGATGACTCGCTCGACAACCTCCTCCTGCGATTCGACGGCGGTAACGGCGCACCCTTTCGCGGCGAGATAGATCGCCGGCCCTTCGGCGGCGGCGCCCGCCACGAGCACATGGCCATCGGATGTCGTCGGCACCTCTCGAACGATCGGCTCCGTGGGGCTGAGCCCCCAGCGCTCTGGTCGCGAGTAATCCTTGAGGGCGCGTAACCGGCGCCGTCGCCATGTGTGATACGTCGGAAGCCGCAGCCTCGCCTTGATGATGCGATCGACCTCATCGCAGAGGATGAGCTCGGTGAGGGCGAGCTGCTGATGATTCGCGAGTGTCTGAACGGCTTCGTCGCCTATGCCGAGGAGGACGCCCCGGGACACCGACTCCTTGTAATGCTCGATCTCCTGCTCCACGAAGAGCGAGTATTCGTGTTGCAGCGAGTGGAGGCGGTGGGCCATTGAGTGGGAAACGGGTGAGGCGACGCTCCTAACCTAGAGGGTCCGGCAAAGCGCGCAAGTGTCGAGGGCACAGCTATTTAGCCGCATTTGGGGACTAATCCCGGCTATATCTCTACGTGGGCTCGACATGCACGTGGACCTCCGACGCACCCAACTCCGCGGCGATGCGCTCCTCCACCGCGTCCATCACCGCGTGGGCGTCGGTGACACTGATTTCCCCGTCGACCACGATGGTCACCTCCGCCAGTACTGCGCCCGACGCGCTCGCGCGCGAGCGCACCGATCGCACACCGACGACTCGCGGGATCGATGACACGAGACGCCGGATCTCGGCGGCATCGACGGCACGCGCATCGACGAGAACCGGAACGGTGGACCTAACGATTTCGTACCCGTGCCAGGCGATGATGAGCGCGACGATGATCGCGAGGATCGGATCCACGAATCCCCAGCCGGCGCGCGTTAGGATGAGCGATCCGACCGCCGCCAGCGTCACGTAGATGTCGCTCTGCGTGTGTGCGGCATCCGCGAGGAGGAACGCGCTTCCGAGCTGCGCGGCGCGGCGCCGCTCGTACCACACGACGAACAGGTTAATCACCATCGTGGCGGCGATGGCTCCCACCTCGAGCACCGTCGGGGGACTCGGCTCGCGTCCTCGCATCACGCTCAGCACCCCCTCGCGCAGCAGCTCGAAGCAGGTGATCGAGAGGAAGACGACAATGCCGAGCGCTCCCACCGTTTCGAATTTTCCGTGACCGTAGGGATGATCCTCATCGGGCTCGATCGCGGCGAGCCGCACGAGCGCGATCCCGACGATGTTGTTGATCAGGTCGAGCGACGACTCCAGCGCTGCGCCGAGCACCGACAGTGAGTTCGTGCGGATGCCGACGGCGACCTTGATCGCGACGACGAAGAGATTGAGAAAGAGGATGGTGACCAGAGTCCGCCGAACCGCTGGGGCGCGTAGCGCTCGCACGAGCGGCGGAGTGTCTGCGGACCGGCCAGGGATGGGCACGCGCTCATTCTCGCCGACGCGATGGCGCGCTGTCAATCGCAGGCTTGAGCGTGTTCGCTACCGAGCATAGCTTGCCCGCGTGCCTGAGCTTCCGGAAGTCGAGCATGCGGCGCGCGCATTCGAGCGCGCGGCGGCGGGGGCGCGGATCACGCGCGCCAGAGTGCTGCATCCGTTCGTCGGCAGGCATCTGACCAGGGCCGCCTTGCGACGCCTGTCGGGGCGCTCGGTCGTGCGCGTCGAGCGACGCGGCAAGCATCAGCTCGCCGTACTCGACGATGGCTCGACGCTCCACGTGCATTTTCGGATGACTGGCGACTGGGCGATGAGTCAGCGCGGCGAAGCGCTTCCGCGATTCGCGCGCTTCGTTCTCGACCTCGAGAGCGGTGCGAGCGTGGTGCTCGCCGATCCTCGTGCGCTCGCGACGGTCGAGCTCCTCTCCCCCGGATCGGCGCCATCGACACAGCTCGGTCCCGATGCGGTGAGTCCGGAGTTCGATGCCGCGCATCTCTCGCGTGCGCTCGCTCGTCGGACCATTCCGATCAAGCCCGCGCTGCTCGACCAGCGCGTCGTCGCGGGCATCGGGAACATCTATGCGGCCGAAGCGCTCTGGCTGGCGGCGATCGATCCGCGCGTCTCCGCGTCGCGACTTGGGAAGCGTGACCTCCAGCGGCTTGTGCGCGCGGTCAACCGTGTGCTTTCACGCGGACGCGACGGTTCGGGACGCTACACCTCGAGCGGGTCGGCGCGGCTGAACGTGTACGATCGCGAAGGCAAGCGATGCGTGCGTTGTGGGACCGCGATCGCGCGGATCGTGCAGAGCGCCCGATCGACGTATTGGTGTCCCGGATGTCAGATCAATCCAGTGCTTCCAGAAGCGCGCCCTTGATGTAGCCGCTCTCCGGAATGGTGAGCACCTCCGGATGGTCGAGCGGCTGGCCGCGCAATTCGCGGAGCGCGATGCGCCGCCCGCTGTCGGCTGCGGCGGCCTCCAGCACTTCGAGGAAGAGCGGCTTGGTGAGGTGAGAGCTGCAGCTGGCGGTGAAGAGGAGCCCGCCCGGGGCGAGCAGCCGCATCGCGCGCAGATTGATTTCCTTGTAGCCGCGGAGCGCGGACGGAAGCGCGTCGCGCGTTTTGGCGAAGGCGGGAGGATCGAGCACGATCGTATCGAAGCGCTCGCGTCGTCGCCCCGCGGTGCGAAGCCACTCGATCGCGTCGGCCTCGAGAAACTCGATGTTGCCGATCTCGTTGAGCGCCGCGTTCCGGCGCGCGCGGGTGAGCGCTGCCGCGGACGCGTCGAGCGCGATGACCGAGGTGGCGTATCGCGCGAGGTGAAGGGCGAAGGAGCCGTGGTAGCTGAAGCAATCGAGCGCGCGTCCGCGCGCGATCGCGCCCACGAGCAGTCGGTTCTCCCGCTGGTCGAGAAACGCTCCGGTCTTCTGACCCTCCCACGGGGCGGCGAGATAGCGAATGCCGTGTTCGACGACTTCGATCTCGCGTGGGATCTCGCCCGAGAGAACGCTGGTCTCGCGAGGCAGTCCTTCCTTGGTGCGCACGGGGACATCGTTGCGCGCGAGGATGCCGTCGGGGTGTGTCAGCTCCGTCAATGCCTGCACGATCTGAGCGCGAAAGTGCTCGAGCCCGGCGCTGAGGAACTGCACCACGAGCCATCGATCGTATCGATCACAGATGAGCGAGGGGCAGCCGTCCGCCTCGCCGTGCACGAGACGGTAGGCCGTCGCGACATCCTTGAGCGAGGTCCGACGCTCGATGGCCTGATGGAGACGCGCGCGCCACCAGGCCGCGTCGATGACGGCATTGGGAGAGCGGTCGAGAAGGCGAAGTGATATTTCCGAGCGCGGACTCCAGAGCGCCCATCCCAACGGCGCGCCGGAACCGCTCTCGACTCGGACGACGCCGGTTTCCGCCTCAGGGCGTCGAACGACGTCGCTGCGATAGATCCACGGATGTCCACCGGCCCATCGACGCGCGCCTTTTGGAGAGACGAGCGCGGTTGGCGGCGCGTCCGCGAGCTGTTTTTTCGCGACCACTTGAAGCGGGGATTTCACGTGTGTATTCTTCGCGCCCTTTTGACGCGGTGCCACGTCGCGCGCCGGGGTTCATCGCGTTGACTCACATGCGTCAATCGGCTAAAATTCACGTCTTGCCCGCGCGGCACGTTGGCGCGGTCGCTGTTTGACAAGTGATGATCGAGTAGATCGTTGGGATGTGAATTCTCATCGAGCTCGGGCGGCGTTTCTCGTGAGAGAGCGGCGTTCGATGACTTGATGATTTGATTGCACATTCGATGCGCGTGCTTTGCTTGGAGATCTCGATGAGAGGTAGTCAAGCGAACGAAGGCATGTGGGGGATGCCTGGGTACACGGAGGCGACGAAGGCCGCGGTAAGCTGCGAAAAGCTCGGGGGAGGCGCACACAGCCAGTGAGCCCG
>DASTYE010000033.1:0-2741 GCA_035765135.1 Gemmatimonadaceae bacterium | reverse complement strand
ACGGGAACCGGTATGAGCTGGTAGACGGCGAGCTGCTGGTGACGCCCGCGCCGAGTCTTCCGCACCAGTGGGTTCTCAGCCGGCTGCACGCCGCGCTGATCGGCTATGTGAGTGGGCGGACGGATGTCGTCGCCCTCTTCTCGCCCGCCGACATCACGTGGGACCGAGAAAAGCTCGTTCAGCCCGATCTGTTCGTCTTTCCAGCGGGCGAGGCATCCGCGAGCTGGAAGACGGTTCGCACGCTCCTGCTCGCCGTGGAGGTCGTCTCTCCGTCGTCGGCACGGGCGGACCGGCTCGTCAAGCGACGCCTGTATCAGCGTCAGCGAGTTCGCACGTACTGGATCGTTGATCCGGATGCGCGGCTCGCGGAAATCTGGCATCCCGACGATACCCGACCAGAGATCGTCAGTGACGTGCTCCGGTGGCGGGCGGCGGCCGACACCGACGAGCTGGTGATCGAGCTCCCCACTCTTTTCGCAGGTCTGCCGAAGTAACCAACGTTGTAGCGACCGGAACGCAGGGGGCGCATACGTGAATCGGCGGGAGTTCACACTCGAGTTGACCGGCGCGCTTGCCGGCGCGTTCGTTGGGCATGCGATGGCGTTTGCATCCCTGGCCCCGCGAGAGCAACCGCGGCTTCGGGTGAATGGCGTGCGGCTCAACGAGTCGCTGAACGCTCTTGCCGAGTTCGGGAAGACCGGAGATGGCGGGGTGACGCGCCTGGCGTACAGCGAGGCCGATCGCGCGGCACGCGAGTACGTGATGGGCCTCATGCGCGCCGCGAAGCTCGAGGTCACGATCGACACGGCGGGAAACATCATCGGCCGCCGCGCGGGGCGAGATGCGGCGCTGCCGCCGATCCTTTTCGGGTCCCACATCGACTCGGTACCGGACGGCGGCCGTTACGACGGAAACGTCGGGTCGATGGGAGCCATCGAGGTGGCGCAGACGTTGGCCGACAACAATGTCGTCACTCGGCATCCGATCGAGGTCGTCATCTTCCAGAACGAGGAGGGCAGCCTGATCGGAAGCCGCGGTCTGATCGGCGCGCTCACTGAGCGCGAGCTCGATCTCGTGAGCCGAAGCGGGAAGACCATTCGCGAGGGAATCGCGTTCATTGGCGGGAACCCGAACGAGCTGGCCAAGGCACACCGGAAACCGGGCGAGATCGCTGCGTACCTGGAGCTGCACATCGAGCAGGGTGCCGTGCTCGATACGGAGAAGATCGACATCGGTGTGGTCGAGGGGATCGTTGGGATCAACTGGTGGGACGTTACGGTGCAGGGGTTCGCGAACCACGCCGGGACGACGCCGATGAATCGCCGGCGTGACGCGCTGCTCGCCGCCGCCAGGTTCATCGAAGCGGTCAACCGCGTGGTGACGAGTGTGCCGGGACGTCAGGTCGGCACGGTGGGACGTACCCAGGCGCTGCCGGGCGCGCCTAACGTGATCCCGGGCACGGTCGTGCTGAGCCTCGAGCTGCGCGATCTCGACGCGGCCAAGATCGCCATGCTGTACGAGCGCATCCGCGCCGAAGCCCGGCGAATCGGCGACGCGAGCGGGACCACGTTCGATTTCAAGGAGATCAACGTCAACGAGCCGGCGCCGACCGACCGGCGGCTTCGCGGGATGATCGCGGATGCCGCGCGCGAGTTAAGCCTGACGACGAAAGTGATGCCGAGTGGAGCCGGACACGACGCGCAGGACATGGCGCGGATCGGACCGGCCGGGATGATCTTCGTGCCGAGCGTAGACGGGATCAGTCACTCGCCGCGCGAGCTCTCGCGGGCGGAGGACATCACCAATGGGGCGAACGTGCTGCTGGGCACCGTGATTCGCCTGGATGGCGAGCACTGACGACGATGCGAACGGCGGCTGTTGCGAGGTGATGGCCGTGTTGCCCGACGCCCGGCGCGCAGCTCGAGACGCTGCGGGAGAGTTCGCGTGCGAGTGTGCGCAGGGGTACCTGTTCTCGAAGTCGGCGCCCTCGGAGGATGGAAAGGCTGCTGACCGCGAAACCCGGGTGGCAATGCGCGGTTAGGCCGTTGCGGAGCGCGGCTCGCAACGCTATATGGGAGGAGCAAGGCCAAACGGGATGTCGCGGGGTGCCCAATGCTGTGCCTCCTCTCGAAGGCTGCGACGCGTGCGACCGCTCTTCTGGTCGTCGTCCTCCTCGCCATCCGCGGGACCCCCCCGCTCTGCGCTCAGGCGACGACAGTCACCCTTCACGGGACGATCACGGGGACGGACGGCAGCGTCCCGGAAGGGGCGCAGGTCACGGTCCGGGATCGCGAGACGAACGTCGCACGAGGTGCGCTCGCCGATCGCGACGGTACGTACCGCGTGCTAGGCCTGGCGCCCAGCACGTACGACGTCACTGTCCGCGCGATCGGCTACCGGCAGCAGCGGCGGGAGGCCGTTAGGCTGGTACTGGGTCAACGCGCGATGCTCGACTTTGCGCTCGAGCGCGGCGCGGTCGAACTGGAGCCGACCGTCGTCACCGCCGGACAGGTCTTCGACCTGCATCGCACCGACGTCTCGACAGCTGTGCTACAGGAGGAGATCGAGAAGCTCCCGCTCAACAGCCGTAACATGCTCAATCTCGCCGCCATCGCGCCCGGGGTCCGGACGTACGCGACCGAAGCTGGCACCTCCATGCCCTCGGTGGGCTCACTTCCGGGCCCGCGCTTTCTGAACTTCTACGCCGACGGCGTCGAGCTGAAGGCGATGTTCGCTGGGAA
>DASTYE010000032.1:0-40581 GCA_035765135.1 Gemmatimonadaceae bacterium | reverse complement strand
GTGCGACAGCGAGCATCGCGAGGAGCGCGATGCGTCGTCGCTGTGTGGCGCGGCCGGTCAGCGGGCCCGACGGGGCCTGGATGGAGGCCCCGCCGAACAGCTTCAGGGAGAACACCTTTTGTGTGGCGAGATCGAGGCGAGAGGGTGGCGAGAGTCCGCCGACGAGTCTCCGACATCATACGCGCGGCCCGGGTTCGGGCAACCGTATCTCACACAATAAGGAGTCGCCATGCGTTCGAACACTCACCCCTTGCTCGGCGCTCGATGGGTCGCCGCCGCCGGGATCGCCGCCGTCGCCATCTCATGCACCAGTCGCCCCCAGCCAACGGGCGCGTCCGCCGACGTTTCGCACGCTCACCTCGTTGCAACCGGATCCGGCGAGCCCACTCCCGACCTCGGTCCCAAGATGGCCGAGCTGAGGCAGGCGACCGTGCGATATCATGACTTCGCGGCCGCCCAGGCCGACGGCTACTTGATCAAGGTCACCGGGTGCATGGAGGACGCGGCCCGCGGTGGCATGGGGTACCACTACGCAAAGGAGGCGCTGATCAACGAAGAGGTCCTCGAGGCGAAGCCGGAGGTTCTGCTCTACGAGCCCCAGGGGGACGGACGCCTTCGACTCATTGGAGTCGAGTTCATCATCCCGTTCACGAAGTGGGCCCCAACCGAGCCACCGACGCTCTATGGTCAGACGTTCGCGCGAAACGAAACCTTTCAGGTGTGGGCGCTCCACGTCTGGGTGTGGCGCGAGAACTCACGAGGGATTTTCGCCGACTTCAATCCGAAAGTCAGCTGCGCGCGCGATAACGCCTAACTGGAGAATCGATGCCGAAATACCTGATCGAACGTGATTTGCCGGGTGCCGGGCAGCTCAGCGACGATGATCTGCTGGGCATTTCACGGAAGTCGTGCAGTCTTCTGGCGGAGCTCGGGACAGAGATCCAGTGGGTACAGAGCTACGTGACCGACGACAAGATCTACTGTGTCTACATTGCCGCGAACGAGCGGATGGTTCGCGAGCACGCGAAGCGCGGCGGCTTCCCCTGTAATCGTGTGAGCGAGGTGCGAGCGGGGATAGATCCGACCACGGCGGAGGCTCTGCCCCGGTAGACGAAGGTATCGAAGCATCGAGGGAGTCGAGAGTGTTACCTCGACTCCCTCGATGCTTCCATCAGCTCTATCGCCGCGGATCTACTTCTTGCTCGTCTCCGTCGGCAGCTCGAACTTCACCGGCAGCTGCACGAGCTGTCTCACCTTGCGTCCGCGGAGCGTGGCCGGGTGAAATCGCGCATCCCGCAGCGCGAGGCGCACCGCATCGGTGAAGAGCGCGTGCGTGGAGGAGATCCCCGACACGCTTTCCATCGACACCATGCCGCTGGTATCGACGACGAACTCCACGAGCACCTGGCCGGTAACGCGCTGGCGATAGAGCGAGTCAGGATACGCCGGGCGGATGGACGAGCTGGCGTCGGTGCGCGCGGCGACGTCCACCTGGTCGGCGGTGAAGAGCTTCTGATCCTCGACCTGCTTGCTCAGCTCGGCGGTCGCGGTTGCCTCCATCCGCTCCTTGCGACGGCGCTCCGCGAAGCCCGTCCAGATGACGATCGCCCCGCACGCGCCGCCCCCTCGCACCCATCGAAACTCCGAGGGCACCGTCGCGACGCCCGGGTACACCTCGATTGCCTCGATGACGTAGGGATCGATCGCGTCCAGGTCGAACTCGGCCGCGGTGGCGGGGAAGCCGTCGATCCACACGAGCGGAGCGCACCGCATCCCCCGGAACCGCACCCTGTTCGTGTACGCCGACGATGAGATCCGCGCGCCCGGAACGGTGCGGAAGAGATCGGACGTCTGGGACGGCCTGCGCTGGTCGATCTGGTCACGCGTTATGAAATGGCCGCCTGACGAGCGCGATCGCCGCGCGTAGAAGCCCCCCAGCCGCTTGTCCTCGGCGCGACGGTCGCCACGTACCACCACCGTCGCGAGCGACTGCGCGAGTGGCGCGACGACGACGGAGAGCAGCGCTGGCGTGTTGGGGGCGACGACGACGGTCGTCGCCGCTGGGAGAAAGCCGAGGCGGCGGACGGTGATGGTGAACGCGCCGGCTGGGACGCTCGTCAGGCGAAAGTCCCCCTGCGCGTCGGTGAAGGCCTTGAGGGCGGTGCGTCCTACGAGGACTTCGGCTCCGACGATTCCGGCACCGGAGGAATCCCGGACCGACCCAGACAGACTGCCGTGCGGCGTCGCGTCCTGCGCCTGCGCCACCGCGGCGGCGAGCGCGAAGGCGCTCGCAACGAGACCAGCTCGGGTCGTGCCGCGAAGACGACGCATGGAACCACCTCCACCCGCGACGCTAGGGTGCGGGATGGCAAGGCGCAAGCCCCGCGCCGTCAACGGAGTGTAAGGCGGGGTGAAGCGTCTTGCCGTCGCTCAAACAGCGATCAGAAGGCGGTGATCTCCTGGAATGCGCGCTTGAAGTCGTCCACCTGCGGAAGAATCGCGTCTTCCAGCGACGGGGCATACCCGACGAACGTGTCGGTCGACGCGATGCGCATCACGGGCGCGTCGAGCCACGCGAAGCACTCCTGCGCGATGGCCGCGGCGATCTCGGCCCCATAACCCCACGACAACGCGTCCTCGTAGGCGACGATCACCCGGTTGGTCTTCTTCGTGGACGTGAACACCGCGTCGCGATCCCACGGAGAGAGCGTCCGGAGGTCGATGACCTCGACTTGAGGTCCGCCGGCCTCCGCCACCTGATTGGCGGCGGCGAGTGCGCGCTGCACGGTAGCGCCGTAGGTGACGACGGTGATGTCGGTTCCCTCGCGGACGGTTTTCGCCTTGCCGAACGGAATCATGAAGTTCGGCCCTGGATATCGTGCCTTGTTGTACGTCTGGCGATAGAGGTGCTTGTGCTCGAGAAAGAGCACCGGATCGTCGCACCGGATGGCCGTGCGCAAGAGACCGTTCGCATCGAGCGCCGTCGCGGGGCACACGACGCGAACGCCCGGCGTGTGCGTGAAGAGCGAAGCGCCGGTCTGCGAATGGTAGATCGCTCCTCGGATGTATCCGCCGTAAGTCGTGCGAACGACCACCGGCGCGGAGAAGGCGTTGTTGGAGCGCCAGCGCAACGTCGCGAGCTCGTTGCGGAGCTGCATGTACGCCGGCCAGATGTAATCGAAGAACTGGATCTCGACGACGGGCTTGAATCCGCGCACGGCGAGGCCGATGGCGCGGCCGACGATGTTCGCCTCCGCCAGCGGGGAGTTGTACACGCGAGTCCCCCCGAACTCCTTCTGAAGACCCCACGTCACCTTGAAGACGCCGCCCTTGCCCTTGACCTTGCCCATGTGCTGCTCGCGCGAGACGTCGGCGACGTCTTCGCCGAACACCACGATCTTCTTGTCGCGACGCATCTCGTCCTTCATGCACGCGTTGAGCAGATCGACCATTGTCGTCGGCTCACCGGCGAATTGCGGATCATCTTCCGTGTCGAACGCGTCGCTCATGGGATCGACGTCGGGCGAGTAGACGGCGAAATACACGGTGTCTTCGCCGGGCTGTGGCTGCTCTAGCGCGTCGTCGGTCGCGGCCTGGACCTCGGCGTCCACCTCCTCGCGGATGCGCTCCAGATCCTCCTCGGTGGCCATTCCTTCGGAGACGAGCCAGCGCGGGAACGTGATGACCGGATCGCGCTTCGCCTCCTCCTCACGTTCCTCGGGGGGCTTGTAGAGGATTTCGTCGTCGGACAGCGAGTGCGAGTAGGGACGAATGACACGCGCGTGCACGAACGCCGGTCCCTTGCCTTTGCGCGCGTGCTCGACCGCTTTCTTCATCACATCGTACGAGGCGATGAAGTCGCATCCATCGACTTCCTGGATGTAGAGATTCGGGAATCCGGCGACGAGCTTCGAGATCGAGCCGCCGGCCGTGTTCACCTCGACGGGAACCGAGATCGCGTATCCGTTGTCCTCGACGAGATAGACGATAGGGAGGGAGAGGTTGCAGGCGGTGTTGAGCGACTCCCAGAACTCGCCCTCGCTGGTGGTGCCGTCGCCGGTGGTAACGAGGACGATCTCATCCTTCTGGAAACCTTCGGTGAGGCCGATCGACCGGGCGCGCACGATGGCTTCCGCGGAGCCGACGGCCTGAAGGAACTGGGTTCCGGTGGGCGAAGACGTGGAGACGATGTTGAGCTCCTTCTTCCCCCAGTGGCTCGGCATCTGTCGGCCACCCGAGTTCGGATCCACGGCGGCGCCAACGGCGGAGTACAGCATCTCGGCCGGCGTCATTCCGAGCTGGAGGCAAAGCGCGCGGTCGCGGTAGTACATGTAGAACCAATCGTGACCCGGCTTCGTGACCATGCCAGCGGCGGTCAGAATCGCCTCGTGCCCTGCGCCGGAAATCTGGAAGAAGATCTTGTTCTGTCGCTTGAGCTGGATCTCCTTGTCGTCGATCCGGCGCGACAGATAGATCGTGCGATAGGCCGCAACGAGCTGCTCGCGAGAGAGCTCCGCCCCCGCTTTGCGCTCCGTTCTCGTTTGAGTCGCCATGTACCGAAGATAGTTATCCGAATGCGGAATGCGGAATGCGGATTGCGAATGAGACCCTTCGGGCGGGCAGGACACCGGCCGCGCCGATGGTCTGACACGCAATCCGGATTCCGCATTCCGCATTCGCCTTTGGGGGCTCGTATGGCCACGCCGCTGAGCAATCACTGCATCTTCTGCGACATCATCAAGGGCGCGGCCGAGGTATCGGTGTGCTACGAGGACACCGAAGCCATCGCGTTCATGGACATTCAGCCGGTGAATGCGGGCCACGTTCTTGTCGTGTCCCGGCAACACTTCGAGTCCTTTCTGGATCTGCCAAAGCGCCTGGGGACGCACCTGTTCGAGGTCGCAATGGAGCTCGCTCCGGCGATTCGAAAGGTCTCTGGCGCCGACGGGATGAACGTCATCGTCTCGAGCGGATCGGCCGCGGGGCAGGACGTCTTTCATTTCCACATTCACCTCATTCCGAGGCGTCAGGGGGACGGCTTCGACGTCCGACTGCCGTTCGCCGACTCGGACATGCCCGACCGTACGGTGCTGGACATGATGGCGGCGCGGATTATCGCGGCCTTGAGGGACCCGACGCGTGCCCGGTCGACCCCTCGTGAGGTGGCCGCGGTCGCGTGACCTTTTTCGGTCTATGGCCGTCGAAAATATGAAAGGCGGACGCGCCGCGCTCTTGCGCCCCGACGTTCCGCATCACATTCGTACGGCGTGCGGCGCCCCCTGCCCAGAGGGTTCCCGCCGCCCCACGACCGGAGGCTCATGAGCGTCGATCGACGACCATCTTCCGACCCACCTCATCGTCGGCCAATTGTCGTCGTCTCACGCTGGTGCGCTCCGCTCACCACAACACGCCGCCCCGTCCGGGTTCCTCATCCGGTGCGGGGCGTCGTCCTTTTCGGCGAGGTGCAATGTCTCGGCACGGCATTCATCGCATCTGCCTCCCCCGCGCGCCGCGCGGACTTCTCCGGCGGCGTCATCGTTCCCACCTTCGCCACGTCGATTTCAAGCGAGCGCTCAAGCGCGCCGTAATGCGCGACTGCGGCCGGCGCTGCGTGTACTGCGGCGCCTGGCTCGAGCATGATCATGCGACAATCGATCACGTGCACCCGCGCGCGCGGGGAGGCATCACCGCGTACGGGAACCTCGTCGCCGCCTGTGGCCCGTGTAATCGGCTGAAGGGCGACATGCTGCCGCACGATTTCTTCGTGCGGTATCCGCTGGCGGGGATGAACTTCCTGCTGTACGCTCGCGTCGTTCATCGCGCCTTGAAGCGCGGGGCGCGGAGAGCGGTGAGTCTGGCGCTAGCCGCCTGACGAGTCGTCGAGGCTGTCGAGGCTGTCCAGGTGATCGAGGTGATGTCATTCGCGCCTCGAACGCTCCTCTCGACGCCCTGCGGACCCTCGGCCACGTCGCCACCGCCTATGCCTCCGAGGCTGGTAACGCCTTCCACGCGCACGAACGCGGTGTCCGCTCTGTCGCCGATCCAGGCAACGATTCGTCCCGTTCCATTGCGCATCGCGTAGACCGTTGCCGTGTAGTCGAGATGCGCAATCCATTGGACGATCGCCGTGTCGAGCGACCTCCAATATGCGCCCCACACGGGCCGCCCCTCAGGGTCCGCAGCCGCGAGTCCCACCTTCGCTGTGGCAAGTCGGCCGACCAGGACCACGGGGTCGGGAACGATCTCGAACCGCGAATAGTCGGCGAGCACCGCTCGTGTGCAGAGCTGGCTGTCGCCCGGAGGGTTGATGAAGATCTCTAGGCACTGGCCGCCAATGTAACCGCCTAGGGTAACGTTCAGCGTGATTCGTCCGGCCGCGTCGGAGGGACCTGCTCCGGTCACCGTCATTCCGGTCGGTGGGCGCCCGAGCTCAGCGATCGGCCAAATGCCCGGCGAAACTCCGCTCACTGGGCAGCCATTCCGCCCCACCGTCGTTAGGACGACTGTGTGAGTGGAATGGGGCGGTGCCGTGGTCGGCAGGCCGCTCGATCCGACGAGGATCGGAGGTTCATCCTGACCGACCTTCGCGGGTATCGTGGCCGGTGTAACCCCCGTCACGGTCGCAGTCATCACCTGCGTACCCATGACACAGCTCACCTTCCAGGAGTTCGATGCGACGCCCCCGACGCCCGTCAGCGTCGTCGGGGATGCGGGACGGCCGCTGTCGGTCGCGCTCCACACGACGGACGCTCCTTCCAAGCCGCGGCCTGACCCGTCGGTAAGCCGCACCTGAAGTCCAGGAATCCAACTTCCGGCGGCCCGAGTCCAGCTCACACCCGCGACGACGCTCAGCGCCCAATCAGCGCCTGGTGTACCTACAATGCTAAAGGTTGCGGGCGAAGCGCTGCCGACGCTGGCCATGACTTCATTCTCGGTTCCCGTCTGACCAAGCGTGAAGCGTGTTGCCGCCCGACCGCTTGCATCCGTATTGGCTGTTGCGGACGCTACCGTGCCGTTTCCGCGCGTGGTGGCGAAGGCCACGACGGCCTCCGGAACCGGATTGCCGTAGCGGTCGCGCACCAGGACGATGAGAGAGTCCAGCGCGAACTGACCCGGAACTCCGTGCTGGTTATCTCCGCCAGCCTTCTCGATCACCGCCGGCGAGTCAGCGGTCGTTTGTGCGGCGAAGCTCACCGGGGGAAGGCCGGCAACCTCGGCCGTCGCTTCGTTGGCGGCGATTGCCGTCCCGAGGACCCAGCCCGTCTTTGCAACCCCCGTGGCATCGGTGACGCTCGTCGCCGGCCCAAGGGTCCCTCCGCCGGCGGTCACCGTCCACTGAATCAAGCCGCCCTGGATGGGCGCGCCCGAGGCCAGCGTTAGGCGAACGGCCAGAGATTCAGGTAATGCCGTGCCGGCTGGCGCACGCTGGGTATCGCCGGCCACACGTTCGAGACGCGCGGTCGCCGGCACAGTTGCCGTTGCGGTGAACGTTGTCGCCGACAGTCCGGCGACGGTCGCCGTGACGACGTGCGGGACGTCGAGGCGCGCGCCCAGCGTCCACGCCGCCTTTGCCACGCCTTTGTCATCGGACATCGCCGCTCGCGCGACAATGCTGCCACTCGGGTCCCCCACGGTCCACGTGACAGCGATCCCCGCGACGCCATTTCCGTACTGGTCGGCGACTCGTACAGCGAGCGATTCAGGCAGCACCTGCCCAAGGGCACCCGTCTGCCCGTTTCCGGCAAGAGCCAGAAGTTGCGACGCAGCCGCGGGCTTGACGGTGGCCGTGAACGTCACAACCAAGAGGGCACCGGGGCCTCGTGACACCGCGGCCTGAAGCGCCTGGGCCTGGCCAACGCTGGTTCCAAGCGTCCACCGCGCGCTCGCCGTGCCACCAGAGTTGGTCTGCGCGCTCGCATCGGACACCTGTCCGCCACCGTCAGTAACCTGGAACGTTACCGGCACGCCGGGGATAACTTTGCCGGCGGCATCGGTGACCCTAACGACGACGGGGTGTGGTAGCTCCTGACCGGCGATCCCGAGTTGAGCGTCGCCGCTCACACTCGTGATGGCGGCGACGGGCCCCGGACCCTCGGGTGCGCTAGGGTCGTCGGAGCAAGCACCTACCAACAGGACAAAAAGAGGTACGCGGGCAAACAGGCGAGGGAATGATGGACGCATGGCGCCCTCCTGCGAGGCGAACCTAACGCTTACGATCGCTCTCCTCGGGTTACCCAGGAATCAGGCAAATCCGGGCTACTCGTGAGAGAAACACCGACCGTGAGGCGCAATGGGTTGGCCTTGATCCCCTCGACATCCTCGACTACCTCGACAGCCTGACTTTAATAGTCAACAGGCCTCAAATACGACTCCCCGATCGCGTTCGGGCTGACCATCGCCACCGTCGGCAGGCGGCGCTTCCAGTGCGTCCCCTCGAGCCGCTGCCTGACGACTTCCACCTCGGCCTCGTCGAATCCCCGCGTTACGAGCTCGGCTGGGGAGTAGCCGCTCAGCAGCCACTGGAGGATGCGGTCCGCTTTCTGGTAGCTGATTCCGAGATCGCCCTCGTCCGTCTGACCGTGCACGAGGTCGGCCGTCGCGGGCTTCTCGACAATCACCTTCGGGACGCCAAGGTGCCGCGCGAGCTGCCAGACCTGCGTCTTGAAAAGGTCGCCGAGCGGGTTGACTGGCGGTGAATCGTCGGCGTGCCAGGTGAAATAGCCGAACAGCCGCTCGGTCTTGTTGCCCGTGCCTAACGGGATCGCCTGATGCTTGGCGGACAGGTCGAAGAGGGCGATCATGCGGACGCGCGCCATCACGTTGCCGCGACGTCCCGGCGACGCATCGGGCTCGGCGGCGAGATAGCCGTCGACCGCGGCGGAGATGTCCAGCGTCCGTCCCTCGATACCGAGCGCATCGATCACGAGCTGCGCGTGCTCCAGGCTCTCCTTGCTCGACGATCGGTACGGCAACCGCACACCGATCACGTTCTTCGGCCCGAGCGCGCGCGCTGCGAGGTAGGCGGTGACGGCCGAGTCGACGCCGCCCGAGAGGCCGACGATACCCTTCGCGAAACCTCGGCGATGCACCTCTTCCTGAATGAAGTGCACCAGCCACTTCTCGGTGAGGTCGCCATCAAGGTCGAGCGGAGGCGGCCCACCAGCACCCTCGACCGGCGCAACCTGCACGACGCGAAGAGGGCCATGAGCCGGCGGCTCGGCATCGGGATGCACGATCGCGTGATCGCCGTTGTGGCTCGGTGGATCGAACACGAGGGCGGGCGCCTCTCGATTGTCGGGCGCCACCAGCTTCTCCATGAGATGCGGCATCGCCGTTCGGAGGTCGGCGAGTAGCGGCATGTCGGCGCGTGCGCGGGTGAGATCGGCGAGATCGAGCGGAAGCACGACGAGCGCTTCCTCCCAGAGCGGCGCTCTCGTGCGGACGTCGCCCTTGGGACCGGCGATGAGCGATGCGCCGGAGAAGATCTTTCCGCCTTCGCTCCCCGCGAGATTCGAGAGCGACACGAAGACACCGTGCTCTTCGGCGATGTCGCGGATGAGCCGCTCCCAGCGCGCGACGCTGGCGGGGCCGGGAACGGCGTCCTCACGAGGCCAGGCTCCTCGCGCAGGCGCGGCGCTGCACACGAAGATGACCTGCGCGCCATCGAGCGCGGCGAGCGTTCCCGAGAGCGAATGCCATGCGTCTTCGCACACGAGAATGGCTGCGCGCCCCCAGGCGGTATCGAACGCATGGAACTCGTGTCCGCGCTCGACGAAGCGCTCCTCGTCGAACATCCCGTACGTCGGCAGGAACACCTTGCGATGCACGTGCTTCACGTGCGGTCCTTCGGGACCGACGGCCACGTACATCGCGCTGTTGAAGAGCGTGTTCTGGAAGATCTCGTAGAAGCCGACGACGACGTCCAGGCTCGCGAGCCCCTCCGTCGCACCGAGCCACGTTTCCTGAAGATCGCGCGCGAGCGTGCCGGCCGTGACGGCGAGGTCGCGTACTCCCCCTTCGACGAAGTATCCGGTAAGCGCCGTCTCGGGGAGATGAAGCACCTGCGGGCGCGGGCGCATCGCGTGCACCTGCGCGAAGATTTCGCCGAGCCGCGTGAGGTTCGCGGCGTAGTCTCCCTTGGCGGGTTTGACCTGGGCGAGGGCCAGGGCTACGACGGGGGGCATCGGTAACAAGATGCAAGGCTCACGGCAAAGATGACAGAGTTCAGAATTCAGATTTCAGAATTCAGAAAAACCTACGGGCAGCCAATTCGGTGGCTACCCGTGGTCGTTTCTGAATTCTGAAATCTGTATTCTGAACTCTGTCATCTTTGCCGTTCTCACCTCGTGATGAACGGCCCGATCGCAATGCGCTCGACGCACCCCGTGTCCACTCCCTCCATGGAGCCTCGGCCCACGAACCTCGTCACCACGCCCTCGACGCACCGGTCCGTCCCGGCGTGCGCCATCCCCGGAACGACGAGCACCGTGGCGTTAGGCATGGTGCGCGCCACGGCCTCGGCGAAGGTCGGGGGAGTCACGGGGTCGAGCGCGCCGGTAATGAGCAGGACCGGCGCGGTAACGGGACGTGCGGCACTCTCGCGCGGTGGAGGGCTCGGCCGCGGCCAGGCCGCGCATGCCTGACGATACATCCGCGCGCGGTAGTCGCCGAGGAACGAGCCTCGCGCATTGATGTCGCCACGGAGATCGTCCGCGCACGTGCCGCTCAGGTGCGCGCCGACGTTCAGCTGATCGAAGACGACCCGGCTCAGCTCGTAGGCGATCGTGACGAACGGCGTCCAGTCACCTTCATGCGCGCGGTGGATCACGAGCGGAATCCGTCGCGACAGCCGCGTGGAGTAGAGCATGATCCGGAGGCGGTCGGCGACCACGCCGCGAGTCAGCGAAACCGTGATGCTGTCGGCCGCGCGCGGCCGTTGCACGCGAACTGAGACCGGGCCGCGATCGAGGCGCGCGAGCAGCGTCGTCAACTCGCGCGGGACGCCGGGGAACGAGGTGCGGCAGAACGGGTCGGCCGTGCAATCGGCAAAGACGCGGTCGAGCGCCCGCTGCGCGTCACGAGCCGCTGTGAGGGGAAGCGCCACATCCGGCGGCACCACTCCCTGCAACACGACCGACCGCACGCGGTCGGGGTGACGACGCATGTACTCGATCGCGACTCGCGTCCCGTAGGCGCTCGCGTCGAGATCGATCTTCTCGAGTCCGAGGCGCGCCCGCACCGCCTCGAGGTCCTCGGCGGCATTGACGGTCGTGTACTGCGACAGGTCGGCTCGCTGTGCGAGGCGCTGCGCGCACTCTCGAACCCGAGCTGCGGGAAACTGATCGCCGAGGTACGCGGCGACGTCGCCTGAATCGCCGTAGAGCGGGCAGTCGAGCGGATTCGAGGCCCCGGTGCCCCGTTGATCGACGAGCACGATGTCGTGGGTCGAGCGAGTTGGCGCGTGTGCGGCGGCGACGAGGTCAGCGAGGGTGGTGGCGGGCAGACCTGGCCCGCCCACGAGATAGAACAGCGCACGGCGCGGCGCACCCACCGGCGCGCGCGAGGGCAGGATCACGACGCGAAGCGAGATCGTCCGGCCGCTGGCCGCCGCGCGATTCTCCGGAACGTCCACCGTCGCACATTGCACCGCTTCCTCGACGTCCGGCACGCGGCATGTTGCAAGACCTTGCGCATGCGCGCCGCCGGTGGCGCCAACGCAGACCCCGAGCACCGCGCGCAGCGCATATCGCCGTACCGCGGTCACCCGTCCGTCGGTACCGTTCGTGTCGGTCGTCACACGCCACGCGACCGCCGTCCTGATACCTTTCGGGCCCCTTCGGGGTATTCTTCCTGACCTTATGATCCGCTCGAACGTGCTTGTCCGTCGTCCACTCATCGTCGCTGCGCTCCTCGCGCTCCCCGCGGCTTCGCTCGCTCAGGATCCCCAGAGCGTCGAGCCGTGGCGTCTCATCCAGCCGCCACAATCGTCGCTGGTCGTTGCCCGCGACGGCACGCTCATCGGCGAGATCGGAAAGGAATGGCGGACATCGGTGCCAATCAAGTCGCTCCCCAAATACGTCCCGCACGCATTCGTCGCCATTGAGGATCATCGCTTCTACGAGCACAGCGGTGTCGACGTCATCGGCATCGCCGGGGCGATCAAGGATGCGGTGACAGGCTCGATGCGTGGTGCGAGCACGATCACGCAGCAGCTGGTGGGCAACATGCACCCCGAGCAGATCGATCGACGAGATCGCTCACCGATTCGCAAAGTGCGCGAGCAACGCGCCGCGATTGAAATGGAGAAGCGCTACTCGAAGGATGAAATCCTCGAGGCGTATCTCAACCAGATCGCGTTCGGCCACGGGTGGTTCGGGATCGAAGCGGCGGCTCGGCACTACTTCGCCAAGAGTGCGTCGCAGCTGACGCTCGAAGAGGCGGCAACACTCGCGGCCCTGCCAAAGGGTCCGGCGGTCTACGACCCTATCCGCCACCCCGACCGCGCGAAAGCCCGCCGCAACGAAGTGCTCGGCCGCATGGTCGCGAACGGGTTCATCACCCGAGCGCAAGCCGATGCCGCGAAACGGCGGCCGCTCGTCGTCGCGCCGAACATGGGTATGTCCGCGCCCGCGCCATACTTCGTCGATGTCGTTCGCGCCCAGGCGGAGCGGGCCGGCATCCCGGTGATGAACGGCGGCTATCGGGTGGTCACGACGCTCGACGCCGCGTTGCAGAACGCAGCCGCCGATGCGTTGGCCGATGGGACGCGTCGCGTCGAGAGTCTGCCAGGCTACGGGCAGCCGACGTACGCCAAGCGTGCGCGCGGACAGACCGACTACTTGCAGGGAATGGTCGTATCGCTCGACGCGCTCACCGGCGAGGTGCGCGCGCTCGTCGGCGGTCGCGACTACGCCGAGTCACCGTTCAACCGCGCCGTCAACGGCGTTCGGCAGCCGGGCTCGGCGTTCAAGCCGATCGTGTATGCCGCCGCCGTGACCGACAGCATTCCGGCGAACTCGATCGTGCCCGACACGGCGCTCATGATCCCGCTTCCGAACGGGACCGTGTACGAGCCGGGAAACGCCGATAGCGAGTTCCTCGGCCCGATCACGATTCGCGAGGCGCTCGTTCGCTCGAGAAACCCCGTTGCCGTGCAGCTCGGGATGCTCGTGGGGATGGACACCGTGGCGTCGTTCGCGCACCGCATGGGGATCGATTCTCCGGTCGACCCCGTTCCCGCGTCCGCGATCGGCGCCTCCTCGGTGCGCCCCATCGAGCTCGTCGCCGCCTACTCCGCGTTCGCGACGTTAGGCGTCGCGGTCGAGCCGCGGTTCGTGACCCGCATCGAGGATCGAACCGGCCGCGTGGTGTGGACGCCCGAGCCGAAGCCGCCGGAGCTGGCGATCGATCCCCGTGTCGCGTTCATCGTCCGCGACATGATGCGTGACGCGGTGGAGCGCGGCACCGGATCGTGGGTGCGGCGACTGGTCGACGCTCGCGTGCCGGTCGCGGGGAAGACGGGAACGACCAACGACAACACCGACGTCTGGTTCGTCGGCATGACGCCGGAGCTCGTCGCCGGGGTGTGGCTCGGGTTCGATCGTCCACGACCGATCGCGAAGGGCGCCGGTGGCGGAACGTACGCGGCGCCGATTTTCGGCCAGATGATCGCGAGGTACTACGAGGGGCGCGCCGTGGGTACGTGGGCGCCGCCCGCCGGGCTCGTGGAAGCGGAGCTGGATCGCGCAACGGGCCTGCTGGCCGATGCCTTCACTCCGGCCGAGCGGCGATACACCGAGTACTTCCTCGAGGGAACGGAGCCGCCCGAGCTTCGGCCGACGCCATGGCTCGTGTTCCAGTATGGGCCACTCGGTGGCGATTGAGGTCATTTATCTGAACGGCAAAGACGTCAGAGCTCAGATGTCAGAATTCAGAATTCAGATTGCGCGGGGCTGACTCTTGCGGTATCTGACATCTGAACTCTGACGTCTGACATCTGACGTCTCTGCCGTCACCCAATACCTCCAATGCGAACTCCACTCCTCGTAGCACTCGCCGTTGCGGCCTGTGCTCCTCAACCCGCGCCGCCGCCTTCCCCAGCTGTCCCAGCCATTACCACTGCCCAGCAGCTGGTCTCGGCGATGCATGACCGATATGCAGGCAAGTGGTTTTCGACGCTGACGTTTGTGCAGAAGAACACGCGCTATCTCCCCGATGGGCGTACCGATACGTCCACCTGGTTCGAGACGATCAGCCTTCCCGGCAAGCTGCGCATCGATGTCGAGCCGCGAGCGAACGGGAATGGCAACATTTACCGCAACGACTCGATCTACGTCTTCAGCAACGGCCGACTCGTCAGGCAGGTGCGCTCGCCGCATCCACTGCTGCTGCTCGGCTTCGACGTCTATTTCATCCCCGTCGAGCGCACGATCGCGACGTTGCGGGAAATCGGATTCGACCTCTCGAAGATGCACGAGTCCACGTGGCAGGGGCGGCCTGCGTACGTCGTGGGTGCCACGGCCGGCGACGCGCGCAGCCGTCAGTTCTGGATCGACCGCGACCGTCTCGTCTTCGTGCGGATGATCGAGCCGTCGCGCCGCGACACGACGAAGACCTCGGAGATCCGCTTCAACAACTATTACGAAGTCGGCGGCGGCTGGCTGGCGCCCGAGGTGGAATTCCTGATCGACGGGGCGCGCGATTTCCTCGAGGAGTACAAGGACGTGCGAGTGGGCGTCCCGGTGGACGAGGGGGTGTTCGACCCGGACAGGTGGTCGAGGTAGGTTGAGGTCGTCGAGGTGCCCAGGTCGTCGAGGTCGTCGAGGTCGTCAAGGTCGTCAAGGTAGTCCAGGCTTGACCTCGACATCCTCGACATCCTCGACGACCTGGACGACCTCCCAACCTCGACTTCCTCATACTACCTCGAAGACCTCGCATAAGCCCCCGCCCCCAGAAAGTGCAGCGACACGTAGGGCTCGTCGCCGACCACCCAGCTGTCGTGCGGGTCCGGGGGGACGTGGAAGAGGGTGCCGGGCACCAGGTCGTGGACCTTCCCGTCGGCGAACGACACCGTCGCATGACCGGAGACCACGAGCCCGACGTGCTCCACGCTGCATCGGTCGGCGCCCACTGTCGGGCCCACGTGTAGTGACCACCGCCAGCCCGGCTCGTAGGTCGCCCGCCCGATCGTTACGCCACCAAGGGTCACCACCTCGAACCGCCCCTTCTCGAAGAGGCGCGTTTCATCGGGCGTCTCGAAGCGCTTGAGGATGAGGTCGTACGCTGGATGGGTGGTCATGGACGTTAGGTTGGCGTTGGCGGACACTCTCGGGCGCGACAGCACGGGTTTTGCCTTCAACGATTGCAGCCCCCGTCCCGTGCCACCAGTTGCCGTTAGCTCGAGGAGTCGAAGATGCGGTCCCGCTTCAGCGGTTTCGTCCCCCTGCTAGTTGTAACGATGACCTTTGCCGGGTGCGGGGACGACCTCACCACCGAGGCAACCACCCCGCAGCAGGGACCAACCAGCCCGCAAGGTCCGCAGGCCACGCCTCCGAATGTTGCTCCGGTCGCGGTCGCTGGGCCCGATCAAACCGCCGAGTGCGGATCGTTCAGCGGAAGCTCGATCTCGCTGACGAGCACCGGATCCTCCGATAGCGACGGGCAGATCACGCTGTACGAATGGTTCGAAAACGGACAGCTCATCGCGACCGGCCCGGCGCCCACGCTCACGCTGCCCCTCGGGACGCACACGATCATCCTGCGTACGACCGACAACAACGGCGGCACGAACGACGATGTCGTTGTCGTGACGGTCCGGGACACCTCCGCTCCGAGTGTCGTCATCTCGATGGCCCGCACGAGCCTGTGGCCGCCCAATCACAAGATGCATGTCGTCTCGCGAGTCACGGCCAGCGACGTCTGCGACCCCGCACCCGCGATCGCGATTACGGTGACGAGCGACGAGCCGGTGAACGGCCTCGGCGATGGCAACACCGAGCCGGACTGGACCGTCGCGCAGACGGGCGCGTCGATGTTCGATGTGTCGGTACGCGCCGAGCGGAGCGGCTTGGGAGACGGTCGCGTCTACTCGATCAATGCCGTGGCGACTGATGGGGCGGGGAACGCCTCGACCCCGGCGAGTGGGACGGTGACCGTGCCGCACAACCAGTAGGACCTCAGGGCACCGAGTCGAGAACCCGCTTCTTCCCGAGCGGGTCGATGTCGAACGCGATGGCCTGCTTGCGTCGCGCCTCCGCGCCGCGCACCGTCGCCAGCGACGCGTAGTACTCCAGATACGCGAACGACGAGATCCCGCCGCGCACGAACTCGTAGCTCTGCACGACGTCGCGCCACGTCGCCATCTGGTCGCTGACGTCGACGTAGAGATACGGCTCGAATTCTTCGCTGTCCTCCCAGTTTTCCGCGTACCACAGGCGCGTGCCGCGGTGCGGCGCCTCACCGGCTTTGCCGCCATCGATCGCGGCGAGCAGCACCGCGTCAACGACGATGGCGTGTGTCGCGGCGTGATCTCGATGGATGCTCTCGCGCCAATGGGTGATGATGAGCGACGGTTTCACCCTGCGAATGACATCGGCGACGTAGCGGCGAGCCTCTTCGTTGTCAGGCACCTCGCCGTCTCGAAAGGGCCCGAACTGAACCTCGGCGCCGAGCGCGCGCGCCGCGGCCTCCGCCTCTCTGCGTTTTTGTGCGCCGTAGACATCGGCGGCCAGTCGCGGGTTGCCGCGTTCGCCGAGGCTGAGGTGGAGGACGACAATCCGGTCGCCGAGCTGCCGCTGTTTGAGGAGCACGGCACCGGCGGTGAGCTCCACGTCGCCCGCGTGGGCGCCGATCGCGAGGATGGTCTTCGGCGCTGCTGCAGGATTTTGCGCGACGGCCTGGCTAGTCGCCGCGACGGCGGTCAGCGGGCCGCAGATGCACGCAGCTAGACGCAGACTTTTCCGTTTCACGTCAAAGGCAGCAACGGGCAACCCGCCGGATCGGTGCACATGCGCACGAGCTCGATCCCCCGATAGTAATGCTTCAGGATCTCCTCGAACGTCGCCTTCTTCTCAGCCATCCCGACGGCGCCTGTCTGCGACATCCCGACGCCGTGGCCGAATCCACCCCCCCATGCAACGAATCCAATGAGCGCCTTCGTCTCCTTGTCGTGTATCGGCTCGATGTAGACGAGCGTGCTCGGGAGGTTCACCTTCGTGCCCGCGGCGTCGATGTAACGGAGAGACGAGCGCACACGATCCTTCGTGTCGGAGTAGGTCCCCGAATCGGTCACGTACTCGATCAACCTGACGCGACCGGAGCCGCTCCGCTCGACGACGTTGATCTCGCGAACGGCGCCGACGTCCTTGCCCACCCAGGACGAGATGACATCGCGAATCTCGACCGCGCTCCATTCGAAGGTCCATCGATGATAGCGGCTCCAGTCCGACTCGAAGTCGCCCTCTCTCGCCGCGCGCAGGCTGCGGGCGCTGGCGTTGTTCTGCATTCCCTCGGCGTGGTGCTCGAGGGAGTTGCCGCGCTCCTGATCCGGGATGCCGCGCAGGTATGCGACCGGGGCCGAGTTGAAGACGTCCTCGTTGTTGGCGGTGAAGCCCCCGCTCGTCGAGAAGTACAGCGCCTCGATCGGACGCACGCCGTCGGCGGTCGCGATGATGCCCGCCGTCTCATCGACCGCCCGAGTTGAGAGCATGTGCTCGTCCTGATAGCCGCCGTACACCTGGTCGGCCGTCGTCGCCAGCAAGTTGTATCCGTCGGCCAGGCGCTTGTTGAAGTTGGCGATCGCGTACGTGCGCGCGGCAACGGCCTGGGCCTTCAGCGCCTCGAGCTCGGGAAACGCGATTGGTCCGAGCTCGCGCGGAACGACGCCCCAGAGATACTGCTCGATCGACAGCTCGTTGATTCCGGCGATTGCCCCGCCGCCGGTCGCGATCCGCACCTCGGCGACTCCGCGATAGACTCGCGGGCCAATGCGAACGAGGCCATCAGGCGAGGAGAGCACGATGTCGTTGGGAGCGGTCGCGAGGACGATCCCGCCGCGCCGGAGCTCGATGCTCGGAACCCCACTGGAACGGGTCACGGTGAACGGCCCACCAGGGGCGGTCGGAGGGAAGCTGAGGCCGGCGGCAATGAAGCTCGCTCGAAACGCCGTCCTCTGGTCCGACGTCGCGCTCGTAGGGAGCGATCCGATCCTGAGTCGCCAGCAGTTCGCGCCGGCGACGAATTCCGTGTACCACTCGAACCCGGCGAGCGTCACCCGCGCCGTCCAGTTGTCGCGCGTCACGGTGCTGCCGGTACAGGCTACCTGCCACCAGAGACGCGTGCTCGACGGTCCACCGGGGAGCAATACCGCCGTTAGGTTTTCTGCCGTCCCAAGCGCCAGGGTGGCACCCGTCGCCTTGTTCACGACGGTGAACGCACCGGGACTGCCGATCGTGACCGATGTCGTCGGCGTCGTCCCGTTGATCGCCGGGATGACGCCAATACGAACCATTCCAGCGAATCCGGGTGGTGCAACGATCGCCTCGCTCATCGCATCGTCCCGGCCGTTCTCCAGGCGAGGTCCCGATCGCGGCGCGGTAAGCAGATCCGTGCAGGACGCAAGCATAACGAGGGTCAGTGGGGCCAGAACGACCGCGAGACGACTGAGGTGCATGGGGCCTCCGGAGCGGGGGACGGCAAAATTACCCGCGTCACGAGGCTGCGGAAGAGTTCGGGAAACCTCTGGGATGCCCCTCGGTCGTCGAACCAACCCCTACACGGCGTCCGGGAAACCGCGATTACCGCCCCGAAGACGCCCCCGTACGTTGACTCTGTCAGCCTGTCGCCGTGCCTTCTGAAGGCCCATCGCTCGATGAACGGAGGTTCGAGATGACGTACCAGGAGCTCGTCGCCGAAGAGCTCGACGCGGAGTTCCGCGCAGCCGATGAGCGGCTGGATGCCTTGCGGGCGAAAGCGGAGGCCGCCCGGGCAGAGAAAGAGACGGACGAGATTTCCCGGCTGTGGCCCATCAAGGAGCGCGTGGAGCGGAAGCTCTCGGAGCTGAGGCGCAGCGCCCTGGCGAGGCTCGCAGCACGGCGGAAAGAGGCCGAAAAGGCCGTGCACGACTTCGAGAGCAAGATCGATCGCGCCGCCGAACGGTTCTCCTCGCTGGACGCACCTGGAGAGCGGCCGGTGAGTGACCAGGTGCAGGACACCCAGGCGTAACGGCGCGACGCGTCCGTCGTGTCGCCAATCCGATTGAGATGGAGGATCCCATGAAAGGCTTCATCGCCGACATCGAAGACCGCACCGAGGAGAATCGCGACTTCCGGCGCGTGATCTACACCGGATCGCACATTCAGCTGGTGCTGATGTCGCTCGAGCCCGACGAAGAGCTGGGCGAAGAGATCCATGAAAACACGGATCAGTTCTTCCGCTTCGAGGAAGGGAAGGGCACGGTCACCATCGATGGCCGCGAGACCGCGGTCGAGAGCGACGTCGCCGTCATTGTCCCGGCCGGTGCGCCGCACAACATCAAGAACACCGGCGACAAGCCCCTGAAGTTCTACACCCTGTACGCACCGCCACAGCATCGGGACGGCACCGTGCATCACACGAGGGAGGAGGCCGAGCTGTCGGAGCACTTGGCCGGGTAACGCTCGCTCGGGGTCATTGAGACGAACACACGTGGCGACGGGGCGACCCGCCGCCACGCTCTCATCTCCCCTGGAAATCAGAGCTCCTTGTAGAAGATCACCGCATCGTGCGGTGTCACTCCATCAGGATCCACGGCGAAGCGGGGGATCGATCCGACCGCCGTCCATCCCATCTGGCGGTACAGATGCTCCGCGGCGGCGCCACGCTTGGCGTCGAGCGTAAGGAGCGTGATGCCGGCGCGGCGTGCTTCGTCCTCGATCGCTCGCATCAGCAGAGTGCCGAGTCCGTTCCCGCGAGCTCGCCGGTGGACGATGAGCTTCGCGATCTCTCCGCGATGCGGCTGGTTAGGCGCCCACGCCGGGTGCAGCTGCACGGTGCCGACGATTCCCTCGGCATCACGAGCGACGAGAAAGACCGCCTTCGAGTGGGCTGCCGAGGTGGTCTTGTGCCACCACTCCTCGGCGCGCTCGACGGTGAGTGGTGCGACGAAGCTCACGGCCGCGCCGGACTCGACCGCATCGACCAGAAGATGCGCGAGGGCGCGAAGGTCGGCGCCCTCGACCGGCGGCGTCAATCGCTCGATCACACCTGTTTTCGCGGTCGTGCTCATCGCACCCAATCGTTCACGCGTACGTCCGGCATCGCGCGGACGCTGGCGAGGAGCGCGTCGAGCTCGGCTCGGCGAAACAGCTCCCCGCGCAACAGTACGGCGGAAATTCGGCGGGTATTGGTGATGTCCGCAAGCGGATCCGCATCGAGCAGGACGAGGTCGGCCACCTTCCCCCGTTCAATCGTTCCGACCGAATCCGCCAGTCCCAGCCACTCGGCCGGTCTTCGTGTCGCGCTCGCCAGCGCCTCCATCGGACTCATTCCGAGTGAGTCCACGAACAGTCGCAGTTCCTCGTGGAGTGAAGCACCAGGGAAGACGTTGAGCACCGCGACGTCCGAGCCTGCCATCATCCGGACGCCGGCTGCGCGCATCTCCCGGAGGTGCTTGAGCCCGGTCGGCCAATAGCGCTCGAAGTACGCCCGGCGCTCCGGTGTCACCTCTTCGACCTGCTCGCGCCAATCCAGAATCAGGAACGCCGAGAGGTAGGGTCTCAGCGGGTGCACGGTGGCGGTGGTGTCGGTCACGAGCGTGCGAAAGTACTCCGGCGGGCGAAACACCGACTCGGTGACCGTCACGATCGTCGGCACGACACCGACATCCCTCGCGGCGAGCTGACGCCAGAACGCCATCCGGTCCTCGAGCGACAACGAGTCGATCGAGATCGGGAAGCCGTGCTCCATCCCATCCTGCCCCGCCGCGAGAAAATCCGCGGGAGATGGGCTGACGACGTGGCCGACGAGTCGCTTGCCGTGCGCATCCGCGGCCCTGCCTAACGCCCGATAGGTTTCCACGTCCTGCACCGTGCGGATCTTGAAGTGATCGAGCTCCAGCCTGGCGAGCGAGTCGATGACGCGACGGGCGTCCGCCGGAGATCCGATGGGGATGCGCGCGCGCTCGAACGGCTCGACACGCTCCCCGGGCGGATCGCGACGCATCCGCTCGATGTTCTGGAGAGACTCGAGATACGGTCCCGCGATCAGCATCCGAGGTCCGACACGGCTTCCCTCACGGATCTCGCGACGCCAGCGCAGCACCTCGGCGTGCTCACTCCCCTGATCGCGCAGCGTCGTCACGCCGTGCACCACGTAGAGGCCGAGGGCGGAGGCGCGCGACTTGGAAGTGTGCGCGTGCATCTCGAAGAGACCGGGGATGAGGTACTTCCCTGCGCCATCGACGATGCCCGCGCCGTTGGGCGGGCGTACCTCGGTGGCAGGACCGATCTCAGCGATGCGGCCACGGCGCACCACGACGGTCTGATGGGGCGAGGGGCTCGCTCCCGTCATGGGAATGACCGTGACGTCGCGGATCGCGATGGCCGTCGAGTCCGGCTCGGCGATGCGATTCGACGCCGTCGCACAACTCAGCGCGCCGGCGCTGACGATCAGAAGCGCCAAGTGTCGAGGGGACATCGCGGACCGCATCACCGGATTGCAGAGGGTCGGGGGCCGGCCGAGGTACGCGAACATCATCCCCTTTGCCCGCCGAGGCCGCAAGCATGGTTGGTCAAGAACGGGGCGCTTGACATATGCTCATATGGACATATATTCTTCCCCATGGCTAGAGCAGCGACCACCACAGACGCCTTCAACGCGGTCGCGGAGCCCCGGCGGCGCCAGATCCTGGATGTCCTGGCCGAGGGGGAGCGACCGGTCAACGACCTGGTCGAGATGCTGGGATTGGCCCAGCCGCAGGTCTCGAAGCACTTGCGCGTGCTGCGCGAGGTGGGGCTCGTGGACGTTCGCGAGGACGGGCGCAAGCGGCTGTACCGCCTCAATGGGCTGCCACTCAAGCCGATTCACGACTGGGTGAAGAGCTACGAGGAGTCGTGGAACGAGCGGTTCGACGGACTCGACGACGTGCTGGACGAACTCAACATGGAGGAGAACGGAGATGGCGACGATGGCGAGTAGGCACACGGCGGTCGTGACGCTGCCGACGGACACACAGATCCTGATCACCCGGGATTTCGCGGCCCCCAGACACCTGGTCTACAGGGCGTGGACGACGCCTGAGTTGGTGAAGCGCTGGTGGGCTGGACAGCGCGGGACGATGAAGAGCGTCGACATCGATCTGCGAGTCGGCGGCAAGTGGCGCTACGTGATGACCACCAACGGCGGGTTCGAGGTCGCGTTCCACGGGGAGTATCGCGAGATCATCCCTAACGAGCGGATCGTCAACACCGAGGTCTTCGAGATGCCTGGAGCGTCCGATTCCGACGCGGCGCTGAACATCGTGACGTTCACCGACGCCGATGGCCGCACGTCACTCGCGCTCCTCGTGGAGACGCCGAGCAAGGAGGTGCGCGACGCGATCATCGAGTCGGGGATGGAAGGCGGGATGCAGGAGCACATGGACTTGCTGGAGGAGGTGGCGATCTCTCTGCTGTGAGCAGGTAAACGAGGAACGAGCGACGAGGACCGAGGAATTCGATTGGGTGAGGAGCATGGCCAATCGAATTCCTTTCTCCTTGGTCCTCATTCCTCATTGATTTCGTCGCGCCGGTCGCGCAAGAAACCACCCGATAACTGCCCCGAAGATGAAGTTGGATGACGCCGTCTCGAGGAGGTGGGCCATGCGCACCGCCTCGGGCATGTACGGGTTCGGGAGCAGCAGTTGCGCGTTCATCACCACCGAGAACAGCAGCGCGATTGCCAGCGCGGTCTCCTGCCATTCCCCCTTCGTCATCCGGATCACCGGGAGCGCGATCGCGACCCAGAGCAGCGCCCGCAGAATCTGGAACGGCACCAGCCACGGCGTCGTCCGAAGCACGACCGCCATGTGCGCACCGAAGGTTCCTTCATCGATCTGGCCGTAGTATTCGGGCACAGCGGGATTCTTCCACGCGATGAAGTATCCGAAGGTGAAGTAGAGGATGACGTACACGACGGCGATGATGGCGAGCTTCATCGCCCATTCGCGCCCGGACATGACCAGCCGATCGTTAGGTCCGGCTTCAGCCGGCGCGGCCTTGCGTTTCCCCAGGACGAGGACCGCGAGCACCGAAAACGGGGCGGCGATCAACGCGCCCATGAGGAAGAGGCGCGGCAACACTCCCGGCGGGAGACTGGTGATGAACACCGCCGACTCGATCTGCGACATGAACGTCGTCACGCCGTAGAACGCGACGAATATCGCGGCCATCAGCCGCCATCCTCTCCAGCGGGAGCGGACGATGATGTAGCTGATAACTGCCGCCTCGAGGAAGCACACCGCCAGCAACGTCAACGCCGCTTGACCGGCGGGCTCGGCGGTGTTCGTCGCCGCCTCGATGCCGACGACCCCGCCCGCGACGGCGAAGCAGGCGAACAGCACCAGCGTCAGCGCGATCACTCTCAGCGCCATCCACACGGCGGCTTTCACGTTCCCGTTCTCCTCGTTTCGCGCGCAGCCACGAATATGCGCGTGCGTCGCGAAAGTCGCGACGCACGCGGGCGCGCATGGTGAGGCTACCATTACGAGTGCCCGGCGGCAGTGTTTCCGCGCGGGGACGAAACGAGCTAGCGGCGTGTCAAACGCTGCTCGCCGTTGATGAAGGCGATGAGCGGCGTGATGTCTTTCTCTCGCAGCGAGAGGTTGGGCATGCGCTTCCCGTTCGTCGGCGGCTTGATCGACGGATCGGCGAGAAAGCGCGCGAGGTACTCCCGCTCGAAGCGGCGGCCGGTCAGCTCCGGCCCGAAGTCGTTCACCTCTCCGGCGATGGGCACCTCGCGATGCACATGGCAGGTGACGCATCCCTGCGCGGCGAACAGCCGGCGTCCCTGCTCCGCCTCGGGAAAGGCAGCGACGCCGATCGTTCCGAGGTGATCCTCGACGGTTCCGAGCACGGGGCGTTGCGGATCGACGACGCGCCACGGCAGCAATACGGCGCGGCTCTTCCCGAATCCACTGTGAATCGTGACCTGCCATTCACCCGGCTCGGGGAAGGAGACCGTGCCGCGATAACCCTGCGCGCCGTCCTCGGCGAACTCCCAGGTCTCTCCGGTGATGACGCGCGAACCGGATCGCGCCTCGAGCGTGGGTCGCAACCCCGCGAGGCGCGTGAGGCCATGCTGACGCACCTGCCACGTCAGCTGCAGCGGCTTTCCGGTGACCCACGCATCAGGCACCTTCGAGACCGACACGACGGCCCAGCCGCCCATGGTGGTAAACGCCAGGGTCGATGCGATTGCCAGCGCCGCGACGATGATTAGCAGCCGTCTCATTTGCCGCTCCGGAGTGGTGTTACCGATTCGATGCCGGCAGGGGCGTGGTTGCTTGAAGCCCTCGGTTTTCGGCGTGCGCCAACGGCCGGCCGGGCTGGCATCAAGAACGGAGGGGTGCATCCGGATGAGGCGGATTGGGCGGAAGAGGCCGGATTTGCTCCTGGTGGATTGAACCCTCCGTAGCGCGACAACAAAAAGCTGCTTTGGACTTGCGCGTGGAGAGTAATCGGCGCCAGGAGCGATCCGATGCGATCCGCCCAATCCGCCTCATCCGTATGGCCCCTCTGTTCTTGATGCCAGCCAGCGCGCGAGCCGCGAGCAGCGCGACGGCCATCACCGCTCTGTCAGGTAGTGCTCGGCGACGTGCCTCGCCACGCTCCGGCCGAGCACGAGGCCGGCGTCGGTCGCATAACGAAAGTGCCAGCCGAGGCGTACGCGTGAGTCGGCGCACTCGGCGGCGGCGGCGCGAAAGCTCGGGAACCGGCGGCTCGGCATCCCTTGGGGGGCGGTGAGCGTCTCCATCGTGAAGGCCGTGTCGCCGAAGACTCCCGTGAGAATCTCGAACGAGGCCGCACATGCCGCGGCGTGCGCGGACACGTACTCGGGGAATGGCGGTGTTGGACGAAGCGGCTCCCACGTCGAGTCGGCCTCTCGAATCGCCGTGTACGGCCGCCAGTGGTTGTGCTCGTACTTGGAATCCCACACGGCGACGTAGTTGTCGAAGAGAGCGATGTTGAGCAGCGCGAACAACCGCGCAGATTCGGCGAGCGAGAGGCCGCGCTCCTCCGCCAATCGTCGCGCGAGGCGATTGATGGCCCCTTCGGCGAATTCCATCCACCAAATCGCGTACGCGGTCTGATCTGGCGTGCGGGCGGCGCTTCGCATTCCTCCGAATGCCTTCACCTCTTCGAGTGCGCGCGCGAACTCCGGACTGCCGAGCCGCGGGGGAGGCGTCGGCCGAAACTGGCTCGGCGCGGTCAGGGCGAAGGGCTTCGCACGCGCGAAGCCGGGGTGCGCGACGAACCCGTTCCACGGTGGCGTCGTTTGATAGACGCCGGCTCCGGTGCGGAACGCGTATGTGCCTTTCGTATCGAAGGCGTCGCCGCGGCGCGCCTCGATGATCGCCGCCGCGACGTTCCGTCCGAGCGCGATCCCTCGCGTTGCCGACGCCCGGCTTGTCGACGCTCGGAGAGTCCGCTCGAGCGCGGCCTTCAACAGGGCGTCAGCGTTGGGATACGCCGCGCGCAGGACATCGTGCGCCGCCTGGGCGGCCGCTGCCCGTTCGTCAGCAAGGGAGTCAGGTCCACGAAACGCGTACTGCCGGTATCGTGGGGTTACCGCGTTGATCGCGTCGTGCATCGCGACGTGCATCATCGCGAGCGCGCGATGTCCCTTGAACGTTCGGAAGCTGTCCTCCGCGAACACGATCTCGTACGCGGTCGCGTTCCACGTCGTGATGAGGGCGGCGTCCGGGTGTTCGGACGGGCGGCTGGAGAGCGCGATGGTAGCGGGCAGCACAGCGAGCGCAGCGACCGCCATCAGTCGGTGTCGTATCGGGCGCATCGTCCTTCCGTGTTGGGATGACGTAGCGTAGGATCGGGACGTGCGGGCGAACAATGACCAACCGTCCGAAGTGCTTGCTCGACCGTCCGTCGAGGGCGCCGACATCCTCTCGGATGTGTTGCGCGCCGTTCGTCTCAACGCCGCCCTGTTCTTCCTCACCGACGCGACGACGCCGTGGTCCGCGCAGGTGCCGTCCGGCTCCACGCTCACGCCAGTCATCCTGCCGGGCGCGCAGCATCTGATCTCGTATCACGTCGTACTGAAGGGCCGGTGCTGGTGCCGTGGTGCCGGCGGTGCCGCGCTAGGTCTCGAGGCCGGCGATGTGGTCGTCATCCCCCACGGCGACCCGTACGCGTTGTCGCATCCGGCGGACGCGCCTGGCGCGTGGCCTCCCGATGAGGTCGTCGAGTTCTTTCACCTGATGGCGAAGCACGAGCTGCCGTTCATGGTGGAGGAAGGTGGAGGCGGGTCGGAGCAGGTGCAGGTGTTGTGCGGATTCCTCGGTTGCGATGTGCGTCCGTTCAATCCCATCCTCAGCGCGCTCCCTCGCGTGCTCCGCGTTCCGCGCGCGCCGGACACGCATGACCGGCTCGATTCCCTCATCGAGTTCGCGATGGCGGAGCGGCGCGAGCAGAGGGCGGGGAGCGATTCGGTTCTGCTGCGAATCGCCGAGCTGATGTTCGTCGAGGTCGTGCGTCGTCACCTGGAGTCGCTTGCACCGGAGCAGACGGGCTGGCTCGCCGGTCTGAGAGATCCGATCGTCGCACGCGCACTGGCCTTGTTGCATCGACATCCTGCGCGCGCGTGGACGCTCCAGGCGCTCGCCGACGAATCGGCCGTGTCGCGGTCCGCGCTCGCCGAGCGGTTCACGCACTTCGTCGGTGTTCCGCCGATGCATTACCTCAAGCAATGGCGGATGCAGAACGCCGCACGCATGCTGCGAGATGGCGACGCGAAAGTTATCGCCGTCGCCGCTGCCGTCGGTTACGAGTCCGAGGCGGCGTTCAGTCGAGCGTTCACGCGGATGGTCGGCACATCACCTGCGTCGTGGCGCAAACGGCGGCAGGGTGCGGGGTCATCGCACAACGAGCCGGACTGCATTAACCACAGAGAACACAGAGAGCACAGAGAACTGCAACGGCGGGAGCTTTTGTAAAAGACCTCGCCGTTGTTTCTTCTGTGCTCTCTGTGTTCTCTGTGGTTAACGCAGTTCAGGCTAGTCGCGAGAAGATGCCCCGCGAGATGCAACCGCACCTGCAGGCCCGATAGCGCCGCCGCGGCGCGCTGTATCGAAACGTGAGACGCTGTAACGTTTTGAATCGCTGTGATGCGCGACACGCCGCTCCAGCGCGGGCGTACTGACGCAAGGGTTTTGCGGTTACCGATGCGCGATCCGCGCGTGTGCTCAGTAAGGACCCCCCACCGTACCGAAAGGAAGCCCCTCGTCATGTCCACTTCGCGTCCCGCCCCAGCGACGCGTGCCGTTTCTCGCGCCAATCATTTTGTCCTGGCTACCGCGACGCTCGTGCTCATCGGCGCGAACGCGGCGGGCTATTCCTATTACATGCTCCCGATGGCCGAGCGCGTGCGCTCGCCGCTGCATGTCTACCTGCGTCCGTCGGGATACGTCGGACAAACGGCCGGCATTCTCGCCGTCGCGATCTTCATCTTCCTCTGGCTCTATCCGCTGCGGAAAAAGATTCGCGGCCTCGCGTGGATGGGTTCGGTGGGGAAGTGGCTCGACGTCCACATCACGTTCGCGCTGGTCATGCCGCTGCTCCTCGCGGTGCACGCGGCGTGGCGATTCGGCGGAATCATCGGCCTCGGCTTCCACGCGATGATGATCGTGTGGGCGAGCGGCATCGTTGGGCGATACCTCTACATGCGCATCCCGCGGAGCAAGTCGGGGCTCGAGCTCACGCTCGAGGAGATTGCGTCCGCGCGGCGCTCGATGGTCACCGAGCTCGCCGCCACGACCGGACTCGATCCGGGGGAGCTGGAGAAGACGCTGAGCGGTGCGGCGAGTGGACGCGTCTCGCCTGGCCTCCTGCGTGCTTTCTTCGGGATGATCGCCGCCGACTTCACGCGATGGCGCATGCGTCGCCAGCTGCGGCGCCGCTGGCGCAACCTGCCAGGACGCCACCGCCTCGATGACCGCACGCTCGAGAAAGCGGTCGATCTTGCCACGCGAGAGATCGCTCTCGAGCAGCAAGTGCGAATGCTGCAGCGAACGCAACGCATCTTTCGCTACTGGCACTTGTTGCATCGGCCGATCGCCATCATGGCGTTGTTCGCCGTCGTCATTCACGTCGCGGTCGTGGTGGCGGTAGGGGCCACCTGGTTCTGGTGATCGACGCCCTGCGAGCGATCGAGGACCTCAACATGACCATCGTGACGATCGTCTTCGTCGCGATGACGGTCCTCTCCATCTGGCTGCACGTGCGCCGCGAGCGAAAGGCGGAGCAGCGTGCCGCGAGGCCTCCGCACCGCTGCCGGCGTTGTCGCGCGCTAGTTGCCGCGGACGCCGCAACCTGCCCGCGCTGTGGCGTGCCGCAGCAGGCGTTCGAGCTGCTCTCGGCGCCGATCGCCGCGCCGGTCTCCGCGAGCAATGACAATGCTCCCCTTCGTGCGCACGTGCGCAACGATGTCTGCGTCGGCTGCGGCGCGTGCGCGTCGGCGTGTCCCGAGGACGGCGCGCTCACGATGCGCGGCAAGCTCGCCGTCATCGATCCCGACAAGTGCAAGGGACATGGAGATTGCGCGAAGGCCTGTCCGGTCGGCGCCATCGCGATGGCTCGTGGGGCGGCGGTCAATCGCGTGGTAGTCCCGGCGCTCGACCAGAACTTCCAGACCAACATTTCCGGTCTCTACATCGTCGGCGAGCTCGGCGGGCGCGGTCTCATCAAAAACGCGGTCAACGAAGGGAAGATCGCGATCGAGCACGTGCACGCGATGCGGCAGAAGGCGGTCGCACGCGGCGCGCTTCGCCACGATGCCTCCGACGACGTGCACGACGTCATTATCGTCGGCGGTGGACCGGCGGGGCTGAGCGCCGGACTGCAGGCCGTGCGCGCGGGACTGCGCTACGCCTTGATCGAGCAGGGGACGGTGGCCGACAGCGTCCGCAAATATCCGCGGCACAAGCTGCTCCTCGCGGAGCCGGTGAGTATCCCGCTCTACGGTGATCTCTGGGTCGCCGACGCATCCAAGGAAGCGCTTCTACAGGTGTGGGAGAGCGCAGTGAAACGCGCCGGGTTGCACGTCATCACCGGCCAGCGGGTTGAAAACGTCGAACGCGCCGGTGACACGTTCGTGGTGCGCGTGGTTGGCGGCGCTGCCTATCGAGGCCGCTGCGTCGTGCTCGCCATGGGGCGCCGCGGCACACCGCGCCGGCTGGGTGTTCCCGGCGAGGAGAGCAGCCGCGTCGTCTACGACATCGCCGAAATGTCGGACTTCGCCGGCCGCCGTGTGCTGGTCGTCGGGGGTGGCGACAGCGCGATCGAATCGGTGATCGGTCTGGCGAATCAGAAGGGCACGACGGTCACGCTCAGCTATCGCGGCGAGTCGTTCGATCGCGTGAAGCCCCGCAACCTCGAAAAGCTGAAGGCGGCGCAGGCCAGCGGCCGAGTGGCGGTCGTTCTCAGGAGCCAGGTGCGCGAGATTCGCGATGACGTCGTCGTGCTCGACGTCGGTGGACAACCACGCATCCTGCCCGTGGACGACGTCGTCGTGCGCATCGGTGGCAACCCGCCGCAGGGGCTCCTCGACAAGATCGGTATCAGGATGGTGGAGAAGGAGCTCGGCCTTCCCGCGGCGGAGGCGCTCGGTGCGTGATGCCCATCGTGCTCCCGGCTTTCGCCTCCTCCTCGGCGCGTTGGGGGTCATCGTGGCGATGACCCTGCCGCGTGGCCTCGCCGCCCAGCTCTCGCCGGGTCCGCTCGCGCGCCCACACGCCTCGCTCGACGTGCCGTTAGGCTGCGCCAAGTGCCACGGCGGGCGCAAGGAGCCGACGACGCAGAAATGTCTGGCGTGCCACCGCGAGATCGCGACGCTGAAGCAGGAAGATCGCGGCTATCACGCCCGCGGCGAGGCGGCGGCCGGCACGTGCGCCAGTTGCCACCCCGACCACGCGGGCCGGGAATTCGATCTCATCAAGTGGCCGCAAGGGTCGCAGGCCGGCTTCGATCACAGCGAAGCGGGGTGGATGCTCGAGGGGAAGCACAAGGACGTGAAGTGCGAGGGGTGCCACAAGGCGAGGTTCCGCGTGCACGCGGTCGCGGAGCTGTCGCCGCGCGACGGCGGTCCGCGCTGGGCGGGACTCGACACGCGGTGCGCGAGCTGTCACGACGATCCGCACCGCCCGACGCTAGGCGCGAAATGCACGAGCTGTCACGACGTCGCCGGCTGGAAACCCGCCCCGAACTTCGATCACCAGAAGACGAAATACCCGCTCACCGGCGAGCACCGGGACACCGAATGCGATGCGTGCCATCTCGCGCCGCGGCTCAATCCGCGCCGCGCCGCGGACGGGAAGCTCATCCCGGTGTTCAAGCCGGTTCCGGCGAAGGAGTGCTCGAGCTGCCACGCCGATCCGCACAAGGCGCCGACCATGGCGAAGTGCTCGTCGTGCCATGTGACCACCGGCTTCCGGAAGCTGAAGCGCGGCGCATTCGACCATGATCGCACGCGCTTCCCGCTCGCGGGAGAGCACAGGACCGTCGCCTGCGCGGAGTGTCACGTCGGCTACCCGGCGAGAATCAACCGACCGGCGTTCTCGACGTGCGCGACCTGTCACTCCGATCCGCATCGCGGGCAGGCGACACTCGCCGGCCGGGCCGTCGATTGCGCCGTCTGTCACGAAGTGAACGGGTTCTCGCCGTCCACGTTCACCATCGCGCAGCACCAGGCGACGAAGTACCCGCTGCTCGGGCGACATCAAATCGCGCGCTGCGCCGATTGCCATCGGCCCCAGCCGACGGCGGCCGGCCGAGCGGTGAATGGAGCGCGTACGGTGGCGGATCTTCGTCCCTCGTCCTCCAGCTGCACGAGCTGTCACCTCGACCCGCACGTCGCGACGCCGGCGAAACAGGCGCGCAGCGGGAACGGGGGGAGCGTGTCCAATGCTACGTGCGAGTCGTGTCACACCGTCAACGGCTTCACGCCGTCCACGTTGACCGTCGCCAGCCACGAGGCGTACGAGTTCAAGCTCGAGGGAGCGCACCGGACGGTGCCGTGCGCCGAATGTCATCGCGAGCTTCAGCGTCGCGATCCGCGACGCCAGGTGACGCTCCTCCACGAAGCGGCGCGGAGACGCGGACTGGCACCACTCACCTTCGAGGCGGCGACGACATGCACGTCGTGTCATCAGTCGCCGCACGGACAGCAGTTCGCCTCACGCAAGGACCGCGGCGCGTGCGAATCGTGCCATTCCCTCGACGTCTTCACACCCGCCGAACGATTCGACCATGACCGGGACAGCAAGTTCCCGCTCTCGCCCGCGCACACGAGGGTCCCGTGCACGTCGTGTCATGTGCGGGCGAAGGGCTCCGGTCGGCTGCAGTATCGCGGTACGGTCGTTCGCTGCGAGCAATGCCACTCGGGAGGCAAACGATGAACAGGCTCTGGTCCATTACGGCAGCCGTCTTCATCTCCGTCCTCGGAGCGGCGATGCCGGTCTCGCGCGTAGATGCCCAGCAAACGACGACGAACCCGCACGGCCCGCTGTTCCAGGACTGCTCGACGTGTCACGCCAGCAGCTCGTGGACGCCGGCGAAAGTTACCAGCGCCTTCAAGCATCCGGCGTCGTTCCCGCTCCAGGGGGCGCACGGCTCGACGACCTGTCGGTCCTGTCACGTGAAGCTCGACTTCAGCGGAACGAGCGGGAGCTGTGCCTCCTGTCACGAGGATCCGCACCTCGCGGAGCTGGGCGCCGATTGCTCGCGATGCCACAACACGTCGTCGTTCATCGATCGGTCGGCGATGCTGCGATCACACCAGGTCACGCGGTTCCCGCTGGCGGGTGCGCATCGCATGGCCGACTGCGAGAGCTGCCACATTCCCGCGGCACAAGGGCAACGGCGCTTCACCGGACGTCCGACTGACTGCGTGGGGTGTCACCAGCGACAGCAGCTGGCGACCAAGGAACCCGATCACGTCGCCGCCGGATTCTCGAACGATTGCGGCAGCTGTCACACGCCGACGTACTGGAACCGCGCGGCGTTCGATCACTCCGGAACGAGCTTCCCGCTCACCGGGGGACATCGAGGAGTCGCATGCAGTGCGTGTCACGCCGACGGCGTGTACGTCGGAAAGTCGACGGTGTGTGAGTCGTGTCACCTGACCGACTATCAGAACACCACCAACCCCGGTCACACGTCGGCGGGCTTCCCGACGAACTGCGCGAGCTGCCACAACACGAACGGGTGGCAGGGTGCGTCGTTCGATCACGACGCGTTGTTCTTCCCGATCTACTCGGGGGCGCACCGAGGCCGTTGGTCGTCGTGCGCGACCTGTCACACCACCCCGACGAACTACTCGGTGTTCACCTGCCTGACCTGTCATGAAAGAACCGAGACCGACGGTCATCACGAAGGCGAGTCGGGATACGCGTACGACAGTCAGCTGTGCTACTCGTGTCACCGGAACGGGAGGGCACCGTGATGCGTGCGCTGATGATCGCCCCCGCGGTGGCTGCCCTCTGCGCCGCGGTCGTCATGCCCGTCGGGGCGCAGCGGGTCGAGACCGCGTACGCGCGCGTGACGTACATCTCGGGGAGCTCGGTGTACATCAGCGCCGGCGAGCGTGATGGAGTCACCGAGGGCGCACTCCTCGATGTCCCGCGGGGCGGGCGCGTCATCGCGCAGCTGCGGGTACGCTTCGTTTCGCCGAGCCGTGCGCAGTGTGACGCCGTGTCAGGGCTGGAAAGTCTGGCCGTCGGCGATTCGGTTCGATACACGCGTCAGCCAACGACGATAGCCCAACGTGACACGCAGCCCGCGGTGCAGCCCACCCGGTCGCGGCGGACTCAGAGCACGGCGTCGCGTGCGCACTCGTTGCGGGGGCGAATCGGAGTGCGATACCTCGCCACCTGGGAGCGTGACAGTGGCCAGGCTCAACTGGCACAGCCCGCCTTCGATGTCCGGCTGGACGGGACGATGCCGGGCGTCCAATCGATCGAGGTGGCTGTCGATGCCCGCGCGCGTCGCACGAGGTCGGTCTCGATCGACGGCATCATCGCGCCGAGTCGGACCTCGATGCTCGTCTACCAAACGTGGGTCGGCTTCAACGCGCCTAACGGCGCCCGGCTGCGATTTGGTCGCCAGTACTCGACCGATCTTGCGCCGGTCTCGTTGTTCGATGGCGCATTGCTGGGCGTGGAGCGCAAACGCTTTGGCGTCGGCGCCTTCGCCGGCACCCAGCCGGATGCTGGAGACATGGGACACTCGACGCGCGAGCGCGAATGGGGCGCGTACGTGGCGGTTCGCGGGACCCCCCGCGAGCGTACCAACCTGGCGGTCACGCTTGGCGGCGTCAGCTCGTACGATGGGCCGGCGGTCGATCGCGAGTTCGCCTTCCTGTCCGCGTCGTGGTATGGGCCGAAGATCTCGCTCTACGCCTCGCAGGAAGTCGACTACAATCGCGGGTGGAAGCTGGAGACCGGCGAATCGACGCTGAGCCCGACGAGCTCGTTCGTGTCGCTGAACGTGCGTGCGACCGAGCAGATCTCGCTGCGCGGCGGGTACGACACTCGTCGCAACGTGCGTCTCTATCGCAACTACGTCTCGCCCGACATTGCCTTCGACGACACGTTCCGCACCGGTGTGTGGGCCGGAGCGCAGGCGTATCTCAAGGGCGGAGTGACGGCGGGCATCGATGTCCGCCGCTCCACGGGCGGCGCGGTGGACACAGCGGCGACGGGGGAGACGAGGCGGAACGGGTCGGATGTCTACACGGTGACCGCGGGGGTTCCCTCGGTTCGCGGAATCCCCGTGGGTGTTCGCGCGCGCGCGTCTGCTTTCCGGACGGCGGCGGCATCAGGGTCGCTGCAGACGCTCGCTCTATCCGGGAGTCCCCTGCTGAACCTGCATGTCCAGCTCACGGGCGGCATGCGTCGCGACACCCCCGCCCCCGGTACGGCGGCCGCGGCGATCGCCGACCGGCTCACGGTGACGTGGATCGAGCTCGACACCGACGTATCGCTCGGCCGTGCCTGGTATCTCCTGCTGTCCGCGTCCCGGGAGCAGGGTGGGTGGGAAAGCAGTGATCAGATTTATACGGCGCTGACGTACAGGTTCTAGTTCGCTGTGGGGCGTGGATTGGTCCGCAACGAGCCGGAACAGCCTTCTGTGTCCTCTATGCTTCAAGCCGTCAGGGCTCGTTGCGCGATGACCCGGAACGCGCCTGCCTCGGCGCCCGCAACCGCAGGACGAGCGCCGCGGCGAGGAAGCCGGCGATCGCCCCGAGGACGGCGTTCCTGATTTCATCCCCCGCTTGCAGCCACACAGTGGCGAGCAACCCCCCAACGCCGCCGACGGTCGCACCGAGTCCGCTCCAGAAAATGGCCCTGCCAATCGGCACGTGTCGCAACAGAAGCCAGGCTGCCGCCGGCGCGCCTAACGCACCGAGCGCGCCACCAATGAGCGCGGCATACAGGACGACGGTCGACGTGGCGCCGCCGAGGTCACCCGAGCCGGTCACGAGCAGGCTCAGGAAAAGAGCGACGACGCCGGCGATGGCCCCGAACACCGCGCCGACCACGCTGAGTGCCGCTGTGACTGCGACTATCCGTCCGATGCGCGCCAAGGATTCGGCTCCGAGGTCCGTAGTGAGATCAATCCCGTCTCCAGGGCGGTCGCTTTCCCGCGCGACGGTACACCTCGTCGATGTGCTCCCGCATGCGGGGGTAGGCGTCTACCCTCGCCCCGGCGTCGATGAGCTTGTCGATCACGTCGGAATAGTCGATGCGCTCGGAGCCCAACGGCTCGTGATGATACGCGAACCATAGCGTGCTGGCGAGCACCGTCCCGCCGTAGACGTTCCTTTTCTCGAGCGGCGCGCCTCGCTCGATCAATAGATCGACGAGGCCTAGATGGCCGTGGCCGGCCGCCTCATGCAGGGCGGTCATTCCGTCCGAAGCGGCGATGTCGACGCCGGCATCGAGCAGATACTCCACGATCTCATGATGGCCGTATCTCGCCGCCATGACGAAGGCGTTGTCGCGCTGTTCCGGGGTGGCACCCTTGGCGAAATGCCTCACGAGATCGAGGCGTCCAATCCCCGCAGCCGCGACGATGTCGTCGACGCGCGCGCCACGCTCGGCGAGCGCGGCGGCGGCCTCCGGGCAGTTGTTGGCCAGGGCAGCCATGACGGAGCTCGCCCCTGGCGTTACACCATCGATCGCCGCGCCGCGATCGAGCAGGAGATTCATGAGTGGGAGTTGTACACCTGCCCGTCGCGGGGGCGTGCTCGTCGTCACGAGTCCGAGCGCGGTGCTGCCGCCGCCGTAGGCCTCGCTCGTCGCGTCTACCTCGGCACCCGAGTCGAGCAGCAGCGTTCCGACCTCGACCGCGTTCGTCGGGGAGAGCTGCCGGTAATTCTCGACGCCGTTCGCGGTGATGTAATGCAGGAGCGGTGCGTGATGTCCCCGGGTGGAGCGTTGACGGATCAGCTCCGGATGCGCGAGCAGCAGCGCGCCGAGCGTCGCGAGGTCACCGGAGATGATCGCGTCGGCGGCCGTCTCGAATCGCATCACGTGTGGATCGTTTCGAGTGACCGTCTCGATGTGCCGAAGGAGCTTCGGCCAGCTGTCGAAATAGTGGAGCCGGGCGATGACGAGCTGCGCGTCGGCGAGCACGAACTTGCGCGTCCGAATCTCGGAATCGGTGAGCCCGCGGAATCGCGGGTGGTTCCATCGAATGCGATCGAGCGTCTCCGGATCGCCCGCCTTGAACGACTCGAGCAGCTCCTTCGCCTGCTTTTTGGACTGCTCGAGATTGACACGCGGGGAGAGGGCGACGGTGCCCATGACGACCTCCTTTCATGGAAGCGCCTGGAGTCCGCCCGCGTCAGGCTGAAAGAAGGATCGTGTTGTCGAAAGCTGCAGTGGGTGGGCACGGCCCTTTCCGCGGACTGGTGGCGCCCCTCGCGCTCGAGCGAAGGATACGAGCCCGCTGAGGCGGCGGCAATGACAGGCTGCCGACCGCAGGCATAGCGACTCGGAGTCGCGAAAGCTCAGACAAAGAGCTAACTTGGCGTCGCAGTCCCCGCCTTCCCTCCGCGCGCACCACCGCCTCACATGGACCTGACCGGCGCCGTCCTCGCCAATCGGTACACCATCGAGCGTGTCATTGGACGCGGCGGAATGGCGACCGTCTGGCTCGCGCGCGACGTGCAGCACGACCGCGTGGTGGCGATCAAGACGCTGCATCCCGAGCTCGCCGGCGCCATTGGGATCGATCGGTTTCTGCGTGAGCTTCGCATCACCGCGCGCCTCCAGCATCCGAGTGTCGTTCCGGTGCTGGATTCGGGAGTCCTCGATGGCCCCGATGGGACGAGCACGCCGTGGTACGCGATGCCGTACCTGCAGGGCGAGTCTCTCCGCGATCGTCTGGACCGTGAGCGCCAGCTTCCCATCGATGAGGCATTGCGCATCACCGAGGCCGTGGGCGGCGCTCTCGATGCGGCGCACCGTCATCAGATCGTGCACCGCGACATCAAGCCGGAGAACATTTGCCTCGTCGGCGATCACGTCTACGTAGTGGACTTCGGCATTGGGAAGGCGTTAGGCACCACCGGCGCGGAGCGATTGACCAGCACCGGATTGAGCATCGGAACTCCCGCGTACATGAGTCCCGAGCAGTCGGTGGGCGAAGCGGTAGACGCACGGAGCGACCAGTACAGTCTGGCGGCAGTGCTGTACGAGATGATCACCGGAGAACCGCCGTTCAGCGGTCCCAATGCGCAGGCGATCATCGCTCGGCGCATCGCCGAGCCGGCTCGATCGATCTCGACCGTGCGCTCGACGGTGCCGGAGGCGGTGGAGCGGGCCACGCTGCGCGCGCTGGAGCGCACGCCTGCCGATCGTTTTCCGTCAGTCGCCGAGTTTCTCGGCGCGCTGCGCAAGCCGGTGTCGGTACGGCCCGCGGCTCGGCGACGGACAAAACTTGGCGGGGCTGTCAGGGTCGTTGGCGCGATCACTTTGACGGGCCTCCTGACCTGGGGCGTGATGGCAACTGCCGCCGGCCGGTCGCGGCCGGTGGATCCGGAGGTCGTCGCGCTCTACGAACGCGGCGTTCGCGCCTACGAGACTCGCACCCCGGAGGGTATCGCCGAAGCAGCGAGCACCCTGCGCGCCGCGATTGCGCGTGATTCCTCGTACGCGCCTGCATGGAACGCATTGGCGAAGGCCTATGCGCGTGCAGAGCAGCGCGCGTTCCGTATTCCCCACGTGCCATCGGAGCGTCTGCTGCCGCTGGGAATCGCGGCGGTCAACCGCTCGCTTGCCATCGACTCGATGAGCGCCGACGCCTGGATGACGCAAGCCATCCTGAGACACCGGATAGATCGCATCGATCTGAGACCGTCGCTGCGTGCCATTGGCCGATCGATCGAGCTCGATTCCACCCAGGCGGAGGCATGGCATCATTTCGCGGTTTTCGAGGCGGAGACCGGGAACCTCGATGCTGCGTTCGAGGGGTGGCGCCGCTCCGTGCGCCTCAGGCCGACCTACGAGCAGGGATTGGGGTTTCTCGCGCAGGCTCATTATTGGCGCTGGAACTTCGACAGCGCTGCAGTCTGGGCTGACAGTGCACTGCGTCTCGACCCGAACTATCTCCTTGCGCGTCAGGTTGCCGGAAACATCGCCGTCGAGCGGGGAGATCATGATCGAGCGGAAGCCTTGTTCGAGGCGGCAGTCCGCCTGAGCACCGACGCGGAATACATGAACTCGCTGGCGGGGCTCGCCCTGGCGAAGGCACGGGCAGGGCGGCGAGCCGAGGCGCGAGCGCTCATCGCGCGCGCGGAATCGCTGGCGGTCGGGTTCGACCCGCTGCCGGTGCACACGCCGCTGTATCTCGCGCACGCCTACACGGCGCTCGGCGATGCCGGTGGTGCATTGCGCGCGCTCGCCCGACATCAGCCGCTGCACGACGCGCACTTTCAGCTTCACCTCCGCTGCGACCCGCCCTTCGCGCCGCTCCACCGCGACCCACGGTTCCGCGCCCTCGTCACCATGTCGCCACCCGTGTGGGGGAAGGGCTGCTGATCGCCTAACGCCGCCGCCTCAGCCGGCGCAGCTCGGCCTCGGCGGCGATGAATCCAAAAGCGGGCCACCCTCCCGACGCGACGGAGCGCTGGAACCACTGTCGAGCCCGCGCCGTGTCTCCGTTCACGAGGTACCAGTTCCCGACGCCATAGCTCAACGTCGCCACGGCAACTCCGGCGGTGTCGGCGGGGGTGAGCACCGAATCGGGAGCGATCTCCCCGCGGTAGAGACGGAGCCGCTGTCGATACGCGTTCGTCGTCTCCAACGAATCCGGACGCCGCGCGAGCATCGCATCCGCCTCGGCGCGTCGCCCGGCCCGGGCGAGCGACATCCAGAGCCAGTCGGTCGCACCCGCAAGCTCACCAGCGTCGGGAGCCATCGGCTGCGCGCGGGCGAAGGCGGCCGCCGCACCGTTGAAATTGCCGCGCACGAATCGAACGACACCGAGGTGATACCAGATGCCGTAGTTCGCGCTGTCGAGCGCGAGGCCTCGGGCGAAATCAGCCAGGGCTCGATCGAGCTCGCGAACCGAGAGATAGCGGTGCCCGCGCCAGCGGTAGAGCATTGCGTTCCGCGGCGTCAGCGCGATCGCGCGGGTGAAGCTCTGAATCGCCTCGCGAAACTGCCAGAAGGCTGCCTGCCGGATGCCTAACTGCATGAGGAGCTCCGCACTCGTGGAATCGGCGACAGCTCGCGCACGGGCAACCGGTCCGGTGTCAACCTGCGCGCGATAGACGACGCCGGCCGGCGAGCGGTATTGGACCGTCTGCGCGGTTGCGATCGGGGCTGCGAGAAGAACCCAGAGGATGAAGGCGATGCGGAGACGCGGCATGGTGACTCCGGGGACGAGTAGCGAAGGACTATTTCTCGAGCGTGCGATGCAGAAGCTCGGGCATCGCGTGCAAGTGGTCAACGTGGTCGGGGGCCGAGTTGCCCGCAAACCCGAGGAGCTCGAAGCGGCCGGCGCGCACTTCGCTGAGCTGCTGCATCCCGCGCGGTCCCCACCGCAGCACCGGTGTGCGCCTGAGCCCGAGCGTGCGCAGGAGCCAGTTGGCGGTCTCGGTGGTGCTGGCGAACGTGCCGGGAAAAATCTCCGAGTGCGTGACGACGAATCGTTTCTGATCACGAATGGCCGCCCGCGCGAATTCCGCGAAAGCCACGAGATTGGTGGTGTCGATCGAGCCTCCGGCGGCGAGCACGGTTCGCTCGGGGACGTACGACGTGTGCATCCCGTCGAGGAGCAGCACCGCGCTCACTCTCGCGAAATGTCGGGGCTCGAGCAGGATGGCGCGAATGGCGCCGTGGCCGGCGGAGAATCCCGTCAACGCGATGCGGTCGACTCGCACCGCCTTGCCGCTGACGGCGGAGACTTCGCGGATCACGCCAGTCAGCAGCGAGTCGAACGTTGCCGGATCGGTGAACGTGCGGTGGTAGACGCTCGATCCCGTGCCGAGGTTCAGCACCGCGGACACCGTATGATCATCGAGCGCGGCCACCGCCTGATGGGGAAGCCAGGCGGCTCCGTGGAAATGCATAACGAGATCTACGTCATCGCGTCCGCGCGCGCTCTCCGGGACGAAGAGCTCGACCGGTTTGCCGCCCGGCCCCGGGAATGAGCGCCTGACGCCCGCCAGCTCCTTTTGTTCGAGACGCTCGTGAGCGCGCGTCTCTTCGGCCATCGGCGACGGGTTTTGCGCAGCGGGTGGTGGCGCAGCCGCTGCCGGCGGGTTCGGTGGCGCGCATCCGGCAAGCATCACGATGCACGCAAGGAGTCGCGTCATATCGCGCGGGCCGGTCGTTCCCATCGCCACACCCGTCCGTCTTCGGGATCGATCACTTCTCCCAGGTGGCGGAACCCCGCCTTCTGGAGTACGCGCACCGAGGCGTTCACTTCCGGAAGGGTATGGGCGCGGACGACGACGGCCGGCGGCGTTGCACTGCTGGCGATCTGGAACAGCGCGTGGGCGACCGTGGTCGCCAGGCCGCGTCCCTCCTCACCGGGGAAGGTGAAATAGGCGATCTCGACGATGCCGTCCGCGTCGGGGTTGCCCTTGAAGGCGCAGGTTCCCACGAGCCGGCGCTCTGGCATCTCGAGAGTGAGGTAGGCTCCCCATGGTGCTCGTGCCGGCGTGGCGGCAAGAAATCGCGCGGTCTGGGTCGCGATGTCTACCACCGTGGGCCAGGTCGGAACAAGAGTGATGTCGCGCGCCCGCGCAAAGGCCTCCGGGCCCGCCGCGAGCTCTTCCGCGGCAGGCTGGTCGAGGGGAAGTAGGGTCACTTCGGGCATGGGA